>JAYPEA010000011.1:31076-36226 GCA_038125525.1 Burkholderiaceae bacterium | reverse complement strand
GTGCACACGCTGGCCACCTTTTTGGTTGCCGCTGGCACCACGGCCTCGGCGTTTTGGATTTTGGTGCTTAACTCTTGGATGCACACCCCCGCGGGCTTTGAGATGATCAACGGGCAAGCGCACGTGACCAGTTGGGTTGAAGTTATTTTTAATCCTTCGTTTCCGTACCGCTTTGCCCACATGATGCTGGCCTCTGGCCTGACGGTGGGCTGCTTGGTGGCTGGCCTTAGCGCCTACCGCTGGCGGCAAGGACAACAAACCGAGGCGGTGCGCCAAACATGGCGGGTGGCGGTTTGGACGGTGGCGCTGCTGATACCGGTGCAAATTGTGGTGGGCGACTTGCACGGGTTGAATACGCTTGAGCATCAGCCGGCCAAAATTGCGGCCATGGAGGGCATTTGGAAAACCGAACAAGGTGCCGCCGCGGTGCTGTTTGGCGTGCCCGATGCGGACACGCAGACCAACCGGTTTGAGGTGGCCATACCCAAATTGGCGTCGTTTTACCTCACGCACGACTGGAACGGTGAGGTTAAGGGCATCGACGCGTTTGGTGCCAACGCGCCACCTGTGGCACCAATTTTTTATGCCTTTCGCATCATGGTAGGCGTGGGCTTGGCCATGCTGGCGCTGGGTTGGCTTAGTGCCTGGCGCTTGTGGCGTGGCCAGTCGCTCGATGGGGTGTGGGCCAAAGCGTGGGTGGCCATGACGTTTGCCGGCTGGGTTGCGCTGGTGGCGGGTTGGTACGTGACTGAGATTGGCCGCCAGCCTTGGTTGGTCTCGGGCGTGCTTACCACCGCGCAGGCCGCCTCGGCGGTTACCGCGCCCAATATTGCCCTCACCCTTGCCATGTACCTCACGCTGTACGCGGCTTTGTTGGTGGCGTATGTGTCGGTGTTGTTTTACCTAGCCCGGGGCAAGTCAGCGCCCACGGCAACGTCGCCCATGGAGGTGCAGCATGTTTGATTTGCCCACCGATTTTTCGCAGCCCGCGGCTTGGCTGCCGCTGGTGTTTGGTTTGGTAATGGCCCTGGCCATGTTGGCCTACGTCATTCTTGACGGCTACGACCTTGGCGTGGGTGTGTTGTTGCGACAAGCCCCTGCCAGTGACGACAAAAACGTCATGATCGCCAGCATTGGGCCCTTTTGGGACGCCAACGAAACGTGGCTGGTGCTGGGTGTGGGAATTTTGCTCGTGGCGTTTCCCGCCGCACATGGTGTGATTTTGGGCCATTTGTATTTGCCTGTGGCGCTGATGCTGGTGGGGTTGATTTTGCGCGGCGTTGCGTTTGACTTTCGGGTCAAAGCACAAGCGCAGTGGCGGCCGCTGTGGGATCAAACCTTTTTTGCTGGCTCGCTGCTGGCGTCTTGGGCGCAGGGGTACATGCTGGGGCAGTTGATCACGGGCTTTCAAGGCGGCATGGCCAACGCATGGTTTAGTGTGCTGATTGGCGTGTGTCTGGTGGGCGCTTACCGCTTGTTGGGGGCCACGTGGTTGATTATGAAGACCGAGGGCGAATTGCAACGCCGTGCGGTGCGCTGGGCAACGTCAAGTTTGTGGGTAACGGCCGCGGGGGTGTTGGCCATTTCGGTGGCCACGCCGTGGGTGAGTACCGAGATATTTAACAAGTGGTTTGCGTTTCCCAATGTCATCTTGCTGTTGCCCATTCCGGCCGTAACGGTGGGGCTGTTTTGGGTCATGCGGCGCAGCCTGTCGCGCTTGCCACTGCGGCTTGAGCAGGGTAACTCGTACGGCGTGGGTGTGCCGTTTGCCTGCGCCGTTGGGGTGTTTTTGTTGGCGTTTTACGGCTTGGCGTATAGCTTGTTTCCGTGGCTGGTGGTCGATAAGCTAACCATTTGGCAAGCCGCCAGCAGCCCCGAGGCGTTGCTGGTGATTTTGTGGGGCACGCTGCTGGTGTTGCCCGTGATTATTGGGTACACGGTGTTTGCCTACCGCGTGTTTTGGGGCAAGGCCAGCGCGGGGTTGAGTTACTAAGGGGTGTGCGCTGACGTGGCCGCACGCATGCCGCGCGCCACGTTAACCCCGCGCAGCAACCACCAGCCCAGCACAAACAACACGCTGGTTGCGGCAATGGCCATGCGTTGGTTGCCACTGGCCAGCCAAGTAACCACGCCGTACAGCAGCGGCCCCAAGATGCTGGCCAGGCGCACCGCCACGGCCCAGAGTGCAAAAAATTCGCCTCGCTGCGCCGGTGGGCTCAGCTGGCCCACCATGGCGCGCCCAGCACTTTGACTGGCACCCATGCACACGCCGGCGATGCCGGCGGCCCACCAAAACACGCCCTTGGATTGGGCCAATGCGGCGATGGCGCAGGTTAGTATCCAACCCACCAGGGTAAGGCCCAGGGTGGCTTTGACGCCGATGCGGTCATGCAAATGTCCCAGCAGCAGCGCCCCGGCCATGGCCGCGATGTTGAGCACAAAGATGAGCACCATGGTCTCTTGTGGGGCAAAGCCCATGGTTTGTTCGGCGTAAATCGCCGCCAGCGCAATGGCCACGGCCACGCCCGCTTGGTAAGCCACCACGCAGCGTAGGCTTTGCGCCAGATCGGGTAGGGTTTGGGCGCGTACCCAGGTGGCACGCAGTTGCGCCCACCACTGCCGGGTGGCGTGTGCCGTGGTTGCCGCCGGTGGATTGGCGCGCTCGGGCAGGCCAAGCAGGGTAACGCAAGCGGCCAGACCAAACACCGCCGCGGTAATAAGCATGGTGACGGGTACAAACGCCGTGGCTGGCTCGCCCCGGGCTTGGGCGGACAAGACATACGCCAGACAAAGCCCCAGGGTAACCATGCCACCCACGTACCCCCAGGCCCAGCCCCAGCCGCTTACCCGGCCCATGGACTCGGGTTTGGCAAGCTCGGGCAAGAACGCGGCAATGGTGCTCTCGCCGACGCTGTACAGCAGGTTAGAGACCACAATCAGCGCCATGGCCAGCGCCACGTCTTGTGCGCCCACGGTGGCCAGGGCCGCCGTGGCCAATACGCAACCTAGGGTGCTCCACAGCAACACGCGTTTTTTGCTGCCCCGGCCATCGGCCCAGGCACCCAGCGCGGGCATCACCAGCAAAGCCAGGGCGTACGACACGCTTAGCGCCACCGTCCAGGCCAAGGTGGCCCAGGGTGCGGCGCCGGCCACGGCGCCCACAAAATAGGCCGAAAACACCGCCGTGATGACCACCGTGGTGTAACCCGAGTTGGCAAAGTCGTACATGGCCCAAGCCCATACGTGGCGGCGCTTAACGCCAGTTTGCAAGGCGCCGCTGCTTGGTGGTGTGGTAGGTGACATGGGCGGGGCAAGTTGTTTGATAGATTGCGCATATTAAGACGTACCCCCTAAAGGAGCAAACCATGGCAATTTTTGAACTACGCACCTATACCGTTCAGGTGGGCCACATGCCCAAGGTGCTTGATTTGTATAAAAACGAAGGCTGGCCGGCTTTTCAAAAGCATCCGCCGCGGTTGATCAGTTATTTTGTGGGCGATGTGGGTGCGCTGCACAAGCTGGTGCACTTGTGGAAGTTTGAAGACGAGGCCGACCGCCGCGCGTTTTGGAGCGGGGTGTTTGCCGACCCGGCTTTTGGCGCGTTCGCCGCCAAGGTACGGCCGTCGTTTTTGTCGCAAGAAAATCAGCTGATGCTCGCTGCCCCCTGGGGCCCGCAGCTTTAGGCACAAAAAAAGCAGGCCCCGCGGGGCCTGCTGGTTGCAACAAGCGTGGCGGGTTACGCCAGCATGTCAGCCCAAATGTTTTGCGCCCACGCCATGGCGTAGGTGCCCTCAAGCTTACTGGGCTCGGCCGACACACCACCGGCACCTTTGACGGGCAGCATGGTTTTTTGCTCGGCGTTGTAGCTGTACACGGCGGCCACGTGCACAACTTCTTGGGTGTCCAAGAAGCTGTAGCAAGTGTTGGCAAAAACTGGCATGGCCGGCACATCTTGCCCACTGAGCATGGCCACCACCGCGGCGGCGCAGGTTTTGCCGTGTTGGTTGGCCATGTGGCCGGACTTGGGCATTTTGGGCGCCGCTGCAATGGAATCGCCAAGCACGTGAACGCCAGGCATGGCCTTGGACTCGTAGGTCAAAAAGTCCACCTCACACCAGCGGTTGTCGGCCGTGGCCAAGCCGCTGCTGCGCGCAATGGTGCCCGCGCGCATGTCAGGAATCACATTAAGCACATCGGCCTTGACGTCGTCGTTGAACTCAAACTTAAGCGTGTTGGTGGCAGCGTCCACGTCCATTACTTTGTGGCTGCCGCGGTACTCCACCATACCGGGGTACTTGTTGGCCCACGCCGCTTTAAAGAACTTGCCCTTTGAGGTCACGTCTTTGTTGGCGTCAAGAATGAGCACCTTGCTCTTGGGTTTGGCCTTTTGAAAGTAGTTGGCAATTTGGCAGGCACGCTCGTACGGCCCGGGCGGGCAGCGGTAGGGCGAGCCCGGAATGGCCAGGGCGTAAACGCCGCCGTCGGGCATGGCTTCAAGTTGCTTGCGCAGCGCCACGGTTTGCGGCCCTGCCTTCCAGGCGTGCAAAACCTTGGCTTGGGCCATGGCGTTGTTGAGACCAGGAATTTTTTCGTACATAAAGTCGATGCCGGGCGAGACAATGAGGCGGTCATACGCCAGGGTGCCGCCACCAGCCAAGGCCACGGTTTTGGCCTTGGGGTCAATGCGGGTCACGCTGTCGCGTACCACTTGCACGCCGTGCTTTTTGGCCAAGTTGTCGTAGGGGGTGGTGATGTCGGCCATGGTTTTGCTGCCGCCAAGCACCAGGTTGGAGATGGGGCAAGACCAAAACGCCTCGTTGGGCTCGACCATGGTGACTTGTATGCTGCCCTCAGACCACATCCGAATGTACTTGGCTGCGGTGGAGCCGGCAAAGCCGCCACCAATGACGACCACCTTGGCTTGCTTGCCGCCAATGGTGGCGCAACCCGCTGTTAGGCCAGTTGCGGCCACAGCAGCCCCAGTGCCTAAGGCTTGAAGTAATGCACGACGTTCCATGAGGAGGCTCCTTTTATTTTTGCGCCGCCAAGTAAGCGGCAATTTGTTCGATTTGCTCGTCGGTGTAGCCCTTGGCAATTTGATGCATCACCGTGGCCGGGCGTTGGCCGGTTTTAAACGCTTGCATTTTGGC
>JAYPEA010000011.1:0-30976 GCA_038125525.1 Burkholderiaceae bacterium | reverse complement strand
TTTGATGCATCACCGTGGCCGGGCGTTGGCCGGTTTTAAACGCTTGCATTTTGGCCACCAAGTCGGACTTGCTTTGCCCGGCCAAACTCGCGGCTGACCCTTGAGCTTTGCCGTTGGTGCCATGGCAGTTGGCACACGCCGAGGCCCAAACCTTAACTTGCAGCGTTTGCGCCTGAGCCGGCGCCGCGAGTGCGACAATGGTCAGCGAGACCGTTGCCAACCCAATCTTGAATCGTGACATGATGGGAGTCTCCAGTTTTCATTCAAAACGGTTTAAGCATAAGACATTACTGATGATTGAGCTCATGGTGTTTTCCCTAGTTCACGCCTGTCAATCGAGGACAACGCGATGACTCGCCTGCACGCCCAACTGTCCGGCGTCATGCCCATTGCGCCCACGGCATTTTTGCCCGGCGGCGAGGTCGACCACGACTCCATGGCGCGGCTTTATGCCCACTACGTGGCGTGCGGCGCCTGTGGCGTGACGGTGCTGGGGCAGCTGGGCGAGGCGCCCAAGCTCACCCACGCCGAGAGCGTGGCGCTGGTGCAGCAGGCGGTGCGGTGCATGCCCCAGTTGCCTGTGGTGGTGGGGGTGTCGGCACCGGGCTTTGCCAGCATGCGCGCGCTGGCGCAAGAGGCCATGCAAGCCGGCGCCGCTGGCGTGATGGTGGCGCCGCCCAATACCTTGCGCACCGACGACCAAATTGCGGCGTACTACACCCAAGCGGTGCACGCCGTGGGTGAAGACGTGCCCATGGTGGTGCAAGACTACCCGCTGAGTTTTGCCGTGCAAATGAGCCCGGGGGTGATTCGCCGCATGGTGCAGGCACTGCCCTCGGTGGTTATGCTCAAGCACGAAGATTGGCCAGGGCTGGACAAAATCAGCGCGCTACGCGCCTTTGAGGCCGAGGGCAGCATGCGCCGCTTGGCCATTTTGTGTGGCAATGGCGGTTTGTTTTTTGACCAAGAGCTGGGCCGTGGCGCCGACGGCGCCAACACCGGTTACGCCTTTGCCGAGATGCTGTGCGACATGGTGCAACTGTGGCGTGCGGGGCAGGGCGATGCCATGCACGATTTGTTTGACGCGCACCTGCCGCTGCTGCGCTACGAGCAGCAACCGGGCGTGGGCTTGGCGGTGCGCAAATACGTACTCATGCGTCGCGGCTTGCTGGCGCACGATACGCAGCGCCAGCCCGGCGCGGTGCTGCCGCCGGCCGCACGCGCCGAGGTGGAGCATTTGCTCAGACGGCTGGCGCGCCGCGATGCGCGCGCGCAGCTGCCCGAACTTTAGGAGCCCAATCATGTCAATTGACGCCATTGCCAACCAGCCGTGTTACCTCAACGGCCGCTACACCGTGCTGGGCGAGGCGCACATCAGCGTCATGGACCGTGGCTTTATTTTTGGCGACGGGGTGTACGAGGTGGTACCGGTGTACGCGGGCAAGCCGTTTCGGTTCGCGCAGCACATGGCGCGGCTGCAGCGCTCGCTGCAAGCCATTGCCCTGGCCAACCCCATGGACGCGGCTCAGTGGCGCGAGGTGATGGACGAGCTGGTGCAGCGCCACGTGGCCACTGGTGGCGCGGCCGCAAGCGACGATCAAATGGTGTACCTACAAGTCACGCGTGGCGTGGGCCCGCGCGAGCACGCCATGCTCAAGGGCCTGACCCCCACGGTGTTTGTAACCACCCAAACGCTCAAGCCCGTGCCCGCGGCACAGCGTGCCGCCGGGGTGGCGTGCGTCAGCGCCGAGGATTTTCGCTGGCAAATGGCGCACATCAAAAGCGTGAGTTTGTTGGGGGCGGTGTTGTCGCGGCAAATCAGCGTAGACGCCGATGCCGCAGAGACGGTGATGTTTCGCGGGCCGCACCTAAGCGAGGCCGCCGCCTCTAACGTATGGGTGGTAAAAAATGGCGTGGTGCTGGGCCCGCAAAAAAACCACTTGGTGCTCGAAGGCGTGCGTTACGACTTGCTGGCCGAGTTGTGCCAAGCCTGCGGCTTGGGCTACACGCTGCGTGACATCGACCGCCGCGAGGTGCAGGACGCCGATGAGCTGTTGCTTACCTCGGCCACCAAAGAGGTGTTGGCCATTACCACGCTTGACGGCGTGCCCGTGGGCAGTGGCGCCCATCGGGGTAAGCCTGGGCCGGTGTACGCCCAACTGTATGCGGCGTACCAACAAGCCAAGCAAGCACCAATTGGCGCCTAAGGTAATGGTCTACCCTAGGGCGCAAGCGAGGCGTTAGCGTCTACAGTTTTAATCAGAATCATGGAGGGAAAACACGGCATGTACAAACGCATTCTTTTGGCATACGACGGCTCAGAGACCGGACAAAAAGCGTTGCTGCAAAGCAAAGAGCTCGCGCAGTGGATGGCCGCGGAGTTGCATTTGATTTCGGTGGTGCCCATGTACGTTGAAGGCGCCGGTATCGACGGCGGCTTTGTGATTCCTGAGCAAGCGCCCGACGCTGGCCTAGCCGCGCAACAAGCTGTACTTGACGAAGGCCTGCGCATGTTGCGCGACGCCGGGCACGATGCCAACGGCGTGGTGCTTACCGGCGACGTGGTGACCGAAATTACCGATTACGCGGCCAAAATTGAAGCCGATTTGATTGTGGTGGGCCATCGGCACCGCCAAAACTGGGTGGCCCGTTGGTGGGGCGGCTCCAACTCCAAGTCGCTGGTTGAGCAAGCAGGCTGCAGCGTGTTGGTGGTGATTAGCCACCAAGAATAGCCCTTGCCCGGTGCGCGTGGGCTGGCTCAATCCACGCCGTCTACGATGGTGAGAAAGCCTGTGGAGTGCGCCAATCGGTTGCCAATGATGCTTTGGTAGCCCTCTGAGTGGTACCAGGCCTCGGCGGTGGCTCGGTCAGGAAACTCACACACCACCACACGGCTGCCCACGGGCGTGCCGTCTTTGGGCGTGCTGGTGCCGCCACGTACCAAATACTTGCCGCCGTACGCGTCGGTGACGGGTTGCACTTTGCTGGCGTACTTTTGATAGCCCTCGGGGTCAATCACGTTGATGTTGCCCACCACGTAGCATTTGGCCATGTCGCGCTCCTGTTGGTTAAAACACAGCGCCGGTTGTAACGGGGCTAGGCTGTTTTTTGCTGTCGCCAGCGTTGCAGCTCATCAAGCACCAACAGCGTGGCCCCCAGGGTAATGCCCACATCGGCGACATTAAAGGCCGGAAAATGCCCGCCGACAAATACGCCGGCCAGCGCGGGGTGGTGAAAGTCGAGGTAGTCAATGACGTGGCCGCGAATCACACGGTCGGTTACGTTGCCCAACGCACCACCCAAAATCGCACTCAAGCCCCAGGCCATGCGCCACTGGTGCGCGTGCTGACGCAGCATGTAAACCAACCACACGCTGGCCACCACGCCAATGGCCAAAAAAAACCAGCGTTGCCAGCCGCCAGCCTGGGCCAGCAACGAAAATGCCGCGCCCTCGTTGTGCACCCGCACCCAATTAAAAAAAGGTGCAATGGGCACACTTTGGTACAGCGCCATGGACTGTTCCACCGCGGCCTTCACCGCTTGATCAAGCGCCCACCATACGGCGGCTACGGCCAACCAAAAGCGAGTTGATCGCGCCGTCAAGGTCATGTGTGCACGTTAGGCAACGTGGCGGGTTTCGCCCGGGCCCTCAAGGTTGTCAATGCAGCGCGCGCACAACCCCGGATGTTGCGCTTGGGCACCCACGCTGGCCACATGGTGCCAGCAGCGCTCGCACTTGGGGTGGGCACTGCGGGCCACGTGCACGTTAAGCGCATTGCCCAGTTGCACCTGCACGGCCGAGGCAATGAACACGAAGCGCAGTGCCTCGCCCATGCTTTGTAGCAGGGCGTGGTCACTCTTGGGTGCCGTGAGGGTGATTTCGGCTTGCAGCGACGAGCCCAATTCGCCGCGCGCGCGCACCTCTTCGATGGCTTTGTTCACGTCCTCGCGCAGCTCGCGCAGCCGCTGCCAGCGTTGCAGCAGCGCCGCATCGGGTGGGGGTAGGTCGGCGTATTGCGCAAAAAAGATGCTGTCTTGCCCTGGGCAGAGCACGGCCCACGCCTCTTCGGCGGTAAACGACAAAAACGGTGCCATCCAGCGCAGCATGGCGTGGCCAATGTGCCATAGCGCGGTTTGCGCACTGCGCCGTGCGTGCGATTGCGCGCCGGTGGTGTACAGACGGTCTTTGAGAATGTCCAGGTAAAACGCGCCCAAATCTTCTGAGCAGTACACCTGCAGTTTGCTCACCACGGGGTGAAATTCGTAGTGCCCGTAATGTCCGCCTTCAAATACGCCTTGCGCGTTGCGGGTGCCCAAAATCTCGGCTTGTAATTGCGCGGCGCGAGACAGCGCGTAGCGGTCGATTTCTGCCATGTCTTGCCACGCCACGGCTTGGGTGGTGGGGTCAAAGTCGCTGACGTTGGCCAGCACAAAGCGCAGCGTGTTGCGAATGCGGCGGTAGCTGTCAACCACGCGCGCCAAAATGTTGTCGTCAATGTTTAGGTCGCCCGAGTAGTCGGTGCTGGCCACCCACAGTCGCACAATTTCGGCGCCCAGTTTGTCAATAACGGCTTGCGGTGCCACCACGTTGCCTAGGCTTTTGCTCATCTTGCGTCCTTGCCCATCGGTGGCAAAGCCGTGGGTGAGCAGCCCGCGGTAGGGCGCGCGCCCGTATATGGCGCAGCCTAGCAGCAGCGACGAGTGAAACCAGCCGCGGTGTTGGTCATGGCCCTCAAGGTACAAATCGGCCTCGGCGCCTTGCTCGTGGTGCGGCAAGCGTGCGTAGGCGTTGGCATGGCTGCCACGCAGCACGTGCCAAAAGGTTGAACCCGAGTCAAACCACACCTCTAAGATGTCTTGGCTCTTGCTGTAGTGCTCGGGTTGGTCGCCGGGTTGGTTGAGAATGTCAGCGACGCTGGCTCGGCTCCAGGCTTCGATGCCACCTTGGGCCACCAAATCGGCGGCTTGGTCAAGAATGTCAAGCGTGCGCGGGTGCAGCTCGCCCGTTTGGGTGTGCAACAAAAAGGGCAGCGGCACCCCCCAACTTCGCTGGCGGCTGATGCACCAGTCGGGGCGGTTGGCAATCATGTCGCGCAAACGGGCGCGGCCGTTTTCGGGGTAAAACGCGGTGTGGTCAATTGCCTCAAGCGCCATTTGCCTTAGGGTATGCGGCGCTTTGTTGGTGGTAAATACGCCCTCGCCTTCGTCCATGCGAACAAACCACTGGGCGGCGGCGCGAAAGATAACCGGCGTTTTGTGGCGCCAGCAGTGCGGGTAGCTGTGGGTAATGGGGGCAGTGGCCAGCAGGCGTTGGGCGTGCTGCAGCGCTTCAATAATGCGTGGCACGGCCTGCCATATGGCCTGGCCGCCAAACAGGGGCAAGTCATCGGCGTACTGACCGGTGCCACCCACGGGGTTCAAAATGTCGTTAATCGCCATGCCGTGCGCACGGCATGAGTTGAAGTCGTCCAGCCCGTAGGCTGGGGCCGAGTGCACCAAGCCCGTGCCGTCGGCGGCGCTAACGTAATCGGCTAGGTAAATCGGCGCCAGGCGCTGGTAGCCCGCGTCTGCGTTAAACAGCGGATGGCGAAACAACAAGCCCCCCAGCGCCTCACCTGGGGCCGTGGCCAATACCTCGCCTTGCAGGTTGTAGCGTGCCATGCAGGTGTCCACCAAGTCGCTGGCCAGCAGCAGCACACCGCGCGGTGTGTCCACCAAGGCGTAGCTTAGCGTGGGGTTGGCGTTAAGCGCTTGGTTGGCCGGCAGCGTCCAGGCGGTGGTGGTCCAAATAACGGCGTAGGCCGGGCCCGGCAGTTGGCTCAAGCCAAAGGCCTGCGCGAGCTGTTGCGGTTGCTCGGCCTCAAAGGCAACGTCCACGGTATCGCTGCGCTTGTCGTGGTATTCGATTTCAAATTCAGCCAGCGACGAGCCGCAATCAAAGCACCAGTGCACAGGCTTGAGCCCTCGGTACACAAAGCCGCGCTCAACCACGCGCTTAAAGGCGCGAATCTCGCCAGCTTCGTTGGCAAAGTCCATGGTGCGGTAGGGCCGCTGCCAGTCGCCGAGTACGCCAAGGCGTTCAAAGTCAACGCGTTGTTGAGCGATTTGCTCGGTGGCAAACGCGCGGCTTTTGGCTTGCATGTCGTCGCGGCTGAGGCCACGGCCGTGCAGCTTTTCAATGGCGTTTTCAATGGGTAAGCCGTGGCAGTCCCAGCCCGGAATGTATTGCGCGTCGTACCCGGCAAGCTGGCGGCTTTTGACAATCATGTCTTTGAGCACTTTGTTCAGCGCGTGCCCAATGTGCAACTTGCCGTTGGCGTAGGGCGGGCCGTCGTGCAACACAAACAGGGGCGCGCCGGCGCGGGCTTCACGCAGTCGTTGGTAAAGCCCTTGGTCTTGCCATTGCTTAACCCATTGGGGTTCGCGCTTGGGCAAGTTACCGCGCATGGGAAACGCGGTTTCGGGCAAATTGAGCGTGGAGTTGGAGGGAGTGGTGTGTTGCGCCATGGTTGGGCGCCGATTTTACCTACCCCTGCGCGGCCGCCGCTTGCCCCAGCAGGACGCGAGCCTCGGCGCAGTCTTGCGCAATGCCGGCTTGCAGCGCCGGCAAGCCGTTGTATTGGCGCTCGTCGTGCAACTTGTGCAGCAAGTCCACCGCAATGACGCGGCCATAGCCACCTTGCGCGCCCAGGTGTGCTGGCCAGTCCAGCACATACACCTCAAGCAGCACCTGGCCTTGGTTGACGTCGTTGGCCTCAAGCGTGGGGCGAACGCCCAAGTTGGCCACGCCGGCCAGTGGCTCGCCGGTTAGGCCGTGCACGCGCACCGCAAAAATGCCTTGGCACGCCGGCAGCCGGTGCCCCAGACGCACATTGAGGGTAGGAAAACCCAACTCGCGCCCCAGCTTGCGCCCGTGCACCACGTGGCCGCTGATGCGGTAGGGACGGCCCAACAAGGCCGCGGCTTGGGTCATATCGCCTTGTGCCAGTGCGTGGCGCACCGCCGAGCTGGATACGCGCAGGCCATGCACTTCGTAGCTGTTCATGCGCGCCACATCCACGCCGCGTGCGCTGCCCAGCGTATCGAGCATGGCGTAGTCGCCGGCGCGCTTGGCGCCAAAACGAAAATCGTCTCCCACCAGCACGTAGCGCGCGCCCAAGCCGTGGCACAGCACGCGGTCAATAAAGGCCTCGGGCGCCAAGTTGGCCAGCGCGTGGTCAAAGCGCAGCACCACCGCGTGGTCAATGCCGCAGGCCTGCAGCTCGCCCAGTTTGTCGCGCAAGGTGGCAATGCGCGGGGCGGCCAGCTCGGGTCGGTGGGTGGCGCGCGCAAAGTACTCGCGCGGGTGCGGCGAAAAGGTAAGTACCGCGCTGGGCACTTGGCGCTGGCGCGCTTCGTTACGCAGCAACGCCAGCATGGCCTGGTGGCCTCGGTGTACCCCGTCAAAATTGCCTACGGTAACGGCGCATTGCGCCAGCCATGGGGCGGCTTGCGCGGCGTAACGGGCACGGGTGACTTGCATGGGGTGTATTATTGCGCTGAGCTTGACACGGGAGGGTGCGACGTGAAAGTGCTGAGGTTGTCAGGGCACGGCCTGCCCCAATCTTGGATTACCTTGGAACAAGCGGTGCTGCATTACGCTGCCCAAGAGGTTCGCTGGGAATTGGGCGACGAAATCGCCGTCTTTCGTGGTGGGCACAACGCGCGTACCGGGCGGCAGTCGGTCATTCGGGTGCGATCCATCGTGGGCACGCAAGGTGTGCCGCGCCTTAGCCCATTCGAAAACCGCGCCGCGCTTAGTAACCACAAGCTGTTTCAGCGTGACCGCTTCACCTGCGCCTATTGCGGTGTGCGCGGCGACGACGAGATGCTAACCCGCGAGCATGTGGTGCCACTGGCCCAACGCGGGCAGGACCACTGGACCAACGTGGTCACCGCGTGTCGCGGCTGCAACCATCGCAAAGGCAACCGTACCCCCGAGCAAGCGGGCATGCCCCTGTTGTATGTGCCGTATGTGCCCACGCTGTGGGAAGACTTTATTTTGCGCAACCGGCGCATTCTGAGCGATCAAATGGAATTTTTGGCCGCCCATTTGCCCAAGGGCTCAAGGCTGCTGGCATGACGCGCGAGGCCCTGGCGCTGACTTGGAGTGAACTGCGTATCCGGCTCAGTGCCATCGCAGTCAACGTGGTGGTGGGCTTGTTGGTGGGCAGCATAGCGGTGGGGTTTTTTTCGGTAGTCCATGGCGCCGAGTCGTTGTGGCGTGCCGACCAAGCTGGCACCAGCGGCTACAGCTGGGTGCTGGGCGCCATGATGGTTGGCGCGGCTTTGGTGGCCGGACAGTTGCTGCGTTTGCTGCCGGCCAATCGGCCTCAAGGGCCAGCCGATCTAATTGAGGCGGCGCAGGCCGAGCGCGCGCCCGACTTGCGCGCGGGGTGGTTGTCGTCGTTGTTGGCGTTGGTGAACTTGTCGGGGGCGGCCTCGCTGGGGGTGTTTGGCCCGCTGGCGCATTTGGGGGGGTGCTTGGCCAGCTTGGGTCGGCGCTTTGAGGCCAAGGTGCCCATGGATGTGGTGTTGGGCAGCGGCGCCGGCGCGGCGGTGGCGTCGGTGTTTGCCGCGCCGATTGGCGCAGCGATCTTTGCGCACGAGGCCATTATTCGCCGCTTTGGTGTATTTGGTGCCGGCCCGGTGTTGGCGTGCACCTTTGCTGCGTACTGGGTGTCAGACCAGTGGCTGGGTGGACATCGGTTGTTTCACGTCACCACTGTGCCCACACTAGACGGCGCCACCACCGCAGCAGCTTTGGTGGTTGGGGTGTTGTCGGGGCTGGCCTCGGCGGCGTTTATTTGGCTGGGTACCAGCGCCCCGGCGCTGGCTCGGCGCTCGGGCTTGCCCGTGATGTGGCGCCCGTTGCTGCCGGCCTTGCTGTTGTTTGCATTGTCGCCTTGGCTGCCGCAACTGCTGGGCTCGGGGGTGGGCACGGTCAATACAGTAATTGCCGGGCAGCTGGGCTTGGGCTTGTTGCTGATTTTGATTGTGGGCAAGTACGCCATGAGCAGCTTGTGCCTGGGCTTTGGCTTTTATGGTGGGGTGTTTGCCCCCGCCTTATTTATTGGCGCCATGGTGGGCGCCTTGGTGGGCGGCGTGCTGGTGCCGGCGGGCGATGCCAGCGCCACCTTTGCTTTGCTGGGTGCGGCCAGCTGCATTGGCGCAGTGATTGGGGCGCCCATGGCCTCGGTGGTTATCATGCTCGAACTCACTGGCAGCTACGCTTGGGCGGTGTTGTCGATGATCAGCGTGGTCACGGCCACGCAGTTGTGCCGGGCCATGATGGGGCGTTCATTTTTTGACCGGCAGTTGATGCAGCGCGGGGTGAGCGTGGACGATGATCACCCGCCCTCGCCGGCGGTGTTGCGCTAGGCGTTTTGGGCCAGTGCGAACAGCTCGGTGGACCGAGCCCCACTGCGGCAATACGCCAGCACCGGCGTGGCAGCTTGAGCCAACAACTGTTTCATGGCCTGCGCCTGCTCGGGTGTGATTTGCCCACTCACAACCGGTAGGTAGTGAAACGCCAAGCCCGCCGCCTCAGCCGCGGCTTGCATGGCTTGTGCCGTGGGTTGGTCGGGGCCGCCTTCAAAGTCGGGGCGGTTGGCGATAACCGTTTGAAAGCCCAGCCGCGCCACCTCGGCCATGTGCTCGGGGGCCAGTTGCGGGGCGGTGGCAAAGTTGGGGGTAACTTGGTTAATGGCGCTCACGCGGTGGCTCGGGTGCAAGGTGTTTGTGTGGTGCCGGAAGCCGGAATCGAACCGGCACGGTGTTTCCACCGGCAGATTTTGAGTCTGCTGCGTCTACCAATTTCGCCACTCCGGCAGCGGGTAGGGCTGGATTATGGCACAGCCGCAAACGCGCATAATGGCGCCATGGACACCACAGGACAGGCTTACCCCACCCTAGAAGACGCCATTGGCCGCACCCCACTGGTGCGGCTGCAACGCTTGGGCGCGCAGGCTTGCCAAGCGCGCGGCAACGTGGTGCTGGGCAAACTTGAAGGCAACAACCCGGCTGGATCGGTTAAAGACCGCCCAGCCATGAACATGATTCGGCAAGCCGAGGCGCGCGGGCAAATTAAGCCCGGCGATACGCTGATTGAGGCCACCTCGGGCAACACCGGCATTGCGCTGGCCATGGCCGCGGCCATTAAGGGTTACCGCATGGTGCTCATCATGCCCGAAGACTTATCGGTTGAGCGCGCGCAAACCATGCGCGCGTTTGGCGCCGAGTTGGTGCTAACGCCCAAAAGTGGCGGCATGGAGCATGCCCGCGACTTGGCCGAGACGATGCGTGCCCAAGGCAAGGGGGTGGTGCTTGACCAGTTTGCCAATCAAGACAACCCCGCGGTGCATTTTGAAACCACTGGCCCTGAAATTTGGCACGACACGCAAGGGCGAGTCACGCATTTTGTGAGCGCCATGGGCACCACGGGCACCATTACCGGTGTCTCGCGCTACCTCAAGCAGCAAAACCCGGCCATTCAAATTGTGGGCGTGCAGCCCGAAGAGGGCTCGCGCATTCCGGGTATTCGCAAATGGCCCGAGGCGTATTTGCCCGCCATTTACGACGCCTCGGCGGTGGACACGTTGCGTTACGTGAGTCAAGCGAAGGCCGAGGCCATGGCACGCGAGCTGGCCAAGCAAGAGGGCTTGTTTGCTGGCATTTCGGCGGCTGGCGCGGCCGCCGTGGCGTTGCAGTTGGCGCACGAGCTGCACAACGCCACCATTGTGTTTATTGTGTGCGACCGGGGTGACCGCTACCTCTCAACCGGTGTGTTTCCGGCGTGAGCAAGGCTTGGCGCTATTGCCCCGAGTGCGCCGCGCCCCTCGCGGTGCGCGAAATAGACGACGACGGTGGCAGCCGCGCGCGCCTGGCTTGTGCGGCGTGCAGCTTTGTGCACTGGAACAATCCCACCCCGGTGCTGGCTGCCATTGTGCAGTACCAAGGTAAGGTGCTATTGGCGCGTAATGCCGCCTGGCAAGAGCGGGTGTTTGCCTTAATTACCGGGTTCATGGAAGCGGGCGAGACCCCCGAGGAAGGGGTGATACGCGAAATTGCTGAAGAAACTGGCCTACGTACCACGTCGCTCGAGCTGGTGGCAGTACACGACTTTCAGCGCATGAACCAAGTCATCATCAGCTACCACGCGGTGGCCGAGGGCGAGGTTCGGCTTAGCCCTGAGTTGGCCGAGTACCAGTTGTTTGATCTGCACGAAGTTAAGTGCTGGCCCGCCGGTACGGGGTGGGCGTTGGCCAAATGGCTTAGGGCGCGCGGTGTGGAGCCGCAGTGGCGCGAACTGCGTAAGGCGTAAGTCGGCCGCTCACTCTACAATGCCGAGCTTGTCTTCAACCCAATTAGGCATGCAGACCGATGGACATGGCAACCGACAAAGAGGTCGACGCGCGGGGGCTCAATTGCCCGCTGCCGATTCTTAAGGCCAAAAAGGCGCTGGCCGATATGCAAAGCGGCCAGTTGTTGCAGGTGCTCAGCACCGACCAGGGTTCGGTGCGCGATTTTGCGGCATTTGCCAAACAAACCGGCAACGAGCTGGTGCACTCAGATACCGCCGGTGACGCGTTTCGGTTTGTGCTGAAGCGGCGCTAGAGGCCGCAGCGCTTAGCCCAGTCGCGCCAGCTGCGCCTGCAGCTTGTCCAAGCTGGCCTCAAATCCCGCCACGCGCTCGCGCTCTTGCGCCACCACGGCCGCTGGGGCTTTGGCCACAAACGAGGCGTTTTGTAGTTTGCCCTGCGCTTTGGCCAGCTCGGCTTGCACCCGCGCAATTTCTTTGCCCAGCCTCGCTTGCTCGGCCGCAAGGTCAATGGCAATGGGTAGGCATAACCGGTCATTGCCCACAACAGCCACTGGTGCCTTGCCGCTGGCTTGATTCCAAGTCGCCTCGTCGGCCATTGGCGTCACGTCGGTAAGCCGGGCCAAGGCGCACAGCGTGGCGCGGTGGCGGGTGGCAAAGTCATCTTCGGCCAGCACGGTGAGGGTAAGTTTTTCGGCCGGTGAGACACCCATTTCTCCACGCAAGCCGCGACACGCTTCAACCCAAGCCTTGAGCCGGGCGATTTCGGCGTCGGCGTGGGCGTCAATTTTGTTTGGTTGTGCCACGGGGTAGGCGGCCACGGCCACCGAGGGGCCGGCGCGCCCGGCCACGGGGGCAACCTTTTGCCACAGCGCTTCGGTAATAAAAGGCATGATGGGGTGCGCCAAGCGCAACACCGTCTCGAGGGTACGAATCAGGGTGCGCCGCGTGGCGCGTTGTGTGGCCGCCGCGTCGCTGGCGGTGGACTGCAATTGGACCTTGGCAATTTCTAGGTACCAGTCGCAAAACTCGTCCCACACAAAGCGGTAAATCGCTTGCGCCACCACGTCTAGGCGGTACTCGGCAAAGCCGCGCGCCACCTCGGCCTCGGTGCGTTGCAGGCACGAGCTAATCCAGCGGTCTGCGGCGCTGAAGTGCATGTAGCCGTGGGCCTTGCCGCCGGGCGCGCAGTCGGCTTTGGTGTGGGGCATCAGGCCACAGTCGTGGCCTTCGCACTGCATCAGCACAAAGCGCGTGGCGTTCCACAGTTTGTTGCAAAAGTTACGGTAGCCCTCGCAGCGCTTGGTGTCAAAGTTGATGTTGCGCCCCAGCGTGGCCAAGGCGGCAAAGGTTAGGCGCAGGGCGTCGGCGCCAAAAGCCGGAATGCCGTCGGGAAATTCTTTTTCGGTTTGCTGACGCACCTGAGCGGCGGTTTCGGGGCGACGCAGCCCGGTGGTGCGCTTGGTTAGCAACTCGGGCAGGGCAATGCCGTCGATGAGGTCAACGGGGTCAAGCACGTTGCCTTCGGATTTGCTCATTTTTCGCCCCTGGGCGTCGCGTACCAGGCCGTGAATGTATACGTGACGAAACGGCACCTGCCCGGTGAAGTGGGTGGTCATCATGATCATGCGCGCCACCCAAAAAAAGATGATGTCGTAACCGGTGATGAGCACGCTGCTGGGCAGGTACAGGTGGTAGTCGCTCAGCGGTTGGGCCGACTCAGCCGCCTCAGGCCAGCCCATGGTGCTAAAGGGCACCAAGGCCGACGAATACCAGGTGTCGAGTACGTCAGGGTCGCGGCGCAGCGTTTTGCCTGGGGCTTGAGCCTGGGCCTCGGCTTGGGTGCGCGCCACAATCACCTGTCCTTGCTCGTCGTACCACGCTGGAATTTGATGCCCCCACCAGAGTTGGCGCGAAATGCACCAGTCTTGAATGTTGTCCATCCACTGGTGGTAGGTGTTGACCCAGTTCTCGGGAAAAAACTTCACCGCGCCGCTGTCAACGGCGTGCCGGGCTTTTTGCGCCATGCTTTGGCCGCTGGGGTCGTGCGGGCTAACTTGGGTGGTGGCCACAAACCACTGGTCGGTGAGCATGGGTTCAACCACTTGGCCGGTGCGGGTGCAAATGGGCAGCATGAGCTGGTGCGGCTTAACCTCCACCAGCAGGCCTTGGGCTTGTAAGTCGCGCAGCACCACCTTGCGTGCTTCAAAGCGGTCCAGCCCACGGTAAGCGGCCGGGGCGGTGTCGGCCACGGTGGCGTCTAGCGCAAAAATGTTGATCAGGGGCAGGTGGTGGCGTTGAGCGCAGGCGTAGTCGTTAAAGTCGTGCGCGCCGGTGATTTTGACAACGCCTGAGCCAAACGCGGGGTCAACAAAGTCGTCGGCAATAATGGGAATGCTGCGCTCGCACAGCGGCAGCGCCACGTGTTTACCAACGAGGTGTTGGTAACGCGCGTCGCTGGGGTGCACGGCCACGGCGCTGTCACCTAGCATGGTCTCGGGGCGGGTGGTGGCCACCACCAGGCCTTGCAGCGTCTGGCCGTCAACGGTTTGCGGGCCGTCAACAAAGGGGTACAGCATGTAGTGCAGCGCGCCTTGGGCTTCGGTGCTTTCTACCTCAAGGTCAGAGACCGCGCTTTGCAGCACCGGGTCCCAATTCACCAGCCGCTTGCCGCGGTAAATCAGGCCTTGCTCGTAAAGCCTCACAAAGGTCTCGGTCACGATGCGCGAGAGCCGCTCGTCCATGGTGAAGTACTCGCGGCTCCAGTCCACGCTAGCGCCCAAGCGGCGCATTTGTTGGGTGATGGTGTTGCCGCTTTGCTCTTTCCACTCCCACACGCGGGCCACAAAGTTTTTGCGCGCTTGCTCGGGCGTGGGGCCCATGGTTTCTCGGCTTTTGCCCTCAGCTTGTAACTGCCGCTCCACCACAATCTGCGTGGCAATGCCGGCGTGGTCGGTGCCGGGCACCCACGCGGTGTTGTAGCCCAACATGCGGTGGTAGCGCGTCAGGCTGTCCATGATGGTTTGGTTAAACGCGTGCCCCATGTGCAGCGTGCCGGTGACGTTGGGCGGCGGCAACTGAATGGCAAAGTTGTGCCCAGCAGCAGCGGCCTCGGCGCTGGGTTGGCCTTGCCCCATGGCGCCGGCACGGTGTAGGCCAAGCGTCTCCCAGTGCGCCTGCCCATGGGCTTCAATGGCAGCGGGTTCGAACGATTTGGACAGTTCAGCCAAACCTGGCTGGGGAGCAGGAGATGGGGTTTTCGGCATGGCGCCGATTTTAGCCAGCGTCCGTGGGGGCTTGAGGCGCTGGCAGGTCAGGCGTGTCGCGGGCAATGCGCAAGCAGGCGTTGAGGGTCTCGGTGTCGCCAATGCGGTTGGCCAACACCAAAATCAGACGTGCGTTGAGCAGCGCGCTTTGTTCGGCATCCAGCCCTTGGTGCGTGTTCAGCAAGGCCTCGTAAAAGCCGTCGGCATCTTGAAGTTGCAAAGGCTCGGTGGATTGAGGTGACATGGCGCGGCTCATGGCGTGGTGGACAAGGCGTGGCCGTTGGTGCGGGCCAGCGCTTGGGTAAGGGCTTGGGTAAAGGCTTGGGTGTTGCCGCGGCCGGTGGCGGCCAGGTAGGCGTCTGGCCGCAGCACGGCCCAGTCGGCTTGCATCGCATGGCAGGCTTGGCGCAAACGTTGGCGCGCATCAAGCACCAATTCGCGGCACACCTGGTTGCCGCGCGGCAGGTTGGGCAGCACCTGCACGGCGTAGGCGCCATGGGTTTGGGCGCACGTGCGCAGTGCAGCCGCGCGCGAGGCACTCAAGGGGCCAAACCACAGCACCACGGGGTGGTGTCCTGCCCACTGCAGCAATTGGTTTAGGCTGCCCGTTTGGCCATTGGCCCAGCGCAGCGGCACGTTTTGCACCGTGGTGCCGGCGTGCGGATTGCGCGGGTCGCACAGTGGTGAGGCGGTGTAGGGGTTGGCCTCTGCCATGCGCCCGGTGTTAACCAGCGCGCGGCCCAAGGGGTGTTGTTTGGCCAAGCTGACAACGGCCTGGCGGAATAACCACTCGGCGGGGTCGTGTGGGCGCAAAAAGCGCGTGGTGCGTGCGGTCACGCGCACGTTGGTGCGCGCGGCCTCGTGGCGCTCGTGGTGGTAGGTCTGCAGCAGGCTGCGCGGGGCGTTGTTGTGCACCACGGCGGCAATTTTCCAAGCCAAATTATCGGCGTCACCCACGCCGGTGTTACCGCCGCGCGCGCCAAATGGGCTCACCAGTTTGGCCGTGTCGCCGGCAAAGAACACGCTGCCCACGCGCATATGCTCCACGCACAGGCTACGGTAGCTGTAGGGGCCTACCCACACGGTTTCGTATTGCACGTCGGGGCCAAACTGGCGCACCAGCCGCTCGTGCAGCACGTCTTGGCGCGAGACGTATTCGGGATCCGCATCGGGGGCCATTTGGTAGTCAATGCGCCACACGTCGTCTGCCATGAGGTGTTGCCACACCGCACGGTCGTCGTTAAATGGCGCCTCAAGCCAGGTGTGGCGCTCGGTGGGTGGGCGGTGGGTAAAGCGCACATCGGCAATGCACCAACGGTCCTCGCGCTTGACTTGGGTTACCGGCACCTCGCACCATTGATGAAACGGGGTGTGTGAGCCCGTGGCATCTACCACCACGCCGGCGTGCAGGGTGTAGCTGCCTTCGGGTGTTTGCACTTCGAGCTCAGCCCCTTTGGCGGTGTTGCGCCGCAGCGCGGTTACGCGGGAGCGCCAGCGCAGGTCAACACCTTGGAGTTCGCCCAGCCGCTCAACCAAAAACCCCTCGATGTAAAACTGCTGGATGTTGATGAAAGCCGGTTGTTGTGACAGGCGAAAGTCGTTGCGGGTTTTGAGGTCAAACGCGTAGACCTCGTCGTGCCCAGCAAAGGTGCGCCCAACGTGCCATTCCACGCCTCGGGCCTTGATGCGGTCAAAAATGCCGATGCGGTCAAAGATTTCAAGCGATTTGTTGGTGTAACAAATACCGCGCGACGAGGCGCCTTTAACGCCTACGGTGTCGTCTTCATCAAGCACCACGGTGGGTACACCCAGTTGGGCCAGACGGCAAGCCAGTGTGAGGCCAGTGAGCCCGGCGCCCACCACGACCACCGGGTAACGCCCGGGACGCCCGCCGGGGGCGAGCTCGGGCGGGGTGGCAAAGGCGTAGTGCGGCAGCGTGTAGCCGCTGCCTTGGGCAAATTCATAGCCGTTGGTGTATTGCGGGTCGCGGTATGTCACGGTTGGTCAGCCCCCTGCTGTTGCGCCCTTGCGGCCACTTCAGGGCGGTCATTGACCGGCGGCTTAAGTTTGCTGCTGCCCCCGCCTTGGGCGCGTTGCGCACGCCACGCGGCTTTGCGCTCGGTCCAGTCGTTGAGGCGCTGGTGCGCCACGGTGCTTTCTTGCAGCATCACAAATTCGTCGGCCAGCTGAGCCGAGAGCTCAAGCCGCACGCCATTGGGGTCAAAGAAGTAAATGCTTTTGAAAATGTGGTGATCCACCACGCCCAGCACCTCAATGTCATGCGCTTGTAGGCGCGCCTTCATGTCCTCTAGGGCTTGCACCGACGTCACGCGAAACGCAATGTGCTGTACCCATGCCGGGGTGTTGGGCGAGGGCTGGGCGGCCTCGTCGTCGCCTAGGTCAAAAAAGGCGATGAAGGAGCCGTCTTGCAAACGGAAGAAAAAGTGGGTGTACGGGCAATACTCGCCCGTGCTCGGCACGTAGTCGCTCTGAATGATGTGATACAGCGGCAGCCCCAAAATATCTTCGTAAAAGTGGCGGGTTTCTTCCGCGTCGCGCGCCCGGTAGGCCACGTGGTGCAGTTGGTGCACCGGCACAGGCAGTGGCAAGTGCGCGTCGGTGCGGGCAAGGGCCGCGGTGGGGTTGGCTGCAGTCATGATAATTCCACAATGCGTAACAGATTCACTCTATCGTAACGCAAACCAAAGGCCGAGGCAAGTGTCAGGCGACGGGTAGGGGAGTTGAATGTCGGGATAACCCTTGGTACCAAAGGGTAATTAAGCCAGCAAAAAAAGTCGAACCCTGCGCAAAGCCTTTGTTTATCAGGCTTTTTGTTTTGATATAAATCTTCTATGGCTGGTATTGCGACAACCAATTGGACGCCAGAGGCGCCGCGCTCTATCGTTCACTCCGTGCTCTGCTGACCCACCGGGTTAGGCGGGCGCGTTTGTTCTAACTGTTTTGGAGAGAACCATGGCAAATTTGAAAGGCTCGAAGACCGAGCAGTGCCTAAAAGAGGCCTTTGCAGGCGAATCGCAGGCCAACCGCCGCTACCTGTACTTCGCAAACAAGGCGGACGTAGAGGGTCAAAACGACGTGGCTGCGCTGTTTCGCTCGACCGCTGAAGGCGAAACCGGCCACGCCCACGGCCACTTGGAGTTTTTGGAAGCCGCTGGCGACCCCGCCACGGGCCTGCCCATTGGCGCGACCCGCCAAAACCTAGAGGCCGCCGTGGCTGGCGAAACCCACGAGTACACCGACATGTACCCGGGCATGGCCAAGACCGCGCGCGAAGAAGGCTTTGACGAGATCGCCGATTGGTTTGAGACCTTGGCCAAGGCCGAGCGCTCGCACGCCAACCGCTACGCCAAGGCCCTGGCCGAGCTGGTGGACTGATACGCTTTGATGCGTTGAGGGTTGGGCGCTGGTCAAGCCAGTGCCCCTCCCTGAGCGCAGCGGCACGCGCACGCGGCACCCCCATCATAAAAAAGGAGTAGGTATGTCACGCGAAGGGAACCTGGAGGCCCCAACCCGTCATCCGCTGGGATGGCAAGAACCCACGTTTTACGACGAGCAGGCTTGTCTGACCGAGCTGGAGCGGATTTTTGACATCTGCCACGGGTGCCGCCGTTGTGTGAGCCTGTGCAACGCCTTTCCCACGCTGTTTGACTTGGTCGACGAGAGCAAGACCATGGAAGTGGACGGCGTAGACAAAAAAGACTACTGGAAGGTGGTGGACCAGTGCTACATGTGCGACCTGTGCTACATGACCAAGTGCCCCTACACCCCGCCGCACGAATGGAACTTGGACTTTCCGCACACCATGTTGCGGGCCAAAGCGATTCAATTTAAAAAAGGCGAAGTCAAAGCCTCGGCCAAGTTTTTGGCCTCTACCGATACCCACGGCAGTTTTGCCGGAATTCCGGTGGTGGTGCAAGCGGCCAATGCCATGAACCGCAGCAAGCCCGTGCGCGCGCTGATGGAAAAGGCCCTGGACGTGGACCGCAACGCCTGGTTGCCCGAGTTGGCGCGCACCAAGTTTCGCGCCAGCGTGCCGCACCACGCCGAGCAGGCCCCGGTGCAAGACGGCGAGCGCACCCCAGGCAAGGTGGCCATTTTTGCCACGTGCTACGTGAACTACAACGAGCCAGGCATTGGCCACGACTTGCTCAAAATTTTGCAGCACAACAACGTGCCTTACGTCATTGTGGAAAAAGAGCAATGCTGCGGCATGCCCAAGCTGGAGTTGGGTGACCTAGACGGCGTGGCCAAGAGCCAACAGGCCAACATACCGGTGTTGGCGCGCTACGCCAAAGAGGGCTACGCCATTTTGAGCGCGGTGCCCAGCTGCACATTGATGTTCAAGCAAGAAATTCCATTAATGTTCCCCGATGATGCCGACACCCAGCTGGTCAAGGCCGCCATGTGGGACCCGTTTGAGTACCTGATGGCACGCAAACGCGACGGCTTGCTGAACACGGAATTTCCTAAAGCCCTGGGTAACGTGAGTTACCAAATTCCCTGCCATGGTCGGGTGCAAAACATCGGTCGCAAAACCGAAGAAATGCTTAAGCTGATTCCCGAGACGCAACTCAACACCATTGAACGGTGCAGCGGCCACGCTGGCACCTACGGTGTAAAAAAAGACCATCACCAAACGGCCATGAAGATTGGTAAGCCGGTGTTTAAACAAATGGCCACCATGAAAGATGGCAGCAAGCCCGACTACATCAGCTCGGACTGCCCGCTGGGCGGGCACCACATCGCGCAGGGTTTTGACGTGAACCAGCTGGGTGAGCCCACGTTGGCGCATCCGCTGACCCTGGTGCGCACCGCTTACGGACTGGATTGAAGTTAACGATTTGGAGCAAAGACCATGCAAATGACTGGACACATTACCCCCGAAAACCTCATGACGCTGGAGGCCTACGCCAAGTACCGCAAACAGCACAAGGCTGAGGTGATTGCGCATCGCAAGCTGCGCACCGTGACGTTGGGCGAGCACATCACCATGCAGTTTGAGAGTGAAATGACAATTCGCTACCAAATTCAAGAGATGCTGCGCATTGAAAAGATTTTTGAAGAAGAGGGCATCGCCGCCGAAATTGAAGCCTACGCGCCCTTGGTGCCCGATGGCAGCAACTGGAAAGCCACCATGCTGATTGAGTACACCGACATCCATGAGCGCAAGCGTGAGCTGGCCCGCCTGATTGGTGTGGAAGACCACATGTTTGTGGAAGTGGAGGGCTACCCCCGCGTGTACGCCATTGCCGACGAAGACTTAGACCGGGAAAACGACGAAAAAACTTCGTCGGTGCACTTTGTGCGGTTTGAGTTTGACGCGGCCATGCGCGAGGCGGTGCGCGCCGGCGCGGCCGTTAAACTCGGCTGCGATCACACCCACTACCCTGCGCATGTGCAAATTGGCGCCGAAACCCTGGCCAGTCTGGCCGGCGATTTGCGCTAAGCTTGGGCTTTTGCCTTTTATGACGGGAGCCGCGCCGCATGCTGTTTGTTTTGTCGCCCGCCAAAACGCTGGACTTTGACAGCCCAACACCAGCTGCGATCAAGCCCAGCAAGCCAGCGTTTGTGGCGCAGTCCGCACAGTTGGTAGAGGTGTTGCGCCAGCATTCCAGCGCCGAGTTGGGGCAACTGTTTGGCGTAAGCGAAGCCATTGCCACGCTCAACCACCAGCGCTTTGCCAAGTGGTCGCCGCGCTTTGGGCCCACCAACTCGCGCCCGGCGGTGCTGGCCTTTAATGGCGACGTGTACGAGGGCCTAGACGCCAAGAGCCTAAGTGCTGCCCAATTGCAATGGGCCCAGCAGCACGTGGCCATTTTGAGCGGTTTGTACGGCGTTCTTGCGCCGCTTGACTGGATGCAGCCCTACCGGTTGGAGATGGGCACCGCCTTGGCCAATGGGCGGGGGCGCAACCTGTACCAGTTTTGGGGTGACGCGATTGCCAAACACCTCAACGAGCGGCAGGCCAACGAGGCCAAGCCAGTGGTGGTGAACCTGGCCTCGCAAGAGTACTTTAAGGCGGTGGACCGCAAGGCGTTGCGCGCGCGGGTGGTGCAATGCGTGTTTGAAGACTTTAAGGGCGGCAAGTACAAGGTGATTAGCTTTTTGGCCAAGCGCGCGCGCGGCCTGATGGTGCGCTTTGCCGCAACCAGAAAAATCACCACCGTGGCTGGCTTGCAGGGCTTTAACCTCGAAGGGTACGCCTTCGTGCCGCAGGCCAGCGACGACGATACCTTGGTGTTTCGTCGTCAAGCCAGGCCCTAGGCTAGGGCTGGCGGTACGTTAAAACAACGCCAAGTTCGGGTTGGCTGGGGTGGCGTGGGCAGGGCGCTGCAAGTTGGCCACGCGCACACCCAGCAAACGCAGGCTGCGGCTAAGGTCGGCGCGGCGTAGGCACTGGGTGGCGGCGTGCCGAATGGCGCGAGCCGCTGCCACGGGTTGCAGCAAGGTTTGGTCGCGGGTAACCACTTCAAAGTTACGGTAGCGCAGTTTGATGCCAATGGTTTTTCCCACGTAGCCTTTTCGCTCAAGGTCAAGGGCCAGTTGGTGGCATAAGCGGTCAAGGTGTTCGCCCAGCGCGGCCTTGTGGTGGCGCGGATGGAGGTCTTGTTCAAAGGTGGTCTCGCGGCTCATCGATACCGGTTCGCTGTGGGTTTGCACGGGCCGGTCGTCGCGGCCCCAGGCGGCGTCGTGCAGCCATTGGCCATGGCTGGCACCAAATTCGGCGCGCAGCCAAGGCAGCGGTTGCGCGGCGAGCTCACCGATGGTGTGAATGCCGTGCTGCTGCAAGCGTTCGCTGGCCTTGGGCCCAATGCCGTGCACCTTGCGGCATGGCATGGGCCACACGTGGGTGCTTAAGTCTTGGGGTTGCAACACCGTGATGCCGCCGGGCTTTTGCATGTCGCTGGCCATTTTGGCCAGCAGTTTGTTGGGGGCAACACCCAGTGAGCAGCTCAGGCCGGTTTGCTCGGCAATGGCGCGTTGAATCAATCGCGCCATGGCGCGTCCACCATCGCGCTGTCCGCCGGGCACATGGGTGAAATCAAGGTACACCTCGTCAATGCCGCGGTCTTCCATGCACGGGGCCACTTCTTGAGCAATGGCTTTAAAGGCGCGCGACCAACGCCGGTATTCGTCAAAGTCTGCAGGTAACAAAATGGCGTCGGGACATAGCCGTGCGGCCTGCATCAGTGGCATGGCCGAGCCCACGCCGTGGCCGCGCGCGGCGTAGCTGGCGGTGGTGACCACGCCGCGTCCGGTGTAATGGCGCAGGCGCGCAAAGGCTTGCAGCGGCCACTGTGCCGGGCTGCCAGTGGCCTCGGGAGCGGCCACACGACGCCCACCCACCACCACGGGTAAGTCGCGCAGTTGGGGGTAGCGCAGCAACTCCACCGACGCGTAAAACGCGTCCATGTCTAAGTGGGCAATGCGGCGCGGCAGCGATGGCGGCGGCGTGCCCTGGGTTGCCATCTTTAGGCGGTGGGGAAGGTTCCGGGCAACAAGATGCTGCTGTCCACGTCAGCCACGCGGGTGCGACCGCAAAACGCCATGGACAAATCGAGTTCTTTATGAATGATTTGCAGCGCCTTGCTGACCCCCGCTTGCCCCATGGCCCCCAAGCCGTACAAAAAGGCGCGCCCAATGTAGGTGCCTTGGGCGCCCATTGCCAGGGCCTTGAGTACGTCTTGGCCGCTGCGTATGCCGCCGTCCATGTGCACTTCAATGTCGCGCCCAACCGCCGCCACCACAGCGGGCAAGGCCTCGATGCTGCTTTGTGCCCCATCGAGTTGGCGGCCGCCGTGGTTGGAGACGATTAGTGCGTCGGCCCCGGCGTCAACCGCCAAGCGGGCGTCTTCGGGGTCTTGAATGCCCTTGAGAATTAGCTTGCCGCCCCAGCGTTTTTTAATCCATTGCACGTCGTTCCAGTTCAGGCGCGGGTCAAACTGTTGCGCCGTCCATTCGCCCAGGCTGCTCATGTCCTCAACGCCTTTAACGTGCCCAACGATGTTGCCAAATTGCCGCCTGGGGGTGCCCAGCATGCCCAGACACCAGCGCGGTTTGGTGCATAGGTTAACCAAGTTGGCTAAGGTGGGTTTGGGCGGCGCGGACAGGCCGTTTTTGATGTCTTTGTGGCGCTGCCCTAATATTTGCAGGTCCAGCGTAAGCACCAACGCGCTGCAGCCAGCGGCTTTGGCACGGTCAATTAGGCGCTCAATAAAGTCGCGGTCGCGCATGACGTAGAGCTGAAACCAAAACGGATGCCCGCCGGTGCCCTGGGCCACGTCTTCGATGGAGCAAATGCTCATGGTTGACAGCGTAAACGGCACGCCAAAGGCCTTGGCGGCACGCGCGGCCAATATTTCGCCATCGGCGTGCTGCATGCCGGTGAGGCCGGTGGGAGCAAGGGCCACGGGCATGGCCACATCTTGGCCGATCATTTGGCTGGCGGTGGTGCGGCCCTCCATGTTCACTGCCACACGCTGTCTAAATTGAATGCCTTGAAAGTCTTCGCTGTTGGCGCGGTAGGTGCTTTCGGTCCAGCTGCCCGAGTCGGCGTAGTCGTAAAACATACGTGGCACGCGCCGCTTGGCTAAGAGCCGCAATTCTTCGATGTGGGTAATGGTGGGCATGGGAGTGGCTGGGTGTGAATGAAAAGAGGTACTGCCTTTATTGGCCGTTGAGCCGTTGCAGGTGGCGTGTGAGTTGCAGTCGGACTTGCTCGGGCGCGGTACCGCCGGTGGTTTGGCGCGCTTGCATGGCGCCCATGGCGGTTAGGGCTTGTTGCACGTCGGCTTGAACGCTAGGGGCGAGTTGTTGCAGTTGCGCTAGGCTGAGCTCGGCCAAATCCACGCCCAAGGTTTGCGCGGCCTTGACCGCATGCGCCACCACCTCGTGCGCGTCCCGAAACGGCATGCCGCGTTTGACCAGGTAGTCGGCCAAATCGGTGGCCGTGGCGTAGCCGCGTTGCACGGCTGCTTGCATGGCTTGGGCGTTGACTTGCAGGCCGCCTGCGCGCTCGCCGGTTTGGGGGTTGAGTTCGCCGCCAATCATTTCGGCAAATATCAGCAGCGTCTCGCGCAAGGTGTCCACCGTGTCAAACAGCGGCTCTTTGTCTTCTTGGTTGTCTTTGTTGTAGGCCAAGGGTTGGCCTTTCATGAGCGTGAGCAGGCCCATCAGGTGGCCGTACACGCGCGCGGTTTTGCCGCGTGCGAGTTCGGGCACGTCGGGGTTTTTCTTTTGCGGCATGATGCTGCTGCCGGTGGTGAAGCGGTCAGCCAAGCGAATGAAGTCAAAGTTTTGGCTCATCCAAATAATGCACTCTTCGCTTAGCCGGCTGACGTGCATCATGCACAGGCTGGCCGCGGCGGTGAATTCAATGGCAAAGTCCCGGTCGCTTACCGCATCTAGGCTGTTGAGGCACAGCATGGGCGCGCCGTGTTCGTCGGTCATGCCCAGTTGGCGGGCCACGCGCTCACGGTCAAGCGGATACGAGGTGCCCGCCAGCGCCGCGCTGCCCAGCGGCAGGCAGTTCACGCGTTGGCGCACCTCGCGCATGCGTTGCGCATCGCGTTCAAACATCTCAACGTACGCGAGCAAGTGGTGCGCCAGGCTAACGGGCTGGGCCACCTGCAGGTGGGTAAAGCCAGGCATCACGGTGTGCACGTGGTCGCTGGCCACATGCAGCAGGGCGCGTTGCAGCGCGTGCAGGGCGTTAACAATAAGGTCAATTTCTTGGCGCAGCCACAGCCGAATGTCGGTGGCCACTTGGTCGTTGCGGCTGCGTCCGGTGTGTAAGCGTTTGCCTGCGTCACCCACCAATTGGGTTAGGCGGGCTTCGATGTTGAGGTGCACGTCTTCAAGTTCCAAACGCCATACAAACGTGCCGCTTTCGATTTCTTGGGTAATTTGTGCAAGCCCTGTGGCAATGGCTTGCCCATCGGCTTGGCTGATGATGCCCTGCGCAACCAACATCTCGGCGTGGGCAAGGCTGCCCTCTATGTCGGCGCGCCACAAGCGCTGGTCAAACCCTACGCTGGCGGTGTAGCGCTGCACGCGCGCGCTCATGGGTTCGTTAAACAAGGCCGACCAGGCGTGTTGTTTGGACTCGAGTTGGGCTTTGGACATGCGGCAGCAGACCCGTTGACGTGGTGCCCCATTGTATAAACACGCCGTGCTAGCATGCCACGCAGGCCCATGTTTACGCAAAAGGAACCGTGTGAACTCGCACCCCGCTCCCCTAACGATTGCCACCCGAGAAAGCCGCTTGGCCATGTGGCAGGCCGAGCATGTGCAAAGTCTGCTGCAAACGCGAGGGCAGCCCGCCCAATTGTTGGGCATGACCACCCGAGGTGATCAAATACTCGACCGGGCGCTGAGCAAAGTGGGCGGCAAGGGCTTGTTTGTCAAAGAGCTCGAGCAGGCGCTGCACGACGGCAGCGCCGACTTGGCGGTGCATTCACTCAAAGACGTACCCATGGATTTGCCCGACGGCTTTGTGTTGGCTTGTGTGATGCCGCGCGAGGACCCGCGTGACGCGTGGGTCTCGCCGCATTGCGATGGGCCGGAGACGTTGCCCGCGGGGGCGGTGGTGGGCACCTCGAGCTTGCGCCGCGTGGTGTTGCTGCGCGATTGGCTGCAGCGCCTGGGCCGCGACGACGTGCGCATTGAGCCGCTGCGGGGCAACTTGGATACTCGCTTGCGCAAGCTCGACGAGGGGCAGTACCACGCCATTGTGCTTGCCGCCGCTGGCCTTAAACGCTTGCAGCTGCAGGCGCGGCTACGCCGGGCGTTTGCGGTTGAAGAAATGCTGCCTGCTGCTGGGCAGGGTGCATTGGGTATTGAGATTCGCCACGACCGCCAGGACGCGCAGCAGGTGTTGGCACCGCTGGCTGACATGGCCACGTGGTTGGCCGTTGAGGCCGAGCGTGCGGTTAGCCGCGTGCTTGGTGGCAGCTGCTCGGTGCCGTTGGCGGCGCATGCCGTGTGGCGTGACGAGCACACGTTGTGGCTGCGCGGCGCGTGGGGCAACGCGCTGCAGCCCGGCCCCTTGGTGCGCGCGCAGCGCCAAGCCAGCGTGCGCACACCCGAGCAGGCCTTGGCGCTGGGGCAAGCCGTGGCCAACGATTTGGTGGCCGCGGGCGCCATGACATGACCACCCCGCGGGTGGTGATTACCCGCGCCGACGATGACGCCGCCAGCTGGCAGAGCTGGTTTGCGCAACACGCCATCGCGACTTATCACGTACCTTTTTTGCGTATGCAAACCGTGGTACCCGACGCGAGTTGGGCGCCTTGGTGGGACCGAGTTGGCACCGGCGACGCGGTGTTTTTTGTCAGTGCCCAGGCGGTGCGCAGCGCCGTGCACGCGCTGGGCCAGGCGCGCTGGGCATGGCTGTTGCAGCAATGGCAAGCCGGCGGCGGGCCGCGTTGCTGGGCGCCGGGTCCGGCAACGGCAGCTGCGCTGCACGCCTTGGGGGTACCACCACAGGTGGTGGATGCGCCGCCAACCGAGGCCAAGCAGCTGGATTCGGAGCATTTGTGGCCCGTGGTGCAACACCAGGTGCAACCAGGCATGCGGCTGATGCTGGTGCGAGGCCGTGCGGAGTTCAGCCACCGCACCGAGGGCGAGGGACGCGATTGGCTGGCCAACCGCTGCGAGCAGGCCGGCGCCCGTATCACGGCGGTGGCCGTGTATCAGCGCGGCCCGGCGCAATGGAGCCCGGCGCAACACCAGGCTTGGCAGCAGGCGTGTGCGGATGCGCACGCCATTTGGCTGGTCAGTAGCGCCTTGGCCCTGCACGGTGTGCCACGCTTGAGCGACTCGCCGGCTTGGTGGGCGCGCGCGCGTTTGCTGGCCACCCACCCCCGAGTGGCCGCGGTGGCGGTGGCCATGGCGTGGGGCCAGGTTAAGACGTGCAGCGGCCAGCGCGACGCGGTGCAACAGGCAGTCATGGCATGGGACGACCTGCCTACAATCGGGCCATGAGCGACACCCCACCCCCTCCTTCGGCAGATACCCCCACGGTCAACCCACCACCGCCAGCCGCTGGCCTCGGACAAGGCGTGGCGTGGCTGGCCTTGCTGGTGGCGCTGGCTGCGGGTGGCGCGGCGGCGTGGCTGGTATGGCAAGCGCGCACGCAACCCACAGCGGCGGCGCTGGGCACGCTTGAGACCCAAGTGCGCACCTTGGGCGAGCAGGGCGCCACCGCGGCTGCACTGGCGCCCAGGCTGGACGCCGTGCAAACCCAGTTAAGCCAAATCGAGCAGCGCCTGCAAGTCGCCGCGCAGCAACGCGCCGAGCTTGAACAACGGCTAAGCCAAGTCACCGGCATGGGGCAAAGCGCCGAGACGGCGCAAGTGGCCCAAGCGGTGGCCGCTGCGTGGCAAGTGGCGCAGGCCACGGGCTCGTCCCAGGCCTTGCAGCGTGCCCTCAATCAGGGCGCGGCGCGTTTGGCACAGTCGCCCGAGGCTGCAGCGCAACAACTCGCGTCGGTGTTGGTTGCGCAAGCAAGGCGCCAAGCGCAAAGCGGCGAGCAAGAAGCGTCATCGGTGGCGCGCCGCTTGGGTGAGTTGCAGCAGCAGTTGGGTGGGCTGGCGTTGTCGCTGGGCCAGCCGCGCTTGGTGGCCGCCGCCGTACCTGCCCCTGGGGTAACCCAGGCGCCAGCAACCGAGCCGGCGGCCGAATCAAGCTGGCAAGGTGTGGGGGCCACCATGGCCGACTGGGCGCAGGCACTGTGGCGCGATTTGGCCGCGCTGGTGCAGGTTCAGCGCCATCAAGGCGGGGTGCAAGCGGTTGACGACTTGGCCCTGCGCCAGCGCGTTACCTTGCGCTTGCTGTTGGCACGTGGTGCTGTCTTGGCCGCCGATGCCGCGCAGGCGCAAGCCGAGCTGCAGCGCGTGGTGGCGCTGGTGCAACCGGTGGCCACCGACCCCTCCACCCAGCAATGGCTTGAACAGGTGCAGCAGCAGGCGCAACACGTGGCCATCGGGCTGCGGGTGCCCGAACCCACCGAGGCGCTACGCGCGCTAGGCTTGAAGTAAGAAAGGCCGCTACCCATGCGCACCGGACTAATTGCTGTGGTGCTGGCCGTGTTGGCCGCTACCTTGCTGCGCAACGAGGGCGTGGTTTCGGTTTTTGTGGCGGGCTGGCGGGCCGATGTCTCGCTTAACCTGGCCTTGGTGGTTCTGCTGTTGGCTTGGCTGGTGGCATGGTGGTTGGCTACCCTGTGGCGCAGTGTGCGACAAACGCCGCAGCGCATGCGTGCGTGGCGCTTGCAGCAGCGCGAACGCGCCTGCTACGCCGCGGTGCTTGACGCCATGGCTTTGGTGCTGGCCAACCGCTACAAACGCGGCCAGCGCGCGGCACACCAGGCCTTGCAGCAGTTGGCCGAAATCAACGCCGATGACGGCTACAAACTGCCGCGCTTAGACAGTTTGTGGGTACTGGCCCACTGGGCTGAGGCCGAGGCCGAGCGTGGCTTGCGCCGGCCCGAGCGGGCCGAGCAGGCCATGGCCACAGCATTGGGCCGGCGGGCCGACGACGACGGCCAAGTGGCCCAAGAGGCTTTGCGTTTGCGCGCCGTACGCTGGGCCTTGCAAGACGCCAACCCGGCGCTGGCGGCACAACGCTTAGAGCAACTGCCGGCCGAGACGCGACGCCGTGCTCCGGCGCTGCGGCTGCAGGCCGAACTGGCTCAAACCAACAAGCAACCGCTGCAAGCCCTAGCTGCCATGCGGCAATTGGTTAAGGTGCAAGGCTACACGCCGCACGCGGTGCGCAGCTTGCGCCGTGCCATGGCGGTGCAGGCGTGTACCGGGTTGATCGATGAAAGCCAATGGCGCGCTGTGTGGCGCCAGCTTGACGCCGACGAGCGTGCCATGCCAGCGGTGTATCTGGCCTGGGCCAGCAGCGGTGTGCGTTGGTTGACTCAGGGTGACGACGAGGACGCGCGGCGCAGCTTGGCGGAATTGATGTGGCCGTCGCTATTGGGGGCAAGCAAAGCTTGGGGTGAACTCAGCGCAAGCCAAAAGGCGCAAGCGCACCAGCTGCTTGTCGCCTTGGCCGCATGGATGCCCAAAGGCTGGATTGCCCAGGTCGAGGCCTTGCAACAGGCGCATACGCCAGACGCATGGGCGCAATTGTTGGCCGCGCAGAGCTTCGCGCGTCAAGGTTTGTGGGGCAAAGCACTGCCCTTATTCAAACGCGTGGCCTCGGTGATGGCAGACCCAGCAGCTGCGCGTGAGGCACGTGTGGCCTTGGCCGAGTATGCCGATACACAAGACGACACCACGGCAGCGCGTGACGCCTGGCGCGCCGCAGCGCGCTAGGCCTTGGTGGCACAGGCAAAGGGGTCTCGCATGACATTTCGTGGTCTATCCATTACTTCTGACAACGGCCGCACGCATTGCCAATTGGCCGACTTGGTTTTTGAGTCCAACTCGGAGCCGGGGGACGTGACTGTGGCGGTGGCGTACTCCACCATCAACTTCAAAGATGCCCTGGCCATCACCGGGCGGGCCCCGGTGGTGCGGCGTTTCCCCATGGTGCCGGGCATTGACTTGGCTGGTGAGGTACTCACCAGCAACGACCCGCGCTACAAGATGGGCGAGCACGTGTTGCTAAACGGTTGGGGCGTGGGCGAGAGCCATTGGGGTGGCTTGGCACAGCAAGCACGGGTGCGTGCCGATTGGCTGCAAACCATACCGGCGCCGCTGACGGCGCGCCAAGCCATGGCCTTGGGCACGGCAGGCTACACCGCCGCGTTGTGTGTGCTGGCCTTGCAGCGGCACGGTGTGCAGCCTGCATCGGGCGAGGTGCTTGTTACCGGTGCCACGGGTGGCGTGGGCGTGGTGGCGGTGTTGCTGTTGGCACGCTTGGGCTATCACGTGGTGGCGGCCACAGGCAAAGCCGAGCAAGCGTCAACTCTGCAACGCCTGGGCGCCGCCGAGGTGGTGCCGCGCGCGGCACTGACTGAGCCTGGCAAACCCTTGCAAAAAGAACGCTGGGCCGGCGTGGTGGACACCTTGGGCAGCCACGCCTTGGCTAACGCTTGCGCCAGCACCCGCTATGGCGGTGTGGTGGCGGCCTGTGGCCTGGCCCAAGGTATGGATTTGACTGGCAGCGTGGTGCCCTTTATTTTGCGTGGCGTGACTTTGGCTGGCGTGGACAGCGTACAAGCCCCCATGGTGCGACGCCAACAGGCTTGGCAGCTGTTGGCCGAGCACGTGGTGTGGGATACGCTTGAGCCCTTGATTACCGAGGTGACCTTGGAGCAAGCGCCCGCCGTGGCGCAGCAGCTGATGCGCGGTGAGCACACCGGGCGCACCGTGGTCAACGTTAATCGCTAGGCAGGTGGGGTTTGCAACACTTTAAGCCCCCGTACTGCGGCGTTGATCAGGCCGTCTCACGTTTGCGCGAAGACGGCTTTGCGTTGTTACGGGCCAATGACTTGGCGGCTTGGTGCCAAATTTCAAGTGGCCAGTGGCAGGCGCTTGGCCAAGCCTGGCAGGGGCTGCCGCCCGATGCCTACCTAAAAGATGGCGGGCGCTACCGGCGACGGCGGCACAGTTGCTACGTTATCACCCACGACCAGGTGCAAGCCGTGCCGCACCGCGCGCATTGGCAACCGGTGGCTTACAACGCCTTGCACGGCGGCATGCAGCGTTGGTTTGAACCGGTGTTGCCGCAAACCGCCGCCTTACCCGCATGGCAAGGCTTATTGCGCGGAATCGCGCGCGCGGCCAGTGCGTTGCACGGGCCGCAGCCTTGGTACGTTGAGGCGCATCAGTTTCGCATTGACACCACCGACGGCATTGGACGCCCCACCCCCGAGGGGGCACACCGCGACGGTGTGGACTTGGTGTGGGTGATGCTGGTGCAGCGGCATGGCATTCGCGGCGCCGAGAGTCGGGTTTTTCAGGCCAACGGGCCAGCCGGTCAGCGCTTTACGCTGAACGAGCCGATGAGCGCGCTGTGGCTCGACGATGCCAAGGTGGTCCACGAGACCACCCCCATCATGCCTGAGCATGACTTTGGTTGGCGCGACACGTTGGTGCTAACTTGCCGGGCTCGGGGCTTTCAATCGGCCCAAGCCGACCCCGGGTTGGCCAGCGGCTGAGGCCAACGAACCGCAGCCCAGCGGTTGGCGCCAACCGCTACATGCGCTCAAAAATTGCCGCAATACCTTGGCCGCCGCCGATGCACATGGTCACCAACGCGTAGCGTCCGCCCACGCGTTGCAATTCGTGCAGCGCCTTAACCGTAATCAATGCCCCAGTGGCGCCAATGGGGTGCCCCAGTGAGATACCCGAGCCGTTGGGGTTGACTTTGG
>JAYPEA010000010.1:0-36318 GCA_038125525.1 Burkholderiaceae bacterium | reverse complement strand
TTATCTTCAAAGACATGGACGCTGGCATGCGCTTCACGTCCGGCAAAACCGGCAAGGCACTGCTGCGCTCGATGGAAGACGTCGGCTTTGAGGGCCTGGGCTACTGGATGTCGGGCATGAAATACTTTTCGGCCAACAAGCCGCTGCTTACCCCCAGCGACGCCAAAGGCCTGAAATTCCGCGTGCAAACCTCTGACGTGGCCAAAGCCATGATTGCCGCCATGGGCGCCTCGCCGCAACCCATGGCCTTCTCTGAGGTCTACGGTGCACTGCAAACCGGTGTGGTGGACGGCCAAGAAAACACCTGGTCCAACATCTACACCAAAAAGTTCTTTGAGGTACAAGACGGCACCACCGAGACCAACCACCAAATGCTGGCTTACTTGTTCATGACCTCCAAGGAGTTTTTGGACAGCCTCAAGCCCGACGTGCGCGCCAAGCTGATGCGCATTGCCGACGAGGTGACGCGTGAAGCCAACAACAACGTTAAGGCGGCCGAAGCCACCAACCGGGCCAACATCCTGAAGGCCGGCGGCAAAATCCGCACCCTTAACGCCGCCCAGCGCAAAGCGTGGGTTGACGCCATGATGCCGGTGTGGAAACAGTTTGAAAAAGAAATTGGCGCCGACATTGTGAAAGCCGCCGCCAACAGCTAAACTTTGGCTCAGGGTCGCGCGGCGCGCGAACCCTGAACCGCCCACGCTCGCCCGATGCCGATCGTCTCGACACCGGGCTTTTTTGTGTTTGATCCGCCTGAGTTGGCGCAAAGCCGGTCTCGGGCCTAACGCAAGGACCGCAACATGACCCTGTGGCCTCACGCTTTGTTGCTGCTGCTGGTGTTGGCGCTGTTTGTTTGGGAGCGCCGCGCGCCCGACACCGTGAACCGGCTCGAAGAAAACCTACTGGTGCTGTTGCTGGGCCTCATTACCCTGGTGTCGTTTGGTCAGGTGGTGGCGCGCTACATGTTTAACACCGGTTGGGCGGCGGCGCTTGAATTTGTCATGGCGTGTTTCAGCTGGCTGATTTTGTTTGGCATGGCTTACGGCATCAAGCGCGGCGTGCACTTGGGGGTAGACGTGGCGCTCAAGCGGTTTCCAGCCGGCCTGGGGCGCTGGGTGGCCATTGGCGGCGCGGCCACTGGCGCGCTTTATGGCTTGATGCTGCTTGATGCAACGTGGATGAGCTGGCTGGGCATTGAAACCCGCTCAGGGGCCATCGACTACTGGTCCAAGATGTACAAAATCAACATTGGAGCCGAGGAACTGCGTTGGCCCACTTGGCTACACGAAACCATGGGCTGGAAAGACCGGGTGCCGCGCTGGCTGGTGTTGTTGGCCTTGCCCATTAGCTTGGCCTTGCTGACCTTTCGCAGCCTTCAGGCGGTGGTTGCCATTTATCGTGGTGAACGCGCCATGGTTATCGCTGGACACGAGGCCGAAGAGCTGGTTCAACAAAACCAAGGCGTACTCAAAGACGACTAACCCAAGGAGCAACCGTGGCACCCCTGTTTTTGTTTGGTTTGGTTCTGGCGCTGTTGTTTTTGGGCGTCCCCGTGGGCTTGGCCCTGGGTTTGTCGTCGGTGCTTTACGTGGCGCTGTTTACCACCGATTCGCTGTCCTCGGTGGCCATCTCCTTGTTTGGTGTGGGCACGCATTACACCTTGCTTGCCATTCCGTTTTTTATTTTGGCCTCGGCGTTCATGTCCACCGGCGGCGTGGCGCGCCGGCTGATTCGGTTTGCCATTGCGGTGGTGGGGCCATTCCGAGGGGGCCTAGCCATGGCCTCGGTGCTGGCGTGCATGATGTTTGCCGCGCTCTCAGGCTCGTCCCCCGCCACGGTGGTGGCCATTGGCACCATTGCCATTGCCGGCATGCGCCAAGTGGGCTACAGCAAAGAGTTTGCCTCGGGCATTGTGGCCAACGCGGGCACCTTGGGCATTTTGATTCCTCCATCCATCGTCATGGTGGTGTACGCCGCCTCGGTGGACGTATCGGTGGGGCGCATGTTTTTGGCTGGCGTGGTACCCGGGCTGATCGCCGGGGCCATGTTGATGCTGGCGATTTACATTGTGGCGCGGGTTAAAAAGTTACCCGCCGAACCGTGGCGCGGCATGGGCGAGGTGTTAACCGCCGGCAAAGACGCCTTTTGGGGGCTGTTTTTAATCGTCATCATCATGGGCGGTATTTATGGTGGCGTGTTTACCCCCACCGAGGCCGCTGCCAGTGCGGCGGTGTACTCGGCGCTGGTGGCGCTGTTTATTTACCGCGACATTGGCCCACTCAAAGGCGTAAGCTGGACCAACGAGGGCGACAGCACCTTGGCCCAGGTGGGCTTTAAGGGCGTGGTGTACGGCTTGAGCTTTTACGCCGTGTTCTCCATCTTGGCCTTCTTTGCCGTGGGCTCGTCGCCGCAAGGCGGCAAGACCCCACACGGCTTGGCCCTGGGCCTGGCGCTGCTGGTCACGTTGGCGTACATGGTGTGGCGTGGCCCTGGGGTCTCGCCGCTGCGCGTGGCGCAAGCATTGGCCGGCGGGCTACGCGTGCTGGGGCGCAATATATGGCTCATGCTGCGCCAAGCGCGGCCGGTCATTATGGGCAACGACAGCCGGGGCGTGGTGCTGGATGCGGCCAAAACCACGGTGATGCTGATGTTCATCATTGCCAACGCGCTGCTGTTTGCCCATACCCTCACCACCGAGCGCATTCCCCAAACCATCACCGCGTGGATGCTGGACGCCGGATTCAACTGGTTTACCTTTTTGATTGCGGTCAACATTTTGTTGCTGATTGGCGGGCAATTCATGGAGCCGTCGGGTCTGCTGTTAATTGTCGCGCCGGTGGTGTTTCCGATTGGCATGGAGCTCGGCGTTGACCCGATTCACCTGGGCATCATCATGGTGGTCAACATGGAAATCGGCATGATTACGCCACCGATTGGGTTGAATTTGTTTGTCACTTCTGGCATCACGGGCATGAGCCTAGACCGTGTGGTGCGCGCGGCGTTGCCGTTTGTTGGGGTGTTGTTGCTGTTTTTGATTTTGGTCACCTATGCGCCTGCGCTGTCCACCTGGCTGCCGTATGCTGTGATGGGTCCAGAAATCGTGACCCAGTAACCCACGCCCCACGCGCAACCCATACCGATGTCGCTTCAACCCCAAGACGTGGCCACCCTGCAAGCGTGGCAAGGCAAAACCGAATCTGCCCATGACCTGATCACCGCCGCGCCCTTGGGCGGGCTGGCCGCCACCCTTGACCGTAACGACCCCGCGCCACAAGCCGGCGACGCGGTGCCACCGCTGGCGCATTGGCTTTACTTTTTGCCCCAGCACCGCCAAAGCGAAATTGGCCCCGATGGACACGCCAAACGCGGGGGGTTTTTGCCCCCTGTGCCGTTGCCACGTCGCATGTGGGCCGGTGGCCGCCTTACTTGGCAAGCCAACAACCCGCTGCAGGTTGGGCAGGTGGTGCGGCGGCATTCGCGCATCGAGCGCGTGCAGCACAAGCAAGGGCGTAGCGGTGAGTTGGTTTTTGTGCTGGTACAACACGAGATTCACAACGAACGCGGCCTGGCCATCACCGAAGAACACGACATCGTGTACCGCGCCGCACCCAAGCCCAGCGAGGCCCCGCCACCACCCCAGGCGGCGGCCACCACGGCGCCATGGCAGCGCCCCTGGTTGGCCGATGAGGTGATGTTGTTTCGCTTCTCGGCGCTCACCTTTAACGGCCATCGCATCCACTACGACCGCTCGTACGTGACGCAAACCGAAGGCTACCCCGGACTGGTGGTGCATGGCCCGCTGATCGCCACCTTGTTGGTGGATTTGTGGCGTCACCAGCACCCCGAGGCCACACTGACGCACTTTGCTTTCAAGGCACTACGCCCAACCTTTGATATTCACCGCTTTGCCGTGTGTGGCCAACCCACGGGCCAGGGACAAGCCGACTTGTGGGCGCGCGACCACGAGGGCTGGCTGACCATGCAGGCCCAAGCGCAGTGGACATGAACCCACGGCCGCTTGACGGCATTACCGTGGTGTCGTTGGAGCACGCAGTGGCCGCGCCGTTTTGCACGCGGCAGCTCGCCGATATGGGGGCGCGCGTAATCAAGGTTGAGCGCCCCGGCGTGGGCGACTTTGCCCGCGGCTACGACACCCGGGTCAAGGGCTTGGCCTCGCATTTTGTCTGGATTAACCGAGGCAAAGAAAGCCTCACGCTGGACCTCAAACACCCCGACGCCCAAGCCGTGCTGCAGCAACTGCTCACACAGGCCGACGTGTTGGTGCAAAACCTAGCCCCCGGTGCCGCGGCCCGTTTGGGCCTGTCGTTTGACGCCCTACACCCCAAACTGCCGCGTTTGGTGGTGTGCGACATTTCGGGCTACGGCAACCATGGGCCGTACCGCGACAAAAAAGCTTACGACCTGCTGATTCAAAGCGAAGCGGGCTATTTGTCGGTGACGGGCACACCGGATGAGCCAGTGAAGTCGGGCAACTCGATTGCCGACATCGCCGCGGGCATGTACGCCTACAGCAACGTAATGGCCGCGCTGCTGCTGCGCGAGCGCACCGGCAGGGGCGAGCACATCGACGTCTCAATGCTTGAAGCGCTGGGCGAATGGATGGGGTACCCCATGTATTACGCCTACGAGGGTGCACCGCCCCCGCAGCGCGCCGGCGCCTCACACTCCACCATTTACCCTTACGGGCCATTTGCCGTGGGCGACGGCGGCACGGTGATGCTGGGCCTACAAAACGAGCGTGAGTGGCAGAGCTTTTGCACCACCGTGCTGCAACAACCCGAACTGGCGCAAGACCCACGCTTTGCCAACAACGCCCAACGCAGCGCCAACCGCGACGCGTTGCGCGCGCTGATTGTGGCAGCGTTTGCGCCGTGCACCACCGCCCAGGTTCAGCAGCGCTTAGAGCAAGCCAGCATTGCCAACGCGCGGGTAAATGACATGCAGGGCTTGTGGCAACACCCACAACTGCAAGCACGTGAGCATTGGCGCGAGGTGGACTCGCCGGTTGGGCCACTGCGCGCGCCTCTGCCGCCTGGGCGTCACAGCGGCTTTGCATACCGCATGGACGGCATTCCTGCTCTAGGGGCGGACACCGACCGCATTTTGCACGAGTTGGGCTTGTCTGCCGAGCGTATTGCGGCCTTGCGGGCGGCCAACGCGGTGTAACCTAACGCGTTACCCTAGCGCCGGCGTGGCTCGGCTTATGTTTGCGTTACGCGCTTGCTTTGCCAGTACACATCATCACCCCCGTCGACGCGGTTAAGCACCCGGGCCAACACAAACATCAAGTCTGATAACCGGTTGAGATACTGGCGCGGCGTGGGCCGCAGCGCCTCGGCCGAACCCAGCGCCACCACCGAGCGCTCGGCACGGCGCGCCACGGTTCGGGCCACGTGGGCTTGCGCCGCCGCGGCCGAGCCCCCAGGCAAGATAAATTCTTTTAACCTCGGCAAATCGGCATTAAACATGGCCAACGCCGCATCCAGGGCCAACACGGCTTCATCCTTAAGCAACTCAAAGCCGGGGATCGACAACTCGCCCCCGAGGTTAAACAGCTCGTGTTGAACCTGTTGCAGCGTTTGTACCACTTCCACGGGCAAACGGTGGGCCAGCAACACGCCCAACTGGGCGTTGAGCTCGTCCACGTCGCCCATGGCGTGCACACGCAAGCTGCTTTTAGACACCCGCTGGTTATCCCCCAAGCCGGTGGTGCCGTCGTCTCCGGTGCGTGTGGCGATTTCGGTCAGTCGGTTGCCCATGCCTGCATTATGCGTGGGCTGGGCAAAGCGCGTTGGTGTGCCGCATAATTGTGCATTCCCCAACCCCGGAAGCCCATTGCCATGAACGCCCCACTGACCCCCGCCGAGTTGCCCGTGGTGGCCCAGCGCCCGGTGCCGCCAGCCTTTCTTGACGCGCTACAAGCACGCTTTGGCGCGCAGTGTTCCACCGCCATGGCGGTACGCGAGCAACACGGGCGAGACGAGTCGGTGTTTGTGCACGTGCCACCGCCGGCGGCTGTGGTGTTTGCCCACAACACCCAAGACGTGGCCGACGCTGTGGCCCTGTGTCAAACGCACCAGGTGCCGGTGATTCCATTTGGCGTGGGCAGTTCACTTGAGGGGCACTTACTTGCCACCCAAGGCGGCATCAGCCTAGACGTCAGCCGCATGGACAAGGTGTTGTCGATTGAACCCGAGAACCTGATTGCGACGGTCCAGCCCGGCGTCACACGCAAGGCGCTCAACGAAGCCTTGCGCGGCGAGGGTTTGTTTTTTCCTATCGACCCTGGCGCCGACGCCAGCTTGGGCGGCATGGCCGCCACCCGCGCCAGCGGCACCAACGCCGTGCGCTACGGCACCATGCGCGATAACGTGCTAGCCCTTGAGGTCGTAACGGCCTCGGGCAAGGTCATGCGAACCGGTACGTCGGCGCGCAAATCCAGCGCAGGGTACGACCTCACCCGCCTCATGGTGGGCAGTGAGGGCACGCTGGGCGTCATTACCGAAGTTACCGTGAAGTTGTACCCCTTGCCCGAGGCCGTCATGGCAGCGGTGTGCTCCTTTCCATCGGTTGAAGCCGCGGTGCGCACCACCATTGAGATTATTCAGCTGGGTGTGCCCATTGCACGCTGCGAACTGCTCGACGGCAACACGGTGCGCATGGTCAACCGCTACGCCAAGCTGCAACTGCCTGAGAGCGCCATGCTGCTGATGGAGTTTCACGGCTCGCCCGGGGGCGTGGCCGAGCAGATTGAAACCGTTAAGGCCATCGCCACCGAATGGGGTGGGGCCGACTTTTCGTGGGCCGATACACCCGAAGAACGTAGCCGCTTATGGACGGCCCGGCACAACGCGTACTTTGCTGGCTTACAGGCGCGCCCGGGGTGTCGGGCCGTCTCCACCGACACCTGCGTGCCGATCAGCCAGTTGGCCGAGTGCGTTGCGCACACCGTGGCCGAGGCCGATGCTGCGGGGGTACAGTACTTTTTGGTGGGGCACGTCGGTGACGGCAATTTTCACATGGGTTACTTGATGGACCCCAACGACGCGGCCGAACGCGAATTGATTGAAAAGCTCAACGCCTCGGTGGTTGAGCGCGCGCTCTCGCTGGGCGGCACATGCACGGGCGAACACGGCATTGGCCTGCATAAGCGCGGCTTTTTGCGTCGCGAGGCGGGCGACGACGCCATTGACACCATGCGCGCCATCAAACAAGCGCTTGACCCGCAAGGCATTCTTAACCCGGGCAAAATTTTTTAGTCAGTCGCCGCTGGTTTTGCCCGCGCGCATGCGATCAATGATGCCATTGAGCTCGTCGAGCGAGCCAAATTTAAGTCGCATCTCGCCGGGCTGTAATTGACGCCCAGCGCGCTTGGAAACGGGCCCCAAATGCACTTCTACCGACGCCCCCAACCAATCTGAAAGTTCATCTTCAACGCGACGTATGTCGCGGTTTTTTTCTTTAATCGGACGGTTGGGCTTTAAGGTGAATTCAGCGCTAAGTTTTTTTACCCAGCTTTCGGCCTCGCGTACCGACATGCGCTTAACTGCCATGTGATGCGCCGCGGTGATTTGCGTGGCTTTATCAAGCGCCAGCAAGGCCCGGGCGTGCCCCATGCTGATGTCGCCGGCAATTAATAAAGCCTGCGCCGGCTCGGCCAACTGCAACAAGCGCAATATGTTCGTGGCCGCACTGCGCGAGCGCCCCACCGCTTGCGCTGCTTGATCGTGCGTAAGTCCAAACTCTTGAATTAACCGCTGCAGTCCGTTGGCTTCTTCAAGCGCGTTTAAATCTTCGCGCTGCATGTTTTCAATCAAGGCCATGGCGGCGGCGCCTTGGTTGTCCACGTCACGCACCCACACGGGCACCTCGGTAAGCCCAGCTAAGGCGGCGGCACGAAAACGCCGTTCGCCAGCGATGATTTCATGGGTTGCGTCGCCCTGGGCTGGCCGCAGCGGGCGCACCAGCAACGGCTGCATGATGCCTTGTTGGCGAATGCTCTCGGCGAGTTCGTACAACGCCCCCTCGTCCATGGCGCCGCGCGGTTGGTACACACCCGCGCGTAAGCGCATGAGCGGCAGCGATTGCAAGGCGCCCTCGGCTGGTTCGGTTTCACCCCGAGGGCCCAGCAAAGCCTCCAGGCCCCGACCCAACCCTTTGCTTTTTTTGTTTACCAAAGTATGCCTTACGCAGTTTGGGCTGTCATGCGGTCAGCCAGTTCAGAAGAAAACGCCACGAATGCCTTGGCACCTTTGGACGAGGGGTCAAACACCACGCCGGGCTGTCCGTAGCTTGGTGCCTCAGCCAGGCGAACATTACGTGGGATGATGGTGTCGAACACTTTGCCCCCAAAGTGGGCTTTCAATTGGTCGCTGACTTGTTGTTGCAAGCTGATGCGGGGGTCAAACATTACGCGCAACAAGCCAATTAGCTCCAGCCTTGGGTTTAGGTTTCGATGCACCTGCTTTACGGTGTTGACCAAATCCGATAACCCCTCCAAAGCAAAGTATTCACACTGCATGGGCACCACCACGCCATGCGCGGAGCACAACCCATTAAGGGTAAGCATGCTTAACGAGGGTGGGCAGTCGATGAGCACAAAGTCGTATTCGTCTTCTACCGGCGCCAACGCCTCTCGCAACCGGGTTTCGCGGCGGTCCAACTCCACCAGCTCAACCTCAGCACCCGCCAGCTCACGGTTGGCAGGCAACACATCAAACGCTGCCGCTGGGCTGCGTGTGCGCACGTGCTCCAAACCCGCGGTTTCTAACAACACGTGATAAACGGACTGATCCAAGCTGCGCTTGTCGATGCCCGCACCCATGGTGGCGTTACCCTGCGGGTCAAGGTCAACCATCAGCACGCGTTTGCCGATGTGCGCCAACCCGGCGGCCACATTCACGGTGGTGGTGGTTTTGCCCACCCCACCCTTTTGATTCGCGATGCAAAATATATGTGCCATGGTGTCTTGGTCTTGGCTGGCCACCGAGGCCAGGTCAAGCCCGCAAGTGTAACCGGGTCAGGCCGGTTTCATCCACACCAGACAACGGGAGGCATCCCACCGCGGCGAAGGTAAAGGTTCCACGTGAAACACGCGCACATCCGACGGCAGGGCTGCCATCTCTTTGTGCGGTTCTTCGCCTTTGAGTGCCACCCATACCCCGTCAGGCGCAAGTGCGCCGCGCGTGAGTCGAACCAAGTCGGCCAACGACGCGAACGCCCGCGCCACCACCAACTGATGGGTAGCTTGAGCGAGTCGCTCAACACGCCCATGGTGCGCAACCAGCTGCAAATTGGGTTCGTGGTGCCGCATCGCGGCCGCGGCTTGTTGAATAAAGGCCACTTTTTTGGCCACCGCGTCCACGCAGGTGATGCGCCAGTTGGTTTGCCAAAGCGCCCACAAAACCCCGGGCAAGCCGGCGCCCGACCCCACATCCAAAACCTTGGCCGTGTCCCACCCTTGTCGCTGAGCATACTGGCTAACGCCAGAAAGTGCGGCCAGACAATCGAGAACATGAACCGTCCATACCAGAGGACCCTTATGAACAGCCGTGAGATTATGGGTGGCTCCCCAGCGCGCCAACAGCGCCACATATGCCTCAAGTGCGGCGTACTGTGCGTCGGTCACATCCAAGCCCAAAGGGCCCAGTTCGGCGGCCAATTCGGCTTGATTCACGTGGCAACCGATGGGTCTCGGGCTGCGCCTTTTAAACGCTTCAGATGGATCAACAGCAACGACAAGGCCGCCGGCGTTACACCCGACAAACGGGAGGCGTCGCCCAACGTGGCCGGCCGATATCGGTTAAGGGTTTGGGAGACTTCAAAGCCGAGCCCCTTTACCGCCGCATAATCCATGTAATCGGGTAGTGGTGTGTCGGTAAGCGCCCTGAGACGCGCCACTTCATCACGTTGACGGTTGATATACCCAGCGTATTTGATGGTGATCTCTACTTGTTCCGCCACCACGGGTGTCAATTCAGGGGCTGGTGTTTCACGTGAAACCTCTGCTTCGGTACGTACCCGGGCGTTTTCCAGTTGCCGCAGTGTCGCGTAATCCATGCCTGGCCGACGCAGCAATGCTTCCAGCGACGTCTCGTGCTCCAGCGCCTGCCCCAGCCATGGCATGGCCCGATCGCTGGGCAAGTTACGCGGGCTAGCCCAAGTCGACCGCAAGCGTTGAATTTCTCTTTCCACTGCCTCGCGTTTGCGTTCAAACGCTTGCCAACGATCGTCGTCTACCAAACCCATCTCACGGGCCACGGGGGTTAAGCGCGCGTCGGCGTTGTCTTCGCGCAATTGCAAGCGAAACTCAGCTCGACTGGTGAACATGCGGTAGGGCTCAGTCACCCCTTTGCTTACCAAGTCATCCACCAACACGCCCAAATACCCTTGGTCTCTGGGTAAAACCCACGATGGACGGCCCTGACTGGCCAACCCAGCTTGCACACCGGCGTACAAGCCTTGCGCTGCGGCCTCTTCGTACCCGGTGGTGCCGTTGATTTGCCCGGCAAAATAAAGGCCTTGAATGGCTCGTGTTTCTAGGGTTGGCTTAAGTTCACGGGGGTCAAAATAATCGTATTCAATGGCATACCCTGGCCGAACAATGTCGGCTTTTTCCAGCCCGACAATCGACCGCACCATGGCATATTGCACGTCAAAGGGCAAACTGGTTGAGATGCCGTTGGGATAAAACTCGTTAGTCGTCAGCCCCTCGGGCTCCAAAAACACCTGGTGGCTGGTCTTGTCTGCAAAACGGTGAATTTTATCTTCCACACTCGGGCAATAGCGCGGACCGACGCCCTCAATCTTACCGGTAAACATCGGGCTGCGATCCAAACTCGCTCGTATCGCGTCGTGCGTGGCTTCATTGGTGTGTGTGATCCAACAAGGCAATTGCTGGGGATGCATGGCTGCCTGCCCCATAAAACTTAACACCGGTATCCCTTGCGCTGGTCGTTCACCGCCCGGCACGCCGTCACCCCATTGCTGCATGCACCGGGAAAAATCAATGCTGCGGCCATCCAAGCGCGGCGGCGTCCCCGTCTTAAGCCGACCTTGCGGCAGACTCATTTCCTTTAGCCGAGCAGACAAACGCACCGCCGCGGCGTCCCCGGCGCGTCCGCCGGCGAAGTTCTCTAAGCCAATATGAATCTTTCCGTCCAAAAATGTACCTGCCGTCAACACGACGGTACGGGCCTCAAATTGCAAGCCGGACTGCGTTACCACGCCACGAACAGCATCGCCCACCACCAACAAATCGTCTACCGTTTGCTGAAATAACGACAAATTGACCTGGTTTTCTAGGGCTTGGCGTATGGCCACACGGTACAGCTGGCGGTCAGCTTGCGCCCGCGTGGCACGTACGGCCGGGCCTTTGCTGGCGTTGAGTATGCGAAATTGAATCCCTGCCCGATCGGTGGCCAATGCCATGGCACCACCCATGGCATCCACCTCTCGCGCCAAATGTCCTTTGCCAATACCACCAATCGATGGGTTGCAACTCATTTGGCCCAGCGTTTCAATCTGTTGGGTCAGCAACAAGGTATGACAGCCCATACGCGCCGCAGCCAACGCAGCCTCGGTGCCCGCGTGTCCGCCACCTACCACGATGACATCAAAAACTTTGGGATAGTGCATGGGAATGACAAAGCCTTAAATCCAGCTTCCTATTATCCCGCGCTCACGCCCCATCAAACACCAAGGCCACAATTGTGTTTGTTTTATCTATGTCTTTATATTAAGTTAGTAGGAATAGTAGGGCTGCTCTAAACCCGTGGATAAATCAATCAGGCCCATTCCACCAAGGCTTAGCGGACGGTCGTGCCATGTGCGCAGCGAGTGGATACGTCTTGCGCGAACGGGCATAACTGTCGCTTGTTGGTGCTTGCTGTGGATAACCTTACGGTTGTACCAGCGTCGTGCACAGCCTTATACCTTCACGCGATCTTTTGTTTGGGCTAACTCAATTGGGCAATACGGTGGTTTGATACCCCGCTTCCTCTGTGATGGCTTGCGCAATACGCTGGGCCGGTTGCGTGCTGTCTACCGTGACCAGATTTTGTGCACGGTCGATGCGAACCTGTGCTGAGTCGTCTAATTCAAGAACGGCCTCTTGCACGCTGCGCTCGCAATGTGAGCATGTCATGCCTGTGACGTGGAACTTGTATTCCATGGACTACTCCAAAAGGTGTATACCTTAGAATTATGCAACTTTTGGAGTCATTTATGCACCAATCGCCCACCGCATTGGCGAACTTGCATCACATTGATGTCGAGATTGATGGCATGACCTGCGCGTCGTGCGTGCGACGCATTGAAAAAGCCCTAGAAAAACTCGACGGGGTCTCCACCGCTGCGGTGAACTTGGCTACCGAACACGCGCAGGTTACCTGGACGGCTGATTTGCCCGAGCAAGAGCGGCAGGCGCGTACCCTTCGCGCGATCCGAGACGCCGGATACAAGCCAACGCTCAGCGGTGCCGCAACCACCGCGCTCAGTCCATGGCCAGCCCGTGTGCAGCGTGCTCGGGTTTGGGCGGCATGTTTGCTGTCGCTACCATTTGTGCTGCACATGATAGGTTGGCTGCCTGCGTTTGCGCCCCTGTGGCAGGCGCTTTTGGCCACGGTGGTAGTGTTTGGCATTGGCGCAACATTCTTTGCCTCGGCGTGGCATGCCATTAAAGCCCGGGTAGGCAACATGGAACTGCTGGTGGCCACTGGCATCACAGCGGCGTGGTTGTTGTCCACATGGTCGTGGCTGACCACGGCGAAGGGCCAAGTGCCCGAGTTGTATTACGAAAGTGCGGTGGTGATTGTGGCGTTGGTGCTGCTGGGTAAGCACCTAGAACAACGGGCTAAGCAACGAACCACCCAGGCCATACGCGCGCTGCACAACTTGCGCCCCGATGTAGCGCACCTGTTGCCCGATGGCAAACGGCGGCAACACGCGCAAGACATTCCATCTGCCGAACTGCTACCAGGCGACAAGGTGTTGGTGCGCCCAGGTGAGCGCGTGCCAGCCGACGGCACCATCGAGGTGGGTCAGTCGCATGTGGACGAGTCCATGATCACGGGCGAGCCGCTGCCCGTTGCAAAAAACCCCACTGACCGTGTAACCGGAGGCACACTCAACCAAGACGGGGCACTCGAAATTGCGGTAACGGCAACCGCTGCGGAGTCGGTGTTGCAAAGTATTGTGCACGCGGTAGAACAGGCGCAACTGCAAAAAGCCCCGGTGCAACGTCTGGTGGATCAAATTGCTGCCATCTTTGTGCCCATTGTGGGGCTGGTTGCTGCCCTAACGTGGGTGGCTTGGTTCGCGCTGGGCATGGATGCTGCCCAAGCCGCATGGGTTGCAGTGGCCGTGTTGATCATCGCGTGCCCATGCGCCTTGGGACTGGCCACGCCAGCGGCCATCATGGTGGGCACCGGGGCTGCGGCACGGCACGGTATCCTGATCAAAGACGCCTCGGTGCTTGAAAAGGCGCATCACATCCGTACCGTTATTTTTGATAAAACGGGCACCCTGACGCAGGGCCTGCCTGTGGTGCAGCACATCGAGCCGGTGGCCGGCGTCAGCCCGGACGCCTTGCTGCGTTGTGCCGCTGCGTTACAAAACAACAGCCCCCACCCCTTGGCCGAGGCCACCCGCGAAGCGGCCAAACAGCGCGGGCTGGTGCTGGGCGAGTCCACCCAGGCCGACGTGGTGGCTGGCTGTGGCGTGCGTTTGGCCAACGAGTTGACCGCGCTGGGGCGACTGGAATGGCTGCAAAGCCTTGCCATTGACACCAGCCAAGCCAACCCCGACCCTTGGTTGGAGCAGGGCTATACCGTCTCTGCGGTGGCGCAAAGCGGCGAGTTGCTTGGCTTGTTGGTGTACGGAGACGCGCCCAAGCCCACCTCGGCCCAAGCCATCGCTCAATTGCAGCGAGCCGGTATTCGGGTGTTAATGGTCTCGGGCGACCACCCCAAAGCCGCACAGCACATGGCCAAACGGCTCGGTTACACCAACATGGACGACGTACACGGCCGCGTGATGCCAGGCGGTAAAGCCGACTTCATTACCCAGTGGCGCCAGCAGCATCCAGGCGGTGTGGCTTTCGTTGGCGACGGCGTCAATGACGCGCCAGCCCTTGCCGCTGCCGACTTGGGCTTGGCCATGGCCGGGGGTCATGGGGGCTCAGACATCGCCATGCACTCGGCCAGCATCACGTTGATGCGGGGCGACCCGTTGCTTGTACCTGCGGCATTAAGCATCGCCAACCAGACGCGAGTCAAAATTTGGCAAAACCTGTTTTGGGCATTTATTTACAACACCGTGGGCATACCGCTGGCGGCACTGGGGGTGTTAAGCCCACTTATTGCTGGGGCTGCCATGGCCGCGAGCTCGCTCAGCGTCATGACCAATGCCCTGCTCTTAAACCGCTGGCGCCCGTAACCCAGGCGAGTCGCCCTACAATATCGCCGTTTCGGTTTCCCCCTGACGCCTAAGGAGAGCGCGATGTTGCAACGCCCATTGTGGATTTTGGCCCTGTTACCCCTGTGGTTGGCCGCCTGTGGCAAAACCGAGGCGCCTGCATCCGGCACCAGTGGTGGCGTGGCGCAAGAAGAAAAAGTTCTCAACATCTACAACTGGCCCGACTACATTCCAGAGGGCATGCTGGCGGCCTTTGAAAAAGAAACCGGCATCAAGGTCAATTACGACACCTTTGAGACCAACGAGGCGTTGCACGCCAAACTGGTGGCGGGCAAAACGGGTTACGACATCGTGGTTCCCGGCGCGGTGTTTGCCAAAGGGCAAATTGAGGCCGGGTTGTTGCAGCCGCTGAATAAGCAAGCCATACCCAACCTAAAAAACCTCGACCCGGCCATCATGGCCACACTCACCAAGGCCGACCCAGACAACCGGTACCTGGTTCCTTGGGCTTGGGGTTTTACCACCGTGGGCATCAACGAAACCAAAGTCAAGGCGGCATTGGGCGCCACGCCCATGCCCGCCAACACGTGGGAGCTGGTGTTTAACCCCGCTTACACCAGCAAGCTCAAGTCGTGTGGCATCGCCTATTTAGACTCTCCTACCGAAATTCTGCCAGTGGCCTTGCACCACATGGGCAAAGACCCCTATTCGTCCAACCCCGCCGATTACGACGCCGCGGCGGCCATGTTGGCCAAAGTTCGTGGCGACATTCGAGTCTTTAGCAGCACCATGATCGATGACATTGCCAGCGGCAAAGCCTGTGTGGCCATTGGTTGGTCGGGCGACATCAACATCGCGGCGGCACGTGCGCAAGAAAACGGCAGCAAGGACGTGATCCGCGCCACACTGCCCAGCACCGGGGCCCTGATTTTCTTTGACAACATGGCCATCACCAAAGACGCCAAGCACCCCGGCAACGCCCATCGGTTTATTGACTTTTACTTGCGCGCCGAAAACGCTGCAGCCATGGCCAACGAAATGAGCTACCCCACGGGCAACACGGCGGCCATGCCCAGCATCGACCAAGCCATTGCCAACAACGACACCATTTTTGTTCGGCCCGATTACATGGCCCAAATGATTCGGCCCAGCAGCTTCAGCAACGAAGCGCGCCAGGCTTTGGCCAACGCGTACAACCGGTTTAAGAGCGGCACCTAAGCCACACGGGCACCGGCATCATGGGCGCCACGCCGTCGCTGGACGACGGCTTTCTTACCACCGACGCGGTGGTCAAACAGTTTGACGACGCGGTGGCCGTTGATGGGGTGTCGTTGTCGATTCGCCGTGGCGAAATTTTTGCTTTGCTCGGCAGCTCGGGCTGTGGCAAGTCCACGTTGCTGCGCATGCTGGCGGGCTTTGAAACACCAACGCAAGGCCGCATTTACCTCGACGGGGTAGACATCACCCAATGGCCGCCGTATGAGCGGCCCATCAACATGATGTTTCAGTCATACGCTTTGTTTCCGCACTTGTCGGTATGGGACAACGTGGCGTTTGGCCTGCGCCGCGAACACCTTACGGCCAGCAGCATCGCCGACCGTGTGGACGCCATGCTCAAGCTGGTACAGCTTAGCCCCTACGCCAAGCGCAAACCGCATCAACTCTCGGGCGGCCAACAGCAACGCGTGGCGTTGGCACGTAGTTTGGTGAAGCGGCCCCAACTGCTGCTGCTGGATGAGCCGCTGGGGGCGCTGGATAAGAAACTGCGCGAGCAAACCCAGTTTGAACTGGTCAATATCATCGAGCAAGTGGGTGTGACGTGTGTCATGGTCACGCACGACCAAGAAGAGGCCATGACCATGGCCTCGCGGGTGGCGGTGATGGACAAGGGCCGGGTGCTGCAAGTGGGTGCGCCGCACGACATTTACGAGTTTCCAGCAAGCCGCTTTGTGGCCGACTTTATTGGTAACGTGAACTTGTTTGACGGGGAGTTGCTCGAAGACTTACCCGACCGGTGCGTGGTGCGCACCGCGGTGGGCGATGTGCACGTGGGGCATGGCGTAAGCGGCGCCCCTGGCATGGCCCTAACGGTAGCCATACGCCCAGAAAAGATTGCCATTGCGCGACAAAGCACGGCGCAACCGCCGGCATACAACACATGGCGTGGTAAGGTTCAAGAGATTGCCTACTTTGGCGCGTACAGCACCTACATTGTTGCCTTAGACCAAGGGCAGCAACTGAAGGTGACCGAGAGCAACGCGGTGCGGCATGGTCAGCGCGACATCACGTGGGACGATGAGGTGGTGATGTGGTGCGACAGCATGGCCCCGGTGGTCATGCCTGCGGCCTGATGCGCCGCGCCAGCATGCAGATCGGGCGAGGGTGGCTGGGCAAACCGCTGGTGATTGCGGTGCCCTACGTGTGGTTGGCGGTGTTCTTTCTGGCGCCGTTTGCCATCATGTTTTACATCAGCTGGGTGGACATGGGCAACGACATCTTGCCCTTTAAGCCCCTGTGGAATGCCCAAACGGGTGTGTTGCAGCTGCGTTACGACAACTACAGCGCGTTGTGGCGTAGCAGCCAGGGGGTGTGGTTTCATACCCTTTACCTTGACGCCTATTTGCGCTCGGCGTGGTATGCCACGTTAAGTGCAGTGATTTGCCTGGGCTTGGGCTATCCGTTTGCCTACGCGATGACGCGCACCCCGGCGCGCTGGCGCGGGCTGTTGTTGCTGATGGTGATGTTGCCGTTTTGGACGTCGCTGCTGCTTCGGGTGTACGCTTGGAAGGGCATCCTGGCCGATCAAGGGGTGTTAAACCAAGCGCTGCTGGCCTTGGGCTTGGTACAAACGCCGCCAGTGATGCTGTATACCGATGTGTCGCTGCTGGTGGGCATGGCGTATGTGTATTTGCCGTTTATGGTGCTGCCCTTGTACGCCTCGCTGAGCAAGCAAAACCCGCAGTGGCTTGAGGCGGCGTATGACTTGGGCAGCACGCCGTGGCGGGCGTTTTGGACGATTACGGTGCCGTTGTCGTGGCGTGGCGTGGTGGCCGGTTTGATTTTGGTTTTTGTGCCATCGCTGGGCGAATTTGTGATTCCATCGCTATTGGGCGGGCCAGAAAATCTCATGATTGGTCGCGTGTTATGGGACGAAATGTTTGCTGCCAACAACTGGCCACGCGCCAGCGCCCTGGCCACTGTGATGGTGGTGGCCATCGTGTTGCCGCTGGTGTGGTACGCGCGTGTCGTGGCCGAGGACTCCCGTGCCTAACGCACGCTGGGCCGGTCGCGCGTGGATGGCGTTGATTTACGCCTTTTTGTACGCGCCGCTGGCGTACATGGTGGTGTTTTCGTTCAACAGCACGCGCCAAGATGCGCGCTTTACCGGCTTTTCGTGGCGCTGGTACGCGGCGTTGTTTGACGACTCGCGTTTGGTGCAGGGCTTTTGGTTGTCGTTGCAGGTGGCCACATTGGCCGGGCTGCTCTCGGTGGTGGTGGGTACGTTTGCTGCTTACGTGTTGGTGCGCTACCGTCGTTTTGGCGGACGCAGCTTGTTTGCCGGCATGGCGCACGCGCCGCTGGTCATGCCCGAGGTGGTGATTGGCTTGTCGCTGCTGCTGCTAATGGTGGGTGTGCAAACTTTGCTCGGTTGGCCCGAGCGCGGCGTGCTAACCATTGTGATTGGGCACACGCTTTTGGGCAGTGCCTATGCCATGGTGGTGATGCAGGCGCGGTTAAGCGAAATGGACCGCAGCATGGAAGAGGCGGCCATGGACTTAGGCGCAAGGCCCTACCAAGTGTTCATGCTGGTGACCTTGCCCAACATGACGCAGGCTTTGGTCGCAGCGTTTTTGCTGGCTTTTACGTTGTCGTTTGACGACGTGGTGATTGCCGAATTTTTGTCTGGCCCGGGTGTAAACACCTTGCCGCAGGTGGTGTTTGGTTACGCGCGGCGCGGCATCAACCCCACCATATTTGCTGCCGCTACGTTGTTGATGGTGGCCGTGACCACCGCAGCGGTAGCCTACAGCGTGTGGGTGGCGCGGCGCGCACGTCAGCGCGCGGCCGAAACGCAACGGGCGCTGCAGGCGTGATGGCCGTTTGGGCGGCCATGCCCTTGGTGTTGTGGCGTGCGCTGGGCGTGGTGCTTGGCGTGTTGTTGTGGTGCTTGGCGTGGCCCCGCCGCCGCGTGGTGTGGATTAACTTGGCTTTGTGCTTTGCCCAGGTGCCCGTGTGGCGCCGGGCTTGGTGGAGCGTGGTCGTGATGGTGCACTTTGCCCAGACGTGGTTGGATCGGGTTTGGCTGTGGCACGGTTCGCCCGCACTGCTGCGCCGGCGCATTCAACTGCATGGGCAGGCTGCAACAACGGGTGCGCTGGTGTGGTTTGCGCCGCACTTCATGGGGCTGGACGCGGGTTGGACCGCGCTGACGCTGAACCAACCCGCCGGGCGGCTGGCTACCATTTACGCGCCGCAACGCATGGCGTGGCTGAATCGTTGGATGGCGGCGGGCCGCAGCCGCTTTGGCCGCCCTAGCCTTTTTGCCAAACGTGGCCAGTTGCGCGACGTGGTGCGTTGGCTGCGTGAGGGCGGCGCGTTGTACCTGTTGCCTGACTTGGATGTGGGCGCGCGCGATGCGGTGTTTGTTGACTTCATGGGGGTGTCCACGGCCACCGCCACGGTGTTGCCGCGCTTGGCCACACTAAGCGGCGCCGTGGTGCAGCCGGTGCTCACCACGTTGAGCTGGCGCGGCTATCGGGTGCAGTTGTTGCCCCCCATTAGCGGCGACGATTTGGCCGACCCGGTGCAGGCCACGCAACGCATGAACCACACCATTGCGCAGTGGGCACGTCAATACCCCACGCAGTATTGGTGGGTGCATAAGCGTTTTAAAACGCGTCCGGCCGGTATGCCCAACCCCTACCACTGAGGTACGTGCCCGCGTGTGGGCTACTTGGTGCCAAAAATGCGGTCGCCAGCGTCGCCCAAACCGGGGCGGATGTAGCCGTGTTCGTCGAGTTGACGGTCAATGGCGGCGGTGTAAATCGGCACGTCGGGGTGTTGACCGCTTAGGTGCGCCACGCCCTCGGGGCAAGCCAGCAAACAAACAAATTTGATGCGTTTGGGCTGCATGTCTTTAATGCGGTCAATGGCTGCCGCGGCCGAGTTGCCCGTGGCCAGCATGGGGTCCACAATCACCACGTCGCGTGATTGCATATCTTGTGGCATTTTGAGGTAGTACTCAATCGCCTCCAAGGTTTGCGGGTCGCGGTAAAGGCCGATGTGGCCCACCCGCGCCGAGGGAACCACCGAGAGCATGCCGTCTAAGATGCCGGTGCCGGCGCGCAAGATGCTCACCAGTACCAATTTTTTCCCGTCAATGACTCGACCTTGCGTGGCCTCTAGCGGGGTTTGGATGGCCACGCTGTCCATGGGCATGTCACGCAGTACCTCGTAGGCCATGAGCATGGAGATTTCGTTGAGCAAGGCACGAAACGAGCTGCTGCTGACATGACTTTGTCGCATCAGCGTGAGCTTGTGTTGTACCAAGGGGTGTTCGATCAAATGAACGGATGGGGCAGCGTGCATGTGGAGGGTCCTTGTTAAAAAACCGTGCCGTCGCTGACGATGCGCAAAGGCGGCTCACCGTCTCGGCGGGCGTACGCCAGCTCTCGGCCCATCAGCCACGTGCCGCCCTCGAGCATGGCGCTTAGGCCAAGCGCCTCGGGCGAGCAGCCCAAGCGCTCGCACACCATGGGCCAAAGGCGGTCCATCAGCGCCACCGTCAGGGCGCGCCAACTCACCACTTCGGGCTGGTCAGGGGTGTGGGCCGTTTGCAGCGTTTGAGCCTGGCGCGGGGTAATTACGTGGGCGTCAATCAGCAGCCCGCCGTTACGGTACTCGGGCAAGGCCGTTAGCCCTTCCCAGCCGCCAAGGGCTTGTTGGCCCCAGGCCAGTGGCTCTTGCAGCGAATAGCACAACCATTGGGTGAGCTTGTGAAACGGCATCCAGGCCTCACCCACGCCCTGTGTTTGCAACCAGGGTAGCGCCCAGCAATCACCCAACGCAATGCCATGGGCGTGTTGGCTGTGGGGCCAAATCGGGTTGAGCGCCAGCAACAACGCGTGCAACAAGCCGTTGGCGTGAGGCGCGTGGTTGTGCCTTAGGTAGGCTTGCACCACGGCGCTGGGTCGGGCGGGCAGCTGCAGCGGCTTGGCCCATTGCATCAGGCGCTCGCCTAGGGCGCGCATGAGGGCCGCGCGCGAATCCAGCCCGAGCAGCGGGTTGTCGGGGCTGGCTTGAAACATGGCTTGTAGGTCGGCTGTGGACAAACGGCACAAGCGTTGCGCATCGACACAGGGCAGGCCCTGCGCATCAACGCCAAAGGCGCCGCTGGTAAAGCCTTGCCAACTGGCCAGCGCCAAGCCTTCGGAGCGCGCGTGGCGTTGTGCCGTGGCCTGCTCGTGGTATTGCCACTTAGCCCCGGCGCCGGCGTCCAGCAGCACGCTAACAAAAGCAAAGTCCAACAGCGCGTCGGTGCGTGCCTGCTGGTTGGGGTGGTGCACCTGCGCCAGCCATTGCGACAAACGCGGCACGCCGCCAGCCTCAAGGTGACGCCAGCGGCTGTGCAGCGGCACCTGCAGGTCGGGGTGGCGTTGGTGAATACGCTGCGCCACCTGCTCGGCCAGCGGGTCAAGGGCCTGAGCATGCACTTGCCACCAGGGCAAGGCATCGGCCAGCGCACCTTCGAGCACGACGTGGGCGCGGGTGCGAACCGCGCCAGCGTCGAGCAGGGCCAGCGCCGCGGCTTGCGTCACGTCAGCCTTGGGGTTGGGTTAAGCCGCGGCCCTTGGTTTGGGCCAGGGCCTCGGCGCTGACGCCCTCGGTGCGGCTGAAATAGCCGGCGGCCACCTTGGCGGTCATTTCAACCTTGGCGTCTTCAGGAATCAGCGACTCGGGTAAATCGATGCGCTCGCCCACGCTGATGCCCGAGCCGGTGATGGCGTCGTATTTCATGTTGCTCATGGAGTGCAGGTGGTGGATGTGCCGAATTCCCATCCAATGCAGCGCATCGGGCATGAGCTCTTGAAAGCGCATGTCTTGCACGCCCGCCACGCACTCGGTGCGGGCAAAGTACTGCTCAGCGGTGTCGCCCTGGGGTTGGCGTTTGCGCGCGTTGTAGACCAAAAACTTGGTCACCTCGCCCAAAGCCCGCCCTTCTTTGCGCGAATAAATCACCAGCCCCACCCCACCCTGCTGGGCGCCGGTGATGCACCCTTCAATGGCGTGTGTCAGGTAGGGGCGGCAGGTGCAAATGTCCGAGCCAAACACGTCTGAGCCGTTGCATTCGTCGTGCACGCGTGCCGTAAGCGGCACATCGGGGTTGGCCAAGTCAGCCGGGTTACCAAAGATGTAGGCTGTATGGCCGCCCACGGGGGGCAAGAAAACTTTGAGGTCATTGCGCGTGACCAGTTCGGGATACATGCCACCGGTTTCTTCAAACAGGGCGCGGCGTAGCGCGCTTTCGCTGCAGCCAAAGCGCTCGGCCACACCGGGCAGGTACCACACCGGCTCGATGGCAATTTTGGTTACCGCGGCCGCGCCCTGTGGCGTGAGCAACTTGCCGTCGGCGTGCAGGCGGCCTAGGCGCAGCGCGTCGATGACTTCGGGCAATATCACTTGTGCTTGTGTGATGGCCACAGTAGGCCGCACGTCGTGTCCGGCGGCAATGGCCGAGGCAAAGTGCGCCGCGCTCTGGGCGCCCCATGGGTCCATGCTTACGATGCGCTTGGGGTCTTGCCATTGCGGGTATGGGCCAATGGCCGAAGTGGGGTCGGTGTTGGTGAGGTCGGGCCGGTGCTGTTGCGACAGATTGCCCGCGGCCACGGCCAGCGCGCGGTACACGCTGTAACTGCCGCCGTAGGTGCCAATGACGTTGCGCTCGGCGGCGTGCGCGGCGCCACCCACAATGGGCCCGCGCACTTGGGGGTCGGCTGCGCCCCATTGAAGCGCCAGCGCGCGTTGGCTTCCGGCGTGTGAGGTGAGGCGAATGTGTTTGCTGCTTGACATGGCAAAACTCAGGGTGGGCAGAGGTCAGAAGCAATTCAATATAACCCAAGCGCAGCCGCCGCAGGGTTGGGTTTAACCCCCGACCTATGGCGACGGGTGGTCGCAGGGACGGAACAGGGTAACCAAGTCGGCGCGGTTGCCCACGCGGCTGGCTAGGTTGAGGTTTTCAAAAATATGCTGCAAATGCGCGCGCATTAGGTGCGCCGCGAGCTCGGCGTTTTTTGAACGCATGGCTTGCAAGATGCCGGCGTGCTCGTCGTCGCGGCAGGTGTGGCCCGCGGCTTGTCCGTACATCCCAATGATCAAGGAGCTGCGAATCACCAGATTTTTTACCAAGCGGCTCATGACTTGATTGGCTGCTACGTCGGCCAACGCGATGTGGAATTGCCCTGACAATCGGATGGCCTCGCGCCGGTTGCCCTGGTTGTGCGCGGCGGACTCGTTAAGTAAATGCTTATGCAGCGTCGCCAGGCCGGCGCGCGTGCGGCGCTGGGTGGCCAGCTCGGCCACGGTGGGCTCCAGCGCATGGCGTGCCTCAAAGACGTCGCGCGCTTGCTTGGCCGTGGGCTGGGCCACAAACGCGCCACGGTTGGCCTTGAGCTCAACCACATCGCGGTTGGCCAACAGCAGCAGCGCGCGGCGAATGTGCATGCGCCCCACGCCAAAGGCCTCGCACAACTCGGCCTCGGGCAGCTTGGTTCCGGGCAGCAGCCGTTGTTCAATGACCGCCTCGTAAATCTGCTCGACGATGCCAGTCTCGGCCGTCTGGGCTGCGGGGCGGGGCGGGACGTGACCGGAGGGCATAAGCAAATGGTAAGGGCGAAGGCGATTGGCCCGTTCGTTCGGGCTTACCCTAATACCTGCCCAACAAAAATTGTTAACAATCGCATGAACGCTGTAGCCTGGGTAATGTGTGGGCTGGTGCATGGTGTGGCCCGACGGGGCCCAGGGGGCGCACCAAAAACGCGCCCATGGTCCCTGTGATGTAAGCCCGCCGGCCAACATGGTGCGCGCTGCCCACCCGTCATGCACGATGACGGTGCAAGTGCTCGGTGTTTGCCGTTGGCATCAACTTTGCAATATAGGAACCCAATGAACGTATCGGATGCTCGCCCACTGGAACTCGTTGACCTGACCAAACAGTTCGACGACGGTACCGTGGCGGTTCAGCGCATCAACCTCACCATTCCGGCGGCGAGTTACTGCTGCTTGCTGGGCCCGTCGGGTTGCGGCAAAACCACCACCTTGCGCATGGTGGCTGGCCACGAAACCGCCACCTCGGGCGACGTCTTGCTTGATGGCCACAACATCACCAACCTGCCTGCGGCCAGCCGTGGCACAGCCATGATGTTTCAAAGCTTTGCCTTGTTCCCGCATCTCTCGGCGCTGGATAACGTGGCCTTTAGCCTCAAGGTGCGCGGCGTGGAGCGCAGTGAGCGTGCGCGCCAAGGCATGGAGCTGCTGGACAAGGTGGGCATGACGCATTTGGCGCAGCGCAAGCCCGCCGAGCTCTCGGGCGGGCAACAACAGCGCGTGGCGCTGGCGCGGGCGCTCATGATGCGCCCTAAGGTGTTGCTGCTGGACGAGCCTTTGTCGGCGTTGGACCCGTTTTTGCGCAGCCAAATGCGGGCCGAGCTGCGCCACTGGCAACAAACGCTGGGCTTGACCTTTATTCATGTAACGCACTCGCAAGAAGAGGCCATGGCCTTGGCCGACCTTATGGTGTTGATGAACAACGGCGTCATCGTGCAACAAGGGCCTCCAAGCGAGATGTTTAACCGCCCGGTCAACGCGTTTGCGGCCAACTTTTTGGGCGGGCACAACTTGTTTTGCGATGACGCGGGCCGCGCGTTTGCGGTGCGCACCGACTTAACCCAGCTGCTTACCCCTGACGGGGCCGCCGGCGCTGGCGTGGCCGCGACCCACCCTGCAGAGGTGGTGGCGGTGGAGTATCAAGGGCCTTACGTGCTGGTGGGTTTGACCACGCGTTCGCCCAGCCACTGCCTGCGGCCCGAAGAGCAGCTCAAAGTCATGGTCTCCGAGGAGGCCTTTACCAGGCATCAGTTCGTGGTAGGTGAGTCAGCCTTATTGGGGTGGACTGCCGAGCAGGAACATGCGTTAAGCGATTGAGGTTGGTTGCTTTGGTTGAATCATTTTTTGAAAGGTAAACCCCATGTCAAAAGACAACAAAAACGAGCTGTTTGCTCACGACCGTCGTTCGGTCATTAAGGGAACCGCAGCCATTTTGGCCAGCGGCGTATTCCCTGCCATTCATGCCCAAGAACAAATCACGCTGCGGTATTTGGGCACTGCCGTGAACCAAGACAAGAAGATTGCCGAAAAGTTCAAGCAAGACACGGGCATCAACATCCAGTATGTGGCCGTCACCACCGACGACGTGACCAAACGAGCCGTGACTGCGCCCAACAGTTTTGATTTGATTGATACCGAGTACTTCTCGCTCAAGAAAATCGTGCCCACCGGCAACCTTAAGGGCATCGACACCCAACGCATCAAAAATGCCGACAAAATTACCAGCATCTTCACCCAGGGCAAGACCCCCACGGGCAAGACCATTGGTGATCAGGGCACCGCGCCCAAAAAGGTAATTTACCTCGAGGGTGAGCGCTCCAAAAAGTTTGCCGCAGGCGCCACGCGCTACATGTCGCTGATTCCCACGGTGTACAACGCCGATACCCTGGGCATTCGCCCCGACCTGATCAAGCGCCCGATTGGCTCGTGGGCTGAACTGCTCAACCCCGAGTTCAAGGGCAAAGCGTCGATTTTGAACATCCCCTCAATTGGCATCATGGACGCGGCCATGGTGGTGGAGGCCATGGGTATTTACAAGTACCCCGACAAAGGCAACATGACCAAAAAAGAAATCGACCTCACCATCAAGACGCTGATCGAGGCCAAGCGCCAAGGCCAGTTCCGCAGCCTGTGGAAGGACTTCAACGAGTCGGTCAACCTCATGGCCTCGGGCGAGGTGGTGATTCAGTCGATGTGGTCGCCGGCCGTCACGGCGGTGCGCACCAAGGGCATTCCGTGCGTGTACCAGCCGCTCAAAGAGGGCTATCGTGCGTGGGCCGCAGGCTTTGGTTTGCCCGCCACTTTGTCGGGCAAAAAGCTCGATGCCGCCTACGAGTTCATCAACTGGTTCTTAGACGGCTGGGCTGGCGCCTACTTGAACCGTCAGGGCTACTACAGCGCGGTTTTGGATACGGCCCAGAAGTCCATGGAGGCCTACGAGTGGGATTACTGGATGCTTGGCAAAGCCGCGGCCAAAGACATCATGAGCCCCAACGGCCAATTGTTGGCCAAGGCCGGCGAGGTCCGCGATGGTGGCAGCTACGAAGACCGCATGGGCGGCGTGGCATGCTGGAACGCCGTGATGGATGAAAACAACTACATGGTACGTAAGTGGAATGAGTTCGTCGCCGCCTAAGGCAACGCCAACTCCAAGCCCAGCGGCGCAAGTCCCCAAGTGGCTTGCGCCGCTGCAAGCCGCGCCCATGGCGCTGGTGTTTGTGGGCTTTTTTGTGGTGCCTTTGTTGCTGATACTCATGGTCAGCACTTGGGACTACAACGAATACGAAATCTTGCCGGCCTTTACGCTGGCCAATTACGCCGCTTTGTTTGAGGGCTGTGGCTCGCCCGACGGCACCTGTGTGACCTTGCTCACCTACCTCTCCACCATCAAGTTCAGTTTGATCGTGTGGCTCGTGACGCTTGTGCTGGGCTTTGCGGTGGCGTATTACTTGGCTTTTTGTGTGCAAACCCTGCGCTGGCAAATCTTTTTGTTTGTGTTGTGCACCGTGCCGTTTTGGACGTCCAACGTCATCCGCATGATTGCGTGGATTCCGTTGCTGGGCCGCAACGGGCTAATTAATCAAACCTTAATCAGCCTGGGCTTAATCGACGAGCCGATTGAATGGTTGTTGTTTTCTGAATTTTCTGTGGTGTTGGCGTTTGTGCACTTGTACACCATGTTCATGATCGTGCCTATTTTCAACTCCATGGCGCGCATCGACAAACGCTTGCTCGAAGCTGCGCGCGACGCCGGAGCAACCGGCTGGCAAACCCTGCGCTACGTGGTGATACCGCTTAGCAAAACGGGCATGGTGATCGGCTCGATCTTTGTGCTTACCATCGTCATGGGCGACTTTGTGACCGTGGGGGTCATGGGTGGGCAGCAAATTGCCTCGGTAGGCAAAATGATTCAGGTACAAACCTCGTATTTGCAGTTTCCGCTGGCTGCCGCCAACGCCATCGCCCTGTTGTTGATTGTGTTGATGATGATTTGGGGCCTCACCCGCATCGTTGACATTCGCAAAGAGCTGTAGGGGCCACCGCATGAACACCCATCGCAACCCATGGCTGACCGCGGTTTTTGTTGCCTTTGTGCTGTTTTTGTACGGGCCGATGTTTGTTATCGTGTTGCTGTCGTTTCAAGGCCCCACTGGGGGACTGACGTTTCCGCTCACCGGGCTGTCGCTCAATTGGTACGCCGAACTCGCGCGGGGCCTAGGGGTGGTGGATATTGGCGCGGCGCTACGCCGTTCGCTTGCGTTGGGGTTGGTGGTGATGGCGATTACGGTGGTGTTTTCGCTTATGGCTGGCCTGGCCTATCGCAAACGACTGCCTTTTGGTAACGCCTTGTTTTATGTTGCCGTGGCCAGTCTGATCATGCCCTCAATCATCGTGTCTCTGGGCATCGGGCTTGAGTTTCGCCTGCTCGATACCGGCATGAAGTGGTTGCTCGAGGCCGCGGGCGCGCAAGATTGGCTAGCCGAATACACCACCACCATGGGCTTGTGGACGTCGGCATTGGGCGCCCACCTCACATGGACGTTGCCTTTTGGCCTGTTAATTATGTTTGCGGTGTTTAACCGGTTTGACAGCTCGGTGGAAGAGGCTGCGGCCGACCTAGGTGCCACGCGCATGCAAACCTTTTGGTATGTGCTGCTGCCGCTGGTGGCGCCGGCGCTGGTTGGGGTTGGCATGTTTGGTTTTACGCTGAGTTGGGATGAGATCGCCCGGACCTCGCAGGCCATTAGCGACGTCAACACCCTGCCCCTTGAGCTGCAGGGGCTAACCACCACCGTGACCACGCCGGCCATTTACGCGTTGGCCTCGGTCACCATGCTGGTCTCTTTTGTGGTCATGGGCTTGTCACTGTGGTTGGGGGCCAAGTTGGCGGTCAGGCGTCGTTCGCCCTCGGCCCACTAACTTGCGGCAAGCATGCGCACGCTGTTGCTGATTAACCCCAACACCTCGCACGAGGTGACCGAATCGTTGCAGCGCATTGTGGCGACGCACCTTGGGGCTGGCTGGCAGGTGTGCGCACATACCGCGCCGTTTGGTGCGCCCTACATCGCGTGCCAAACCAGTTACACCGTGGGCGCACACGCCGCCGTGGCGGTGTATCGGCAGCAGGTATTGAGTGGCGTGCGCCCCGATGCGGTGCTGGTGGCGTGTTTTGGCGACCCTGGCGTGGAGGCACTTCGTGTCTTGGCGCCTGTGCCCATCTATGGCCTGGCCGAGGCGTCCATGCGGCGCGTAAGCCAAAAGGGGCGGTTTGCGGTGGTGACGGGCGGCGCGGCGTGGCGCCCCATGCTGGCGCGCTTGGTGCGTGCCCTGGGCGACCTAAAGGCGCCAACCGATATCTACACGGTTAGCTTGTCGGGCGCGGACATCATGCGCCAGCCGCAACGCTCGGCGGCCCTATTGGCCAACGAGATCGCGCGCGCTGGTGATGCGGGCGCCCAGCATGTGTTGTTGGGCGGTGCTGGCCTAGCTGGGCTGAGCCCCTTGCTGCAGGCAAGGGTCACGTTACCGGTGCACGACAGCGTGGCCTTGAGCGCCGAGGCGATTGCCCAGCAGCCGCTGGCCGACCGCGTTGAGGTCACCCAAGACAGCTGGCTGGCGCCGCTGCACGCGTTGCACTGGTGGCCCGAAGACAGCATGGCCACATCGTAAGGGCGGCGGCATGAGCCACGGCTTTGATCTGATCGTGCACCACGCCGACATCGCCACGGCCACCGATAGGTACCGCGCCGACATCGGCGTCAAAGACGGCGTGATTACGGCCATTGCCAGCACACTGTCAGCCAACGATTTGGCCCCGGGTGGCCAACGCATCGACGCCCAGGGCCGGCTGGTGACGCCAGGCGGGGTGGACAGCCATTGCCACATCAGCCAGCCCATGTCCGACGGCAGCGTATGTGCCGACGATTTTGCCAGCGGTAGCCGCAGTGCCGCCGCGGGCGGCACCACCACGTTTGTTCCGTTTGCGCTGCAGCAGCGCGGCCAAACGTTACGCGAGGCGCTGGCGGCGTATCACCGCAGCGCCAGCGGGCAGTCGGTGATTGACTATGCCTTTCACCTAATCGTCAGCGACCCCACCGATGAAGTGTTGGCCAACGAGTTCGACTGGCTGGTCACGCAAGGGGTGACCTCGATCAAAATCTACCTCACCTACGACGACCTTAAGCTCAGCGACAGACAAATTTTGCGCGTGCTGGCCGCAGCCAAACGCAGCGGCATCATGACCATGGTGCACGCCGAAAACTTTGACTGCATCGAGTGGCTAACCGAGCAACTGCTGGCCGCGGGCATCACCGAGCCCTTGGGGCACGCCATGTCACGCCCCGCTGCCGTGGAGCGTGAGGCCACGCACCGGGCCATCAGCTTGGCCGAAATCATGCGCGTGCCGATTTTGTTGGTGCACGTTAGCGCAGCCGATGCGATTGAGCAAATACGCTGGGCGCACGGGCGGGGCCTGCGTATTTATGGTGAAACTTGCCCACAGTACTTGTTTTTGACCGAAGATGACCTGGCGCTGGATGCGGGCGGGGCACGCTGCATATGCAGCCCTCCGCCGCGCGACCGTGCCAACCAGCAAAAGGTATGGGATGGTTTGGCTAACGGCGCCTTTGAGGTGTTCTCCAGCGACCATGCTCCCTTTCGCTCGGGCCCCGATGGCAAAGCCGTAGCCGGCCCCGACGCCGCGTTCAATCAAGTGCCCAACGGCATTCCGGGGTTGGAGACGCGGCTGGCCCTGTTGATGAGCGAGGGGGTCAACACCGGGCGCATCGACATTCATCAGTTTGTGGCGCTTACCGCAACCCAAGCGGCCAAGCTGTATGGCTTGCACCCGCGCAAGGGTACGTTGGCCGTGGGCAGCGACGCCGACATGGTGATATGGCACGACGCGGTGGACTTTACGCTTGAGCAGACCATGTTGCATCACGCGGTGGACTACACCCCCTATGAGGGCATGCGACTCACCGCCTGGCCGGCATTAACCTTGGCTCGGGGCGAGGTGGTGTGGCAAGGTGAACCCGGTCGGGGTCAGGTGAGCGAACGCGTGGGCCGGGGCGAGTTTGTGCCGGCCAAGGTATCACCCATGGCGCAGGTGCTGCATCGCCCCGGGGCTAGCCATCACTGGCTACCCAAAGCCGAGCCCTAACAGGTGTCAAACGTCTAGGTTGGTCGCGCGCAGCGCGTTGCCTTCAATAAAGTGACGTCGTGGCTCCACCTCGTCGCCCATGAGCATGGTGAACACCTTGTCGGCTTCAATGGCGTCTTCAATGCGCACCTGCAACAAGCGTCGGACGCTGGGGTCCATGGTGGTCTCCCACAACTGCTCGGGGTTCATTTCGCCAAGTCCTTTGTAGCGTTGGCGCGCCACACCGTTTTGGGCTTGTTGCAGCAGCCACTGCATGGCTTCGTGAAAGCTAGCCACCGGCGCCGCTTTGGCTTTGTCGCCTTCGCCGCGCATCACTTGGGCCGACTCACCCAACAAACCAAGCAAACGGCTGGCCGCTTGCTGCAGCCGCGCGTAGTCGGCGCCGTGCACAAAGTCTTGCGTAATGACGCTGCTGCGCAAATTGCCGTGGTGCTGTCGCTCAATGCGCAGCAGCGGCTGGTCCAGCCGGGCGTCAAACGCTGCGTACACCATGGCATGCGGCAGTGCCGCTTGCAAGCTGGCAGCACTTTGCTCGGCTTGCTCCGGGGTGTCCAGCGCCAGGGTCACGCCACCGGCAATCGCTTGCAGTGCCTCGCCGTCCATGAATCCGCTTAAGCGTTGCACCACCTCTTGCGCTTGTTGGTACACCGAGGCCAGCTCACTCAGCGCCGCCTCGCGTAGCACGCCGGCGCTGCTTTGCGTGTCCAGCGCCGCCTCGCGCAGCGCTTGCGCCATCAGAAAGCTGTCAAAAGCCTGCGCGTCTTTGAGGTACTGCTCTTCTTTGCCCACTTTTACCTTGTACAGCGGCGGTTGCGCAATGTAGATGTGGCCGCGCTCAACCAACTCGGGCATTTGCCGGTAGAAGAACGTCAGCAGCAACGTGCGAATGTGCGCGCCGTCCACGTCGGCGTCGGTCATGATGATGATGCGGTGGTAACGCAGCTTGTCCACGTTGAAATCGTCGGCGCCATGCTTGCCGTCACCGGCGCTCACTTTGCCAATACCAGTGCCCAACGCGGTGATGAGCGTAAGGATTTCGTTGCTGGTGAGCAGCTTTTCGTAGCGTGCTTTCTCAACGTTCAAAATTTTGCCGCGTAGCGGCAAAATAGCTTGAAACTTGCGGTCACGCCCTTGTTTGGCCGAGCCACCCGCTGAGTCACCCTCAACGATATAAATTTCGCATAGGGCGGGGTCTTTTTCTTGGCAGTCGGCCAGTTTGCCAGGCAGGCCCATGCCATCAAGCACGCCTTTGCGTCGCGTCATGTCGCGCGCCTTGCGGGCGGCTTCGCGCGCGCGCGCGGCCTCTATGATTTTGTTACAAATCATTTTGGCGTCGTTGGGCCGCTCGTTCAGAAAGTCTGCCAGGGCCTTGGCCACCACGTCCTCGACCGGCGCGCGCACCTCGCTGGAGACCAGTTTGTCTTTGGTTTGGCTAGAAAACTTGGGTTCGGGCACCTTGACCGAAAGCACGCAGCATAACCCCTCACGTAGGTCATCGCCGGTGATTTCAACCTTGGCCTTTTTGGCCAGCTCGTTTTGTTCGATGTACTTGCTCATGACCCGCGTCATGGCCGCGCGCAAACCCGTGAGGTGGGTCCCGCCGTCGCGCTGCGGAATGTTGTTGGTAAAGCACAGCACCTGCTCGTTGTAGCCGTTATTCCACTGCATGGCCACTTCCACGGCGACCATGGTGTCTTGCTCGCTGGCACGCTCGCCAGTGGCGTAAAACGTGGTGGGGTGCAACGCGGCTTTGCCGGTGTTGATGAACTCGACAAAGCCGCGAACGCCGCCCACGCCGGAGAAGTCGTCTTCTTTGTTGTGGCGTTCGTCAATAAGACGAATGCGCACGCCATGGTTAAGAAAAGAAAGCTCACGCAGCCGCTTGGACAAGATTTCGTAGTGAAAGCGGTTGTTTTGTGCAAACACCTCGGGGTCGGGCAAAAAGTGCACCGCAGTACCGCGCTTTTCGGTACTGCCCGTGATCTTCATGGGCGATACGTCTACGCCGTTGACCTGCTCGATGAGGCGGTTTTGCACCACGCCGCGAGCAAATTCGAGTGCATGCACCTGCCCGTGGCGGCGTACCGTTAGCCGCAACCATACCGATAAGGCGTTGACACACGATACGCCCACCCCGTGCAAGCCACCTGAGACCTTGTAGCTGTTTTGGTTGAACTTACCGCCGGCGTGCAGCTCGGTGAGCGCGATCTCGGCGGCGCTGCGCTTGGGTTCGTGCTTGTCGTCGGCTTTGACGTCGGTGGGAATGCCGCGACCGTTGTCCTGCACCGAGATCGAGTCATCGGTGTGAATGGTCACCACGATGTCATCGCAATGTCCGGCCAAGGCTTCGTCGATCGAGTTGTCGACCACCTCAAAAACCAGGTGGTGCAGGCCGGTGCCGTCCGAGGTGTCGCCGATGTACATGCCTGGGCGCTTGCGCACCGCTTCAAGGCCTTCGAGGATTTGTATCGAGCCAGCGCCGTAATCGCCGCCTGCTGGTGCTTCAGTCATGGGAGCCAAACGTTAAGTGGAGCAAAAAAACGTGTGTCACGTGCCGCATCAGATGCGCATGGGCATGACCACGTACTTAAAGGACGGGTCATCGGGCAGCGTAAACAAGGCCGAGCTGTTGCCATCGGCTAGGGCCATGTTCACCATGTCCGTGCTGGCATGGCTGAGCACGTCCATCAGGTAGGTGACGTTAAAACCAATGTCGATGGCGGGGCCATCGTAGTCAATGTCGAGCTCGTCGGCGGCTTCTTCTTGTTCGGCGTTGTGTGCACCCACGTGCAGGCCGCCGTTGTCAAAGTTCAGACGTACGCCCTTGAACTTGTCCGAGGTCATGATGGCCGCGCGCTGCAAAGCGGTGAGCAGCGTTTGTCGGCCCAGTGCCAGCTGGTGCGGATGGCTTTGGGGTACCACGCGGTTGTAGTCGGGAAACTTGCCCTCGACCAGCTTGGTGACAAACTCGATGTTGCCAAAGCGCAGGCGCGCTTGGTTGCTGGCCAGCTGCAATTGCACGGGCTCGTCCGTGTCGGCCAGCAGGCGCTGCAATTCAAGTACCGTTTTGCGCGGAAAGATCACCTCTTGACGCTGTGCCACCGCTTGGCTGAGCTCGGCGCGCGTGAGTGCGAGTCGGTGCCCGTCGGTGGCCACCAGGGTTAATTGCCGCGCATCAACTTCAAACAAGATGCCGTTGAGGTAGTAACGTATGTCGTGCACCGCCATGGCAAACGACACCTGGGCCAGCAAGTGCTTGAGTAGCTTTTGCGGTACGGTGAACGCGTCGCCCCAATCCGATTGTTCTTGCACCAGAGGAAAATCGGTGGCCGGCAGGCTTTGCAGGGTGAAGCGACTTTTGCCCGCTTTGAGCGTGATTTTGCCGCCCTTGTCTTCTAGCGTGACTTGCTGGTCGGGCGCCATGGTGCGCAAAATGTCTTGCAATTTGCGCGCCGACAAGGTGGTGGTGTAGCTTTGGGCTTCGCCGCCCAGCTCGGCCTGGGTGCGAATTTGCACCTCCAGGTCGCTGCTGGTGAGCTCGATTGAGGCGCCCGATTTAACCAACAGCACGTTGGCCAAAATCGGCAAGGTATGGCGGCGCTCGACGATGCCGGCGACGCGTTGCAGGGCGGCTAAAACGTGCTCTTGCGCGGCTTGGAAAACAATCATGCCAACTCTCAGTGATGAATCTTGGGTAAGGGGTTGGCCTGCCAGTGCGCTGACACCAACAGACCGCCTATTGTCGCCGAAAAACCTCGCCAACCGGCGCGTTTGGCCCTAGCCTTTGAGGGTTTGCTCGAGCACATGCAATTGCTGGTTGACTTCGGTGTGCTGCTGACGCTCGGCGCCTATTTTGCGCACGGCGTGCAGCACGGTGGTGTGGTCGCGCCCGCCAAACAATTCGCCGATTTCAGGCAGGCTTTTTTGGGTGAGTTCTTTGGCTAGGTACATGGCAATTTGGCGTGGCCGGGCAATGGAGGCCGGGCGCCGCTTGGAGTACATGTCGGCAACCTTGATTTTGTAAAAGTCGGCGACAGTTTTTTGGATGTTTTCAACCGAAATCTGCCGATTTTGGATGGACAGCAAGTCGCGCAGCGCCTCGCGTGCCAAACCCACGTTGATGTCTTTTTGGTTAAACCGTGAGTAGGCCAAAATTTTGCGCAGTGCCCCCTCGAGCTCGCGTACATTGGAGCGCACGTTTTTGGCCACAAAAAAGGCCACGTCCTCGGGAATCACCGCGCCCTCGGCGCTGCCCTTGTTGATCAAAATCGCCACGCGCATTTCCAGCTCGGGCGGCTCAATTGCCACCGTTAGCCCTGAGTCAAAGCGCGACACCAGTCGCTCGTGGATGTCGGTCAGGCCCTTGGGGTAGGTGTCGCTGGTGAGCACGATATGCGAGCGTTTGGCCAGTAACGCCTCAAAGGCGTTAAAAAACTCTTCTTGCGTGCGCTCCTTGTTGGCAAAAAACTGCACATCGTCAATTAAGAGCAAATCCAGCGAGTGGTAACGGGTTTTAAACTCGTCAAAAGCTTTGCGTTGATACGCTTTAACCACATCCGAGACGAACTGCTCAGCGTGGATGTAGAGAACTTTGGCCTCGGCACGCTCGGCCAGCAGTTGGTTGCCAATGGCGTGCATCAAGTGGGTCTTACCCAGCCCCACCCCGCCATAAATAAATAAGGGGTTGTAAAGCTGCCCCACTTGGGCGGCCACGTGCATGGCCGCAGCGCGTGCCATGCGGTTGGCGCTGCCCTCGATTAGCGTCTCAAACGTAAGCCCGGGATTGATGCGTGAGCGGTGTCCCTGGGCCTCAACCGCGTCGGCGACCAACAGGTTGGCGGCTTCAGCAACAATCGGGTCTTGAGGAGAAGAGGTGCTTTGCGACCCCCTTTGGGGTTGGGTTTCGCGAGGAGTGAGCGCCAACTCCACTGAAACATCGTTGCCGTGCAGATGGGCCACCACCTGGCGGATTCGCGGCAGGTATTGACTGCGGATCCAGTCCAATTTGAAGCGGTTTTCAACCAGCAACACCAGCCCCTGCGCGCTGGTGCTCGGGCCCGCCACCAACGGGCTGATCCACGTGCTGAACTGGTGTTCGGGAATGCTGCGTGCCAGCTGCTCAAGGCAGCTTTGCCATAGGTCCGGCAGCACGGCGGCTAGGTGCGAGGGGGAGGAAGAATCGGTCATGAGGTGGCGAAGGGGCCGACGGGGTGCTGTGGACAGACAGGTGGGATGGGAGCGCACATTGTAGTCACGGGTTTAAGTTATCCACAACCCCCAGGATACCCCTAATGACGCCGCACAGGCCAACGCGGCCGGCGAGCCGGGGCAGGCGCGGCACCTCGCGCGGTGGGTGCTTGGCCGCGGGCGCGCGGGCTGTTGGCGCCGTTGTTGGCCGGTGGGCCCCGGTTTTTGCGATAATTGCGGGTTACTTGAAAGATTGACACCATGAAACGCACATACCAACCTTCCAAAACCCGACGCGCCCGCACCCATGGCTTTTTGGTGCGTATGAAGACACGCGGTGGTCGCGCCGTGATCAATGCCCGTCGTGCCAAGGGACGCAAGCGGCTGGCCGCTTAAGCGCAGGCAAATCCAACGTGGCGCTGCAGCGGCTGGTGCACAAGCGCGACTTTGAGAGCGTGCTGTCCCAGCGCCCCAGCCGCTGGACGCCGCACTTTGCTTTGCACGTGCTGCAGCCAGTGGCCAAGCCTTTTGGCGTGGGCGTGGTGCTGCCTAAGCGCTGGGCCAAGCGCGCGGTAACGCGCAACGGTATCCGGCGCCAAATTTATGCGGTGGCCGCGCAGGCACTGCGTGCCCGTCCGGGTTGTGCCATGGTGGTGCGGCAGCGCGCGGCGTTTTCTCAAGATGACTTCCCCAGTGCGTGGTCGCGTCCGCTGAAGCGGCAGGTGCGCAACGAGCTGCAGCAGTTGCTTAGCGGTTGCGCGGCATGATGCGCCGCACGTTGATGGCACTGGTAAGGGGTTACCAGCTGTTGCTTAGCCCCACCTTGGGCGGCGCGTGTCGTTTTACGCCCACTTGCTCACACTATGCGCTGCAGGCCTTGCAAGCCCACGGCGCGGGCCGCGGCAGCTGGCTGGCCATGCACCGATTGGCGCGCTGCAACCCGTGGTGCCAAGGTGGCCACGACCCGGTGCCAGGCGTTGCCCCCGAGCAGACCAAGCCCTAACCCCAGCCCAATCCTCACCTATTGAAAGCAAAGGCATGACAGACATTCGGCGATCCATCTTGTGGGTGGTTTTTGGTTTTTCCATGGTGATGTTGTGGGACAACTGGCAGCTGTACAACGGCAAGGAGCCCACCTTTTTTGCCGCACC
>JAYPEA010000009.1:0-38410 GCA_038125525.1 Burkholderiaceae bacterium | reverse complement strand
TGCGGTCATCGCTGCTGGCTTTGACCTTTATCAGCGCGTGCGCAGCCAGGGCGGCGTCAACCTCGGCTTGGATGGCAGGGCTAAGTCCGCCTTGTCCAATGGCCACGACCGGCTCGAGGTGATGGGCTTGCGCGCGCAAGCTGCGCCGCTGCGTAGGGGTGAGGGTAAGGCTGGACATGCGAGAATTATCAAGCATCCGGGCTATGCCTTATGGGCCAAGCGTTTTTCACCCCCAGCACATGAAATCTCCAAGCAAGCGTGGCAAGGTTGACCGAGCCTGGCTTAACGACCACTTAAACGACCCGTACGTAAAGAAGGCACAGGGTGAGGGCTACCGCGCGCGTGCGGCGTACAAGTTACTTGAAATCGACGCTCAGCACCGCCTGGTGCAGCCCGGCGCGGCCGTGGTGGAATTGGGCAGCGCACCCGGGGCGTGGAGCCAATATTTAAGCCGTACCTTGGCCGGGCGTGGGCTGGTGGTGGCGCTGGACCTGTTGCCCATGGAGCCCGTGCCGGGGGTGCACTTTATTCAAGGAGATTTTCGCGAGGATGAGACCTTGCAGCGCCTGCAATCCACCCTGTCGAGCCACGGCGTGCAAAGGCTGGACGCGGTGCTCTCGGACATGGCGCCCAACCTGTCTGGCGTGGCCGTGGCCGACGCCGCGCGCATGGCACATTTGGTTGAGCTGGCCGTGGCGTTTGCGCAGGATCACCTCAAGCCCGAGGGGGCCTTGCTGGTTAAGCTGTTTCACGGCAGTGGTTACAGCCAGTTGGTCAGACTTTTCAAAGACCACTTTGTTCAGGTCAAGCCCCTCAAACCCAAAGCCTCGCGCGCTCGATCGGCCGAAACCTTTTTGCTCGGACGGGGGTTGAAGTCGCCAACATTGGCCCGACAACAAGAGTAGGCGCCAACCCGGCCATGCCCCTGAGGTGGTATGGTTATTGGTGTCAGGGGCGCGGGTGCAGCGCCTACAATGCAAGTCAACAGCGCTCGAGTCGAGCGGGAGGACTGATTTTGAAGAACCCGTGGTTTTCCAAAGTGGCGGTGTGGCTGGTGGTGGCCATGGTGCTGTTTACCGTGTTCAAACAATTTGAAACACGCGGCAGCGGCGGTTCGGGGTACATCAGCTATTCCGAATTTATTAACGAGGTGCGCAGCCAACGCATCCGCAGTGCCGTCATCGCCGAAAGTGCCAGCGGCACCGAAATCACGGCTTACACCACCGACGATCGGCGCGTTCGCACCAATGCCACCTACCTCGACCGTGGCTTGGTGGGCGATCTGTTAGCCAACAACGTGAAGTTTGACGTCAAGCCCCGCGAGGAAGGCTCGTTGCTCATGACCCTGCTGGTGAGCTGGGGTCCCATGCTGCTGCTGATTGGGGTTTGGATTTACTTCATGCGACAAATGCAAGGTGGCGGGCGTGGCGGGGCTTTTAGCTTTGGCAAGAGCCGCGCGCGCATGCTTGATGACAGCAACAACCAAGTCACCTTTGCCGATGTGGCCGGCTGCGACGAGGCCAAAGAAGAGACCAAAGAGGTGGTCGACTTTCTTAAAGACCCGCAGCGATTTCAAAAGCTCGGAGGACGCATTCCGCGTGGCCTGCTGCTGGTGGGGCCGCCGGGCACGGGCAAAACCTTACTGGCCAAGGGTATCGCCGGTGAGGCCAAGGTGCCGTTTTTTAGCATCTCAGGTTCTGACTTTGTTGAAATGTTTGTTGGCGTGGGCGCGGCCCGGGTGCGCGACATGTTTGAACAAGCCAAGAAAAACGCCCCTTGCATCATTTTTATTGACGAAATCGACGCCGTAGGCCGGCAGCGTGGCGCCGGCTTAGGCGGGGGCAACGACGAGCGTGAGCAAACGCTTAACCAAATGTTGGTTGAAATGGATGGCTTTGACACCAACCTGGGCGTCATTGTGATTGCCGCAACCAACCGCCCGGATATTTTGGACGGTGCGTTGTTGCGTCCCGGGCGCTTTGACCGCCAGGTTTACGTGCAATTGCCCGACATTCGTGGGCGAGAGCAAATTCTTAATGTGCACATGCGCAAAGTGCCGGCGGGTAACGACGTAGACGCTGGCGTGATCGCCCGTGGCACGCCCGGTATGTCCGGTGCTGACTTGGCCAATTTGTGCAACGAAGCCGCGCTCATGGCGGCGCGGCGCGCCGCACGCGTGGTTGAAATGCAGGACTTTGAACGGGCCAAGGACAAAATCTTGATGGGCCCGGAGCGGCGCAGCATGGTGATGCCCGAAGACGAGCGCCGCAACACCGCGTACCATGAGGCGGGGCACGCCATCATTGGCAAACTTTTGCCCAAATGCGACCCAGTGCACAAAGTCACCATCATTCCGCGTGGTCGGGCCCTGGGGGTTACCATGAGCTTGCCCGAACGTGACCGCTACAGCTACGACCGCGAATACATGCTCAACCAAATCGCCATGCTGTTTGGTGGGCGTATTGCCGAAGAAGTGTTCATGGATCAGATGACCACCGGCGCCAGCAACGACTTTGAGCGTGCCACGCAAATCGCCCGCGACATGGTGATGCGCTATGGCATGTCCGATGCCCTGGGCCCCATGGTGTACGCCGAAAACGAAGGCGAAGTGTTCTTGGGCCGCTCGGTGACCAAAACCACCAACATCTCTGAGCAGACCATGCAAAAGGTAGACGCCGAGGTGCGGCGCATTATTGACGAGCAGTACGGGCTGGCGCGGGGGCTAATTGAAGCGCATGCCGACAAAATGCACGCCATGGCCAAAGCGTTGTTGGAGTGGGAAACCATCGATATGGAGCAAATCGACGACATCATGGCTGGCCGTGAGCCCCGTGCTCCCAAAGACCCACCAGCCTCTAGCCCCAAGTCAGACGGTGACGGCGGCGGGGCCGCGGTAGGCCCGGCCGAGCCCTCGCCCAACGCCGCTTAATTCTTATACCCCAGGCCACGTTGCCTTGAAGCGCCTCGCTCCAGCCCCAAGCTGGCAAGCGGGGCGTTTTGTTTTGTCGCTGCAGCGGCCGTTGGTTATGGCCGTGGTTAACCTTACCCCCGACTCGTTTGCTGTGCACGCCGACCCGGGCCAGGCGCTGCACATGGCGCAGGCGCAACTCGAGGCTGGCGCCGACGTGCTGGATTTGGGGGCTGAGTCTACCCGCCCGGGGGCGCAGCCGGTGCCCGCGCAGGTGGAGTGGCAGCGGTTGCAACCGGTGTTGCGCGAGGCGGTGCGGTGGCAGGTGCCCGTGTCGGTGGATACGTATAAGCCCGAAATCATGCAGCGGGCACTGGATGCTGGCGCAGACATCATCAACGACGTATGGGCACTGCGCTGGCGCGCCCCGGGGCAGGACAATGGCCTCACCGTGGTGGCCGAGCACGGCAGTTGCGGGGTGTGTCTGATGCACATGCATGGCGACCCGCAGACCATGCAGGTTTCACCCATGCCCGACCCAGTGCTGCCCGCCGTACAGGCGTTTTTGCGAACTCGCGCCCATGCGTTGCAAGCCGCAGGCGTGGCGCCAGAACGCGTGGTACTTGACCCTGGCATTGGCTTTGGCAAAACCCCAGCGCAAAATCTCACCCTGCTGGCGCAGCAGGCCGCACTTGAAGCCTTGGGCTTTCCCGTACTGGCCGGTTGGTCGCGTAAGTCAACGCTGGGCCACATCACCGGCCAGCCGGTGCAGGCACGCCAAGCCGCTAGCGTGGCTGCGGCCTTGCTGGCGGTGCAGCGTGGGGCCGCGGTGGTGCGTGTGCACGACGTGCAAGCCACAGTGGACGCGCTGCGGGTGTGGCAGGCGGTGCAGGCCGCGGCGTCCAACGCATAATGCGCCCATGAGCCGCGTTTATTTTGGCACCGACGGCATCCGCGGGCGGGTGGGTGTGGCACCCATGACCCCGGATTTTGCGCTGCGTCTGGGGCATGCCGTGGGGCAGGTATTGCGCCAACGGCGCGAGCAGCCACGGGTACTGATTGGCAAGGACACCCGTCGCTCGGGCTACATGTTTGAGAGCGCGCTTGAATCGGGGTTCAACTCGGCCGGCGTTGATGTGTTGTTGCTCGGCCCGGTGCCCACGCCGGCGGTAGCCTACCTGACACGCGCCCAGCGAGCCGACCTGGGGGTGGTGATTAGCGCCAGTCACAACCCGCATCCCGACAACGGCATCAAATTCTTTGGCGGCGATGGCAGCAAACTACCCGACGCGTGGGAACTTGAGGTAGAGGCGCAGTTGCAGCGGCCACCGGCGTGGGCTGCCTCGGACGGATTGGGCAAAACGCGGCGGCTGGACGATGCCGCTGGGCGCTACATCGAGTTTTGCAAAAGCACCTGGGGCACCACGCACGATTTGCGTGGCCTGAGCGTGGTGGTAGACGCCGCCCACGGAGCCGCCTACGCCATTGCCCCAACGTTGCTGCAAGAGCTGGGTGCCACGGTGCACGCCATGGGTTGCCAGCCCGACGGCAGCAACATCAACGACGGCGTAGGTGCCACCCATGTGCACGCCGCTCAAGAGGCGGTGCGGCAACACCAGGCCGATGTGGGCGTGGTGCTGGACGGCGATGCCGATCGGCTGCAAATGGTGACCGCATCTGGGCAACCAGTTGACGGCGACGCGCTGCTGTACGCTTTGGTCATGGACCGCCTGGCCATGGGCGAGGCGGTGCCTGGGGTGGTGGGCACGCTCATGACCAACCAAGGGGTAGAAGACGCCTTGACTCGTCAAGGTGTGGCGCTGCACCGTGCTGCCGTGGGCGACCGGTACGTTCTCGAGGCCTTGCACCAACGCGGCTGGGTGCTGGGAGCAGAGGGCTCTGGGCATATGCTGATGCTGGACAAACACAGCACCGGCGATGGTTTGGTGAGCGCCTTGCAGGTGCTGCATGCCATGCGGCGGCAGGGCAAGAGCCTGGAGCAATTGTTGCAGGGCCTAACCCTTTACCCGCAGCATTTAGAGAATGTGGTGCTGCAGGGGCATGCCCAGCAGTGGTCAAGCCATGCGCGCTTTCAACAAGCCCTGCGCGAAGCCCAAAATGCGCTGCGCGGACAAGGCCGTGTGCTGGTGCGAGCCAGTGGCACCGAGCCGGTGCTGCGTATCATGGTAGAGGCCACCAGCGTTGAGATGGCCGCGCGGTGGGCTCGAGACTTGGCGTGTACTCTGAATTAGCGTAGATGTTCTGCGCTGTCACAAAACGGTCACACAGTCCCGGTAAAGTAAGAAGTTATGTCGCTTACGCCCTCTGCCCTCACTGATTCAGTGGCCGCCCGTGCGCGTTCCACACGGCGCGCACGACTGCAAGACCTGGCGTTTGAGAAGCTCACGGGTGGCTTTGCGCTGTTGGTGCTGCTGGCGCTGGTGGGTATTCTGATCTCGCTGGCGATTCGCGCTTGGCCGGCTTTTGACGCGTTTGGTTTGGGCTTCCTCGTCAGCGACGAGTGGGACATCATCGACGACCGTTTTGGCGCGTTGCTGGCCATCGTCGGCACGCTGGCGACCTCGGCGATAGCGCTGGTGATTGCGGTGCCGCTGAGTTTTGGCATCGCGTTGTTTTTAACTGAAACCTGTCCGCTTTGGTTGCGCCGCCCCTTGGGGGTGTGCATTGAGCTGCTCGCGGGCGTGCCGTCCATTATTTACGGCATGTTTGGCTTGTTTATTTTTGCACCGTTATTTGCCGACTATGGCCAGCCGGCCCTCACGTCGGTGTTTGGTGTGCTGCCGTTAATTGGGCAACTCTTCTCTGGGCCGCAAAACGGCTTGGGTATTCTCACGGCCGGTTTGATTCTGGCGGTGATGATTTTGCCCTTCATCGCCTCGGTGATGCGCGATGTGTTTGAAATTGTTCCCAGTGTGCTCAAAGAATCTGCCTACGGCTTGGGTTGCACCACCTGGGAGGTGGTGACGCAAATCGTTTTGCCCTACACCCGCGCCGGCGTGATTGGCGGCATCATGTTGGGGCTGGGCCGGGCGCTGGGCGAAACCATGGCCGTAACCTTTGTTATTGGTAACGCCCAGCGGCTGGCCACTTCGTTTTACAGCATGGGTAACTCAATCGCGTCAAGTTTGGCCAATGAGTTTGCCGAGGCAGACTCCGAGCTGCACGTGGCCTCTTTGTTTGCGCTGGGCTTGCTGCTGTTTGTCATTACCTTTGTGGTGCTATCAATAGCCAAACTGATGTTGTTGCGGTTGGCGTCCGAGCAGCGCGGGAGGCGCGCATGAGCCACACCCTTGAGCCCGCGGTGCTGCGCATCTATCAACAGCGGTTGCGCCGTAATCGAGTGGGGATTTTGCTCTCCATGGTGGCCATGGCGGTGGGCTTATTCGGTTTGCTTTGGATACTGGCGGTGTTGGTCTCCAAGGGCCTGGGTGCGTTCAGCTGGGACTTGTTAACCCAGCCCACGGCGGCCCCGGGTACTGCGGGTGGCGGGTTGTATAACGCCATCATCGGCTCGCTGCTGATGGTGGGCGCGTGCACGCTGGTGGTTACGCCGGTGGGCATTTGTGCCGGCGTGTATCTTAATGAATACGGGCGCAACAGCCGCTTTGCCTCGCTCACGCGATTCGTTACTGACATCATGCTCTCGGCGCCCTCAATTGTGATTGGTTTATTCGTTTACGCTTTGCTGGTGGCCACCACCGGGCGTTTTTCGGGTTGGGCCGGGTCGGTTGCGTTGGCCTTGATTGCCCTACCCGTGGTGGTGCGCACCACCGAGAATATGTTGCAACTGGTGCCTGCCACGCTGCGCGAAGCAGCGGTTGCACTGGGTGCGCCGCAGTGGAAAGTGTCGACGGCGGTCGTGGTGCGGGCGGCACGCAGCGGTATCGTAACGGGCATTTTGCTGGCGGTGGCGCGGGTTAGTGGCGAGACTGCGCCGCTGCTCTTTACCGCGTTGAGCAACCAGTTCACCAACTTTGACATGGCCCGGCCCATGGCCAGCTTGCCGGTGGTGATATTTAACTTTGCCATGAGTCCCTATGAAGACTGGATTGCACTGGCGTGGGGTGGGGCGTTATTGGTCACACTGGCGGTGCTGGCACTCAATGTGGTGGCACGGGTGTGGTTTAGAGACAAAAGATAAAGGCGGTTCATGAATCAGCAAGCCGGCTCAGCCAGTCCGTCCGCACCTGCCATTTCGGTGCGCAACTTAAATTTCTTCTACGGCACCTTTCAAGGCCTCAAGGACATCAACCTGGACATTGCCGAGCGCCGTGTCACGGCGTTTATCGGTCCATCGGGTTGTGGCAAGTCCACCTTACTGCGCACCTTTAACCGCATGTATTCGCTCTACCCTGGACAAGAGGCGCAGGGCGAAATTCGACTGTACGGACAAAATATTCTTGACCCCAAACAAGACCTTAACTTGCTGCGCGCCCGGGTCGGCATGGTGTTTCAAAAACCCACGCCGTTTCCCATGACGATTTACGACAACATCGCCTTTGGCGTTCGCTTGTACGAGCGACTCTCTACCAGCGCGATGGACGATCGGGTGGAGTGGTCGCTGCGCAAAGCCGCCTTGTGGGACGAGGTGAAAGACAAGCTCAACCAAAGCGGCTTGTCGTTATCCGGCGGTCAGCAGCAGCGCCTTTGCATTGCCCGCAGCGTGGCGGTTAAGCCCGATGTGCTGCTGCTTGATGAGCCCACCTCGGCGCTTGACCCCATCTCCACCGCCAAGGTGGAAGAGTTGGTCAATGAACTCAAGCGCGACTACACCATCGCCATTGTGACGCACAACATGCAGCAGGCGGCCCGGGTTTCGGACTACACCGCTTACATGTATCTGGGCGAACTGGTAGAGTTCGGCGACACCGAGCAGATTTTCTTCAAGCCAAAGCGCACCGAGACCGAAGACTACATCACTGGAAGGTTTGGTTGATATGGGCGACAAACACATTTCGACACAGTTTGACGTGGAGCTCAACGCCATCTCCACGCGTTTGATGGAGATGGGGGGCATGGTTGAAGCCCAACTCCAGCAGGGTATTGAGGCTTTTGTGTCGCTTGACACCTCGATTGCCGACGGCGTACTGAGTGACGAAAAGCTCATCAATCAGCTCGAGTTAGAGATTGACCACGACATCTCGTCGGTGATCGGCCGGCGCCAACCCACGGCGCGCGATTTGCGCTTGCTTATTGCCATGTCGCGCATGACGAGCAACCTGGAGCGCGCCGGAGACGAAATTGCACGGATTTGTCGCATGGTTAAGTTGCTGGCCGACCGCCCCGAATTGAACCGTGTGCCCCGCGTTGAGTTGCGCACCGCTGCCGAAATGGCCTCGATGCTGCTGCACAAGTCGCTCGATGCGTTTGCTCGGCTCGACGAGCACATGGCGCTAACGATTTTGAAAGAAGACGACCTGATTGACCGCGAGTACGAAGGCTTTGTGCGCAAATTGCTGACCTATGTGCTTGAGGACACCCGGGCCATCACCGGGGTGATTGACATGCTGTTTGTGGCCAAGGCCGTTGAGCGCATTGGCGATCACGCCAAAAACCTCGCCGAGTCCACCATCTACGTGGTTAAGGGGCAGGACGTGCGGCACGCCTCGCTGGACCGAGTGGAGTCGTTGGTCAAGCCGTGACCATGGAGGCCGCGCCCAAGGTGCTGGTGGTGGAGGACGAGGCCGCGATTGCCGAGTTGATTGCTACCAGTCTGCGGCATCAGGGCTTTGCCCCGGCCTTGGCGCGCGACACGGTGGAGGCCAGACGCGCCTTGCAGTCGGGCTTACCCGACGTGCTGCTGCTGGACTGGATGCTGCCCGGCGAGAGCGGGGAGAGCTTTTTGCGCCGCCTGCGGGCCGAGCCCAGCTGTCGAGAATTACCGGTTGTCATGCTGACGGCGCGCAGCGACGAGGCCGATAAGCTTGCGGGTTTTGACGGTGGGGCCGACGACTATGTCACCAAGCCGTTTTCGCCGGCCGAGCTGGCCGCGCGCTTGCGTGCGGTGCTACGCCGCCGCCAGGGCGGCACCGTGGCCATGCAGGTGCTGCAGCTGGGGCGCTTGCAGCTTGACCCCGACACCCACCGCGTCAGCCATGACGGGCGGCGCATTCACCTGGGGCCAACCGAGTTTCGGCTGCTGTCGTACCTGATGCGCCAACCCGAGCGCGTGCACAGTCGTGCCAGTTTGCTCAGCCACGTGTGGGGCGACCAAAGCTTTGTTGAAGACCGCACGGTGGACGTGCACATCAAGCGCCTGCGTGCGGCGCTGGGACCGGCCGCCTCCATGGTAGAAACCGTGCGCGGAGCGGGCTATCGTATGTGCCGCCCGCACGAGGATGGCGCCTGATGCGCGCCCTGGCACTGGTATGTTTGGTGGCGGTTGGGGCGGCCGCGGCACAGGCGTTTGGTCAGCACGTCGCGTGGAGTGCTTTGGGTGCGGCCTTGGCGGCGTTGCTGTGGCTGGTGTGGGACAACACCCGGCGGCTGGGCGTGATCACGTGGTTGCGTGGTGAAGACGGGAAGGAGCCGCCCGAGGTGGGTGGCTTTGAGGGCGAGGTGATGGAGCGCGTGCACAAACGATTTGTGCAAAAAGACGGCGTGGCCACGGACCACGCCACCCGCTTGCGCGAGTTTTTACAAGCGATTGAGGCCTCACCCAACGGCATCACCTTGCTGTTGGGCGACGGCCGTATTGAGTGGTGCAATCCGGCGGCAATGGAGCACTTTGGCATCGATGTGCAACGTGACCGATTGCAGTATGTACAAAACTTGGTGCGTCATCCCGCGTTTGCCGAGCACTTTCGGTTGGGGCGCTTTGATACCGAAATTGAAATCGACGCCGGTGCCAGCCGGGGGCGGGGTGACATGACCTTGATTTTGCGCGTGCGGCGTTATGGTCAAGGGCGGTTGCTGTTGTTAAGCCGCGACATTACGGTACTCAAGCGCAGTGAGCGCATGCGCCGCAATTTCATCGCCAATGTGTCGCACGAAATTCGTACGCCGCTGACGGTGGTACGTGGCTTCATTGAAACGTTGCAGCAATTCAACTTGCCTGAGGATGAGCAGCAACGCTACCTGGCATTGATTGCGCAGCAGGCCTCGCGCATGGATACCTTGGTGACGGATTTGCTCACGTTGTCCAAGCTCGAGGGCAGCCCGCTGCCCAGTATTGGCGAGTGGCAACCGGCCTCGGCCTTGTTTGATGAGGTGCTTAACGACGCGCGGGCATTGGCTACGGTGCTGGGGCACACCACGCAGCGCATCGTGGGCGATGTGCCGGCGCAGTTGGAGTTGGCGATTCAGCCCTCGGAGTGGCGCAGCGCGATGACCAACTTGCTCTCTAACGCTGTGCGCTACACCCCTTCGGACGGCCAAATCGCCGCGGGTTGGCGGGCCATGCCCGACGGTGGAGCCGAGTTTTATGTGCAAGACTCGGGCGTGGGTATTGCCCCGGAGCACATTCCGCACCTGACCGAGCGTTTTTATCGGGTTGACCAAAGCCGCTCGCGTGAGACGGGTGGTACAGGGTTGGGCCTGGCCATCGTTAAGCACGTGGTGCAACGGCACGGTGGCGAGGTGCGGATTCGAAGCCAGTTGGGTAAAGGTTCGCGCTTTGCTTTGTACTTGCCGCCGCGCCGGGTGCGGGCGCAGCCGCCGGTTAGTTTGTTGGCCGCTGCCACAGGGTCCACTGCACCACGCGCGGATTGATGGGCGCAAACCGATCCAACATGCGCCAACCGTCGGTGGTATCTGGGTCGGGGTCGTCGGCAGCTTGGGCAATGAGCTGAACCGGGCACTGCAGCGCGGCCTGACCGGTCAGGACGTCGAGCTGGGCGTCAAAGCGCAGCGCCGCCAATGCGGTGGCCTCCAAATCGGTGCCGTCCAAGCAGCCGCGTTGGCTGCTCCAGTGGCTGGCCACACGCTGCGCGGCTTTTTGGTATCCCAATCCGTGGTTCAGCAGAGGCAGCCACAGCGTCATGAGCAGTGTCCAGCTCGTAACCGCCCCAGCAGCCGAAAGCGCCAGTCCCCGCCACAAAGCGGGTGAGTAATGGCGTATCCGCCACCCAATGGCACCAAACCACGCCAGCGTGACGACCAATGCGGGCAGCACCAGTTGCCAGTCCAGCTCGGGGGCAAAGCCGGGCGCCAGACGCGCCACGGTTCTCGCCGCAGCCTGGGGTTGGCCAAAGGTCATGGCGGCCCAGTAAAGCCACAGCACAAACGCGCTGCCAGTAAAAAACGCCACAGCAAACCAATCGATTAAGGCACTTAGGCCGCGTCGCAGCGTGGGCAACGCTAAGGCGGCCAGCATCGCCGCCACCGGCAGCGTAGGGGCGAGCAGGCGCGGCCCCACCGTCAACAGGCTAGGCAGCAACGTCCACGCCAGCCAGAGGCCAGCGAGTAACAACGGGCGGGTACGCCACTGGCGTCGCCACACCCACGCTGTCCACAGCAGCAGCGGCCAGGTGGGCCACAAAAACCAGCTCAGCTCGCGCAACCAGGCCGTTGGGTTGCCCCAGGCTTGGCTCGGTGCCCAAGCCGGGTCGGGCCGGAGCCCAAGCGCCAAGGTTACCCCCACAGAAAGCAGCAAGCCCAGCCATACGGCCCGCTTGGCGGGGGTTGGGTTGGGCTTGGCTTGGTCGCCCAACCACTCGGGGTGCCCCCAGCGTAGCGCGATGGCAAGAATCAGCGGCAATCCCACGGCCAGCCAACCCCCGCCGCTGGCGGCCAAAGCACCCAGCCCCAGCAGCCATAGCGCGATGTGTGCCCTGGGGTGGTGTGGCGTTGCCCTGGGCAACAGCACACCCAGTGCACCGGCCATGGACAGGGCGATGGCGGCCAGTTGCACGGCCGCCGCGTTGCCCTCGTGGCTGCTGGGGGCTGTGCCTAGGGCAGCAACCAGCGCCAGCACCGATCCATCGGCCAGTGCTTTGCCATAGGCTTGGGGTGCGGCTTGTCCGCCAAAGGCAAAGGGTACGGGCTGCAGGGCCTGGCTTTGGGCCGCTAGGTACGTGGCACGCCAAACGGCCCAGGCGGTGACGCATAACAACAACACAAACGGCACACGCGTGGCGGTGACCGGGTCGAGCCACGACAGCGCCTGCACCGACCACGCACCCAGCCAATAGGGCAGCAACGCCGTGGTGTCTGCGGGGACACCAAACAGGCTCGGCGCGAACCAGTTGGTCTCACCCGCGGCCAGTGCTCGCATCACGCCATAGGCGGCGCCTTCGTCAGGGCGCCACGGGGCACGCCCCAACAGCCCCGCCAGTGCATACACGCCCACCCCGAGCAGCAACAGCCAGCGCGGCAACGTGATGGCGTTGGCCTGACTAACGAGGGCGGGGCGGGAAGCGTTCATGGTTCTGGGGCAAACAAAAAAGCCGGCGGCTGCCGGCTTGGGTGCGCCACCGCACCTGGGCAGCAGCGGGGCCAGCGTGTGGCTGGCTTACTTGGCGCCGCGTGCGTAGCGGTTGCGAAAGCGCTCGACGCGCCCGCCCATGTTGTCCACGCTTTTTTGCTTGCCCGTGTAAAACGGGTGCGATTCGCTGGAGGTCTCTAGCTTGAACAGCGGCACTTCACGGCCGTCGTCGAGCTTAATGGTTTCGCGCGCCGTGGCGCAGGAGCGGGTAACGAATTGAAAGCCGTTGGACTGATCGACGAAGCAGACGTCACGGTACTCGGGGTGTATGCCTTGTTTCATGTTTTTCCTTGGTGGGTGGGGGTAGCCCTCGCTGGGGTGGTGGCCGCCCAGCGCACTTTCCTGCCGAAAACCCTAAATTATAGCGCTTGGCGGCCAAGCGCTAGCCGCCGCGACGCATCATGTCAAAGAACTCGTGGTTGTTTTTGGTTTGCTTCATGCTCTTGAGCACCATCTCCATGGACTCGATTTCGTCCATGCTGTACATGAACTGGCGCAAGATACGCGTCTTTTGCAGAACTTCAGGCTGCAGCAGCAGCTCTTCGCGTCGGGTGCCACTGCGGTTGAGTTGAATCGAGGGGAACACCCGTTTTTCGTAAAGACGGCGGTCGAGGTGAATTTCCGCGTTACCGGTGCCCTTGAATTCCTCAAAAATTACCTCGTCCATGCGACTGCCGGTGTCCACCAGCGCCGTGGCAATGATGGTGAGCGATCCGCCTTCTTCCACGTTACGCGCCGCACCAAAAAAGCGTTTGGGACGTTGCAGGGCGTTGGCGTCGACCCCGCCCGTGAGCACTTTGCCCGATGAGGGCAGCACGTTGTTGTAGGCGCGCGCCAGTCGGGTGATGGAGTCGAGCAAGATCACCACGTCTTTTTTGAGTTCGACCAGGCGCTTGGCGCGCTCAATGACCATCTCGGCCACATGCACGTGGCGTGCTGCCGGCTCGTCAAAAGTCGAGGCAATGACCTCGCCACGCACCGTGCGTTGCATTTCTGTAACTTCTTCGGGTCGTTCGTCCACCAGCAGCACCATGAGCGTGACGTCCGGGTGGTTGGCGGTGATGGCGTGCGCAATGTGCTGCATCATGACGGTTTTACCGCTTTTGGGCGGCGCCACCAGCAACGCGCGTTGGCCTTTGCCAATCGGGGCAATGATGTCAATGATGCGCCCGGTGATGTTCTCTTCACTTTTGATGTCGCGCTCAAGCCGCATGTGTTCATCGGGGAACAGCGGCGTGAGGTTTTCAAACATGATTTTGTGTTTGTTCTCTTCCGGGGGGCGACCATTAACGGCCTCGAGCTTGTTTAGCGCCAGGTAGCGCTCGCCGTCTTTGGGGGTGCGCACCTCACCCTCAATCAAGTCGCCGGTGTGCAGGTTAAGGCGGCGAATTTGGCTCGGCGAGATGTAGATGTCGTCGGTGGCTGCGGTGTAGCTGGCCTCGGGCGCGCGCAAAAAGCCAAAGCCATCGGGTAGCACCTCAAGCACGCCGTCGGCATGCACCAGTTCGCCGGCGCGGGCGTGTTTTTTGATGATGGCAAAGATCAGCTCTTGCTTTCGCATGCGGCCGGTGTTCTCGATTTCGAGGGCTTCGGCTTGCTTGAGCAGATCGGAGATGTGCAGCGCTTTGAGTTCGGATAGGTGCATGGCGTACCGCCTGTTGATGCAAAAGGGCAGAGGAAGAAGGAGGGTGAGGCGAAGCGGGAGAAGAGCTCGCTCGAAGATAAGAGGCAGCGCCAGCGGCGTTGGAATGCGGCGCGCTGGCGCGGATTATAGAGGGTGCGGCGCGAGGTTTACAAGCGACTGGTGCGCTCGCCTGAGCTGCCATCCCAGCGCCCATGCGGCGCGCGTTACGCCGGGCTTGGGCTAGGTCAGTTGCTCGTCAATGAAGGCCGTGAGTTGGGCTTTGTTGAGGGCGCCCACCTTGGTGGCGGCCAGCTGCCCGTCTTTGAACAGCATCAGTGTGGGGATGCCACGGATACCGAATTTGGCGGGCACCTCGCGGTTTTCATCTACATTGAGTTTGGCCACGGTGAGTTTGCCTTGGTAGCCCTGGGCGATGTCGTCAAGGATAGGCGCTACCATGCGGCATGGGCCACACCATTCAGCCCAAAAATCAACCAGCACAGGGGTGCTGGACTGCACCACGTGTTGCTCAAATTCGGCGTCGGTGGTGTGGCGGATGAGATCGCTGGACATGAGAAGTTCCTCTTTGAAACCATCGGTTGCGTTAAGGCATCCATTGTGACAGAAACCGTTTGCCAGGGCGCGTCGGCGTGGCATTGGCATGCCAGCTTGCAGCCGCTGGCGCAGCGGTTGCAGCAGCACGGCACGCCGCCTTGGCGCGCCGTACTTTTGCTGCCTTTTGCGCAGCTGATTCCTCAAGCCCGCGCCGCCTGGCAGTCTCATTGGCCTGGTCCGGTGCCGCGCATGGAGACGGCAACCACTTGGGCCAGACGCTTGGCGCCTTGGCGCGCCTTGGCCGACGATTTTGCAGGTCATGCGGCGCGCGATGTGTTGGTGGCGCAAAGCATGTGGCGTCGATTGGGGTTTGTACAGCGACGAGGCCCATGGGCCACTGGCATGGCCGACGTGTTGCGGCAAAACGCGGGGGTGTTGTCGCCGTTGGCACAGGCGCAGGCCCCTGATCAGCGCAGCGCTTGGGCCGAGCGGGTCACGCGTGCCTTACACAGCGGTTGGGTGGGTCAAACCCAGCATTGGGAGGGGGCGTTGTGGGCCACGGCCGCGGCTTGGGTGGGGCACAGTCGGTGTGCCACCGACGTGTTGTGGGCGCCCTCGACCCGTGAGCAAACCGATTGGCTGGCCGTCTTGCCGGGGGACTCGAGTCCGCTGCCGCAGGCGTTGCTGCAGCATTGGGCCGAGCGAGGGCTGGCGTTGCCCGCGCTGGAGCCCGTGGCCATGGATGGGGCGCCGCGCGTGACCGCATGCCACGACCTGGCGCACGAGGCGCTCAGCGCAGCTGGGCTGGTGTGGCACGGTTTGCAGCAGGCAGGGGGTACACGCGTGGCGTTGGTCTCGCAAGACCGACGCGTGGTGCGTCGCGCCGCCGCGTGGTTGATGGCGCGTGGCGTGCAGGTGCACGATGAGGCGGGGTGGCGTTTGTCCACCACCCGCGCTGGCGCCGAGTTGTGGGCGCTGCTGCAACAAGAGGCGGTGGGCTGGCGCGGCAGGCAGCCCATTTGGGTTTGGCTGCAGCGCCTGCAGCAGGCATGGATGCCGGTGGCGCACGCGCTGGGTTGGCAAAGCGACGCGGCGGCCGATCAAGTGGCCTTGGCGCTGGGCTTGGACCATCCGGCTGCCCGTTGGCAGGGGGTGTCGGATGACATTGAGCGGCCCATGGCGGCCAGCGTATTTGTGCGTTGGGCGCGGGAGGTGCTTGAGGGCGAGAGTTTTGTTCCGCCGCGTCCGTTGGGCGAGGCGCAGGTGGTGGTGCTACCCATGTCGCATACCCTGGGGCGGACGTTTGACCGGTGGGTGGTGCCCGGTTGCGACCACGTGAGTTTGCCGGTGGCGCCCACATTGCCTGCGGGCCTATCCTCGGCCCAACGCCAGGCGCTTGGCTTGCCCACACGGGGCGAGTTAAGCCAACGTGCGGCGCATACCTTTGCCTGCCTCACGCGCATGCCGCAAGTAGATATTTTGTGGCGTCAGCAGCAAGGCGCCGAAGCCTTGCTGCCTTCGCCTTGGGTGCAACGCGCCGCGGTGGTTGAGCCAACGTCGTGTCCGGCCGCGCCAAGCCCGGGTATACAGGCGCAGGCGTGGCGTGCCACCGTGCCGCCGGCGCCGGCACCGAGTGCCCCGGCGCAGTTACCGGGCAGCGTCTCGGCCACCAGTTTGCGTCGGTTGCGCCAGTGCCCTTACCAGTTTTTTGTGCACGATGTGTTGGGGCTGCACCCCCCCGATGAGGTGCAACCACTGCCCACACGACGCGAGTTGGGCACTTGGTTGCATGAGGTGTTGCAGCGTTTTCATGCCGACCCGCGTCAATACGAGGCGCCGCAGCAGCAGGAGGCGTGGTTGTTGGCCTGTGCCGATGGTGCGCGCGCCGCGCATCGCCTATCGGATGCGCGGTTTTTACCCTTTGCGCCGTTGTGGCCCCATTTGGCTCGCACCTACTTAGCCCAGTGGCAGGCCGACCTGGCGCAAGGGGTGCAATGCCACGAAGTGGAGCACCGCCTGCGTATGCCGTGGCAAGACGTTACGTTGATTGGCACCATGGACCGGGTTGATCGCTTGGCGGACGGGGCGGGCTGGCGCATTGTCGATTACAAGTTTGAGCGCAAGGACAAGACGCGTCGCCGACTGGCCGAGCCGGCCGAGGACTGGCAAGCGGCGGTGTACACGGCGCTGTGGCGGCATCGCCACCCCAACACGCCGGTAACCATGGCTTACCTGGCCCTCAGCGACAGCGGCGTGGTTCAAGAAGATCGGCCGGTGGTCATGTACATCTCAAGTGCCACGCCACAAGACGGCGAGCAAAGCCTGGCGCATCTGGGAGACGATTGGCAGCGCTTGCGTCAAGGCGCCGCCATGCCGGCCATGGGTCGTTGGGACGCCTGTACCCATTGCAGCGCGCGTGGCGTATGTCGGCGTGATTTTCGGGCCAGCGCATGAGCGCCACGCATTTTTGGGTTGACGGCAAGCCGGCCTCGGCCGAGGCTTTTTACGGCGTGGCCTGTGACCCCAGGCGACACGTGGTGGTGGAGGCGTGCGCCGGGTCAGGCAAAACTTGGATGCTGGTCGCGCGCATGGCCAGGGCCATGTTGGACGGGGCGCCACCCGGGTCGTTGCTGGCCATTACCTTTACCCGCAAGGCTGCCGGCGAAATGCGCGGGCGGCTGCACGCGTTGCTGCAGCAGTGGGCCGTGCTGGATGACGATGCGCTGCGCCAAGCGCTGCGCGAGCGCGGCGTTGCCAGCGTCGATGCGGCCATGCTGGCGCGTGCCCGGGGCTTGCATGACGAGGTGTTGCAGGCACTGGACGGCGTGCAGGTGGCAACGTTTCATGGCTGGTTTGCCAGTTTGCTCAGGCACGCCCCGCTGGAGGTGCTGCAGTCGCTGGGGCTGCCGCTTCATGCCACGCTGCAAGACGACGACGCCGATTTACGACGGGCGTTGTGGCCGGCGTTCTACGCCCACGTGGCGCGCGACGATAGCTTGCGCCCTGCCTTAGAGCAGGGCATACGCACCTTGGGCATGGCGGCCATGCAGTCGGCGCTGGAGTCGGTGCTGCCACGCCAGCTCGAGTTCATGCGCGCTGAGGCCGCTGGGGTGTTGGAGACGTCGGTTAAGTCGGTGGCGCAGGTCTTTGCGGCTTGGTCGCACGTGACCGATTGGGCGCGCGTGCTCGAGCAAAGCCCGGCGCTGCATCAATCGTGCTGGGCGCTGTGCACCGCCATGGGTCAGGCGGCCAAAACCGATGCGGCGCGCCAACGCGTGCAGCGCATGCAGCAAGCGCTTGAGGCCAACGACTGGGCCGGCGTACGGGCTGAGCTACTGACCGACAAGGGTACGCCGCGCAAGTCGCTGCCCGCCCAAGACAGCGGGGCATACGCCGAGTTGATGGCGCAGGTAGACGAACTGGAGCAGGCGCAGCATCAAGCCAGCTGCCACGCCCACCAGCTGCGCATGGTGCAACTCGGCCGTGCGCTGCTGCAGGTGTGGCGCGAGCTCAAGCAGCGGCTGGGCGTAATTGACATGAACGACGTGGAGCGCGCGGCCGAGCACTTGCTTGCAGACGCCGAAGTGGCCGGTTGGATACAGCAGCAACTCGACGCGCGCGTCAAGCATGTGCTGATTGACGAATTTCAAGACACCAACCCGGTGCAATGGCATGCGTTGCGCGCCTGGCTAGAGGCCTACGCCGGGGCCGGTGGGGGCGACGCGCCTGGGGTGTTTGTGGTGGGCGACCCCAAGCAGTCGATTTACCGTTTTCGTCGTGCCGATGCGCGTGTGTTTGTTCAGGCTCGGGCGTGGTTGCAGCAGACGCACGGCGCGCATGTGCTGGGTTGCGACCTGACGCGGCGCTGCGCGCCGCAAGTGGTGCGGGTGGTCAACGACGGCATTGCACCTTTGGCCCAACAGATAGCCGATGCGCCCGAGTTTCGTGTGCATCACAGTGGCCGGGCCCAGGCGGGCGAGGCCGCGGTGTGGTGCTTACCGCTGGCGCCGGCGCCCGAGCGCAAAACCTCGCAAAACCAAACGCCCAGTTCATGGCGCGACACCTTGTTTGAGCCCATGCCCGAGCGCGAGGACGCCGCGGCGCAACGCGAAGCCGAGGCGCTGGCGCAGTGGATCGCCGGGGTGTTGCCAGCCCAAGGTTGGGCACCCTCGGATGTGTTGGTGCTGGCGCGACAAAACAGCCGCTTAGCGCGCTTGCAAGAGGCCCTGACCCGGCATGCCGTGGCCTCGGCCATGGCCGACCGCACCTTGCTGCGCGACAGCCCCGTGGTGGGCGACGTGGCCGCGCTCGTGCAAGCGAGCTTGGCACCGCACCCTGACTTGGCGCTCGCGCATGCGCTGCGCACCCCGTTGTTTGGCGCCACCGACGCGCAGCTCGCGGCCCTGGCGCGGCGTGCCCATGCCTTTGCGGCCCAACCCACTGGACGGTGGTGGCAAGCCTTGCAGCAAGACGCGCCAGGCGAGGACGCCCAAGACGAGGACAACGCCACCATGCGTATCTGGGCCACGCACCTGCGCCACATCGCGAGGTATTGTCAAAGTTTGCCGCCGCACGACGCTTTGGTCGCGGCGCTGGACCGCTTGGACGCGGCAAACGCCTACGCCCAGCGCGTGCCCGCGAGCATGTGGCCCTCGGTGCAGGCCCAGCTTGACGCCGTGCTCGACACCGCGCTGCAGCTGCAAGAAGGCCGCTGGTTGCGCCCGCAGGATTGGCTCGAACACGTGCGGCGCAGCGCCATACCGCATCAATGGCCCGTTGCCCCCGAGGCGGTGCGACTGATGACGGTTCACGGCGCCAAAGGTCTGGAGGCGCCCGTGGTGGTGCTGCTGGACGCCAACGCCGGCCCGCGCCGTGCACCCAGTCATGAAATATGGCTGGACTGGGCACCGGAAGACTACGCCCCTGGGCGGATCGTGTTTGTGCGTCAAAGCCAGCGCCCACCGATGTGTGCGGCCGACTTGGCCCAGCAGCAGGCCCGCGCCGAGGCGGTGGAAGACCTGAACTTGCTCTACGTGGCTGCCACGCGCGCTGAACACCACCTAGTGCTCAGTGGCCACGAAGTGGCCAAACCGCAGGACAGTTGGTACGCCCGTTTGCAGGCGCTGGCCCAACCCGCCCCCCCGGTGCCCCAACCCGTGGCTTTGGGGGCAACCGAAACCGAGGTGGTGGCCCACCGGCTGGGGGGTGAGCATCGCTGGCCGCAAGCGGCCCAGGCCGTCCACGAGTCACCGCCTGCTCAGCCTAAGGCCAGTGACGATGACGCGCGCCGCATGGGGCAGGCCATGCATCGTTGGCTCGAAGGCCTCAGCGCGCACGGGCATACCGAGCCGGTTGAACCCCAAGCCTTGGCTCAGGCCTTTGGCCTTAACCACGCCCAATTGCAAGAAGTGCAGCACCGGGTCAACGCCATACTCAGCGGGCCGGCGGCTTGGGCGTGGCGCCAAGACCGCGTGCAGCAAGAGGCCAATGAGGTGGATGTGTACACTGACGACGGCTGGGGGCGAATCGACCGGCTGATTTGGGACACCCACCAGGGGTGCTGGTGGGTACTTGACTACAAATCGGCGCATCGACCCGAGCAAAACGAGGCGTCGCGCAATCAAGTTCGCGGTTACATGGCCGCGGTGCAAACCTGGTTTGCTCACCAAACCGTGCGCGGGGCGCTAATTGGCGGCAATGGATCATGGACAGAGGTGGATTGAATGAAAACAACTCAATTGGTTGTCACGGCACTGATGGGTGTAACCGTGGCGCTGGTAACGCTACCGGCTGCGGCGGCGGACGTGGACGCACTGGTGCAAAAGCGCCAGCAGGCGTTTAAGCAAAACAAAAAAGACGCCCAAGGCATCAAAGCGGCACTGGCCAGTGGCGACATGCAAGCGGTGCGCGAGGCCGCGTTGCGCATTGCGGCCTGGGCAAAAGAAATACCCGCGGCGTTTCCGCCAGACTCCAATCCGCCGCCGTCCGACGCGCGCGACGACATTTGGTTGAATTGGGAAGGCTTTAAGCAAAAGGCCGAAGACAACCGCAAGGCGGCGCAGGCTTTGGCCGATGCCGTGGAACAAAAGGCCGCAGCCGACACTCTAAGGGTTCGTTTCGGGGCAGTGGGTCAATCCTGTAAGGCATGCCACGACAACTTCAAAAACTAGGGCGTGTCATGCCATGGCCGCCCGATTTGAGAGCAAAGGGAAGGCTAAGACATGACAAAAACCTCACCCCCCAGTTGGGGGACGTTAGGCATGTGGGCAGCGGTACTGGTGTTGTTGGTGGCTGCTGTTGGGTGGCTGGCTTGGCCCACCGGCACGGGCTCAGGCAGCAGCGTGCTGCGCCCCTACAACGACCAAGTGGTGCTGCGCGGGGAAGCGGTGTACGCCAACAACTGCGCGCGGTGCCACGGCGCCAACCTTGAGGGTCAGCCCAATTGGCGGGTACGCTTGCCCGACGGTAAGCTGCCCGCCCCACCACACGACGAGACCGGCCACACATGGCATCACCCCGACAGCTACCTAATTGCCGTGACCACCGAGGGCTTGGAGAAGCTGCTCGGCAAGCCCTACCCCAACGACATGCCAGCGTACGGCAGCGTACTAAGTAAGGACGACATCGTGGCGGTGTTGTCGTACATCAAAAGCCGCTGGCCACGATCGGTGCAGGCCAGACACGACCAAATCAACGCCCAATACGGGCGGGCGCAGGGCGGTTAGCGGCCAGCGCGGGGTATCATGCGGGGCTTGCAGCACAATTCGGAAACGGGCTCGCCCCTGGCAACACCTTGCGTCTTCAATCCATAAAAATCGCTGGCTTTAAGTCGTTTGCCGACCCTACCCACTTTGAGCTGCCCGGCCAAATGGTGGGGGTGGTTGGGCCCAATGGGTGCGGCAAATCCAACATCATGGATGCCGTGCGCTGGGTGCTGGGTGAGTCGCGCGCCTCCGAGCTGCGTGGTGAGTCGATGCAGGATGTGATTTTTAACGGCACCACCCAGCGCAAACCCGCCAGCCGCGCCAGCGTGGAGTTGGTGTTTGACAACGCCGACCACCGCGCCGGAGGGCAGTGGAGCCAATACGCGGAAATCTCCGTCAAGCGCGTGCTTACCCGCGACGGCAGCAGCAGCTATTACATCAACAACCAACCGGTACGTCGCCGTGACGTGCAAGACGTGTTTTTGGGCACTGGGCTGGGCCCGCGCGCCTATGCCATCATTGGCCAAGGCACCATCAGTCGCATCATTGAGAGTCGCCCTGAAGACTTGCGGTTGTTTCTTGAAGAGGCTGCCGGCGTATCCAAGTACAAAGAGCGCCGCCGCGAGACCGCCAATCGCTTAAGCGATACCCGCGAAAATTTAACCCGGGTTGAAGACATCTTGCGCGAGCTCAACGCCAACTTGGACAAACTGCAGCGTCAAGCCGAAGTGGCCAACCGCTACCAACGGCTGCAAGACGAAAGCGTGATACGCCAGGGCCAACTGTGGTGGTTGCGGCACCAGGCCAGTGAGCAAGAGCAAAAGCGCGTGCAGCAAGACATGGCCGAGGTGCAGCAAGGTCTGGACGCGCGCGTGGCCGAGCTGCGCCGCCACGAGGCCGAGCTCGAGGCGGTGCGCCAGGCGCACTACGCCGCAGGCGACGCCTTAAATCAACACCAAGGTCAGCTTTACGAGGCCAGTGCCGAGGTGGGGCGGCTTGAGTCCGACATTCGCTATGTGGCTGAAAGCCGCCAACGCGTCAGCCAGCGCATGGCGCAGCTAAGCGAACAAATAGCCCAGTGGCAAACCCGAGCCGACCAGGCCCAAGGCGCGTTACAAAGCTTAAGCGGCGAGGCGCAGCAAGCCCAGCAGCGGCTGCAGCAATGCACCGAGCAGCTTGCGGTGGCGCAGCAAGCCTTGCCAGCGCAGCAACAAGCCGCGCAGGCCGCTCACACCGCCCTCGAAGACAGCCGCCAAGCGGTGCGCCAGTTGCAGCAAGACCGCCAGGTGCTGGCAACCCAGCAACAAGGCCTACAACAGCAGCAAGCGCAACTGGTGCAGCGCCAAGACCGACTGGGCGCCGAGCAGCGCGCGCTGGTGGTGCCCGATGCCCAGCGACTGACCCAAGCCCAGGCCGAGCAAACCCGTGCGCAAGAAGCGCAGCAAGCCGCGCAACAGGCCCTGGAGCAAGCCAATCAGCGCGTGCCCGCATTGGGCGAGGCGCGAGACGCAGCCCAGCAAGCGCTGGTGCAGGCGCAAAGCGCGCTGGCCGATGTGCAAGCCCGCGCCGACACGCTGCAAGCGCTGCAAGACAGGCTGGCTTCGGACGAGCGCGTGGCCCCTTGGCTGGAGCAGCGAGGACTCAGCCAAACCGAGCCATTGTGGCGGCGGCTGCAAATTGAGGGCGGATGGGAGACGGCGCTGGAGTCGGCGCTGCGTGACCGACTTGACGCTCGCGAGCTCACCGACATGGCCGACACCGTGGGTTACGCCAACGACGCACCGGCGGCGCGCCTGACCTTTTTTGCCACCGCCGTCACGGCGTATCAGCCGGGGGCCGTGGCGGGTTTGCGTCCGTTGCTGGATTTGCTGCGCATCAGCGACAACGCCCTTAAAGGGGTGCTCACCCACTGGCTGGCGGGTTACTGGGTAGCCGACAACCTGCAGGCGGCCATGGCGGCGCAGCCGGCGCTGCAGCCCGGGCAGTGCATCGTGGTGCCACAGGGGCACCAGGTAACAGCGCAAAGCGTGAGCCTGTATGCCCCAGATAACGAGAGCGCCGGGGCCTTGGCCAGGCAGCAAGACATTGAGAACCTGCGCAAATCGCAGCGCGCGCAGGTGCTGATGGTAGAGGAAGCGCAGCAAGCCGCACAACGCGCGCAGGCGGCCTATGTTGAGGGACGGCAACAGGTTGAGCAGCTTCAGCAACAACTGGCCGTGGCGCAACGCCGCTTGCATGATGCCCAAGTCCAGGGCATGCGCTTACAACAAGAGGCTGACGCCGCCGCCCAGCGCAGTGGTCAGTTGGGGTCGGACTTACACGAAGTACGGCAGGGCTTAGAGGCCATTGTTAAGGCATTGGTGCAGGGGCAAACCCGTGGCGAGCAATACGAGATGCAACTTGGTGAGCAGCAGCAGCGTCAAGCCGCGCGCCAGCAAGCCGCCGAGCAGGCCCAGCAGACGCTAGAGCAGGCACAACAGGCCGTGCGCGAGCTAGAGCGGATGCACCAAGAGGCGCAGTTTGAACAGCGCAGCGTGACGCAACGCCAAGACGACGCCCACCGCCAGCAGCAAACGGCCCAGCAGCAAACCCAAGAACTGCAGCAGCAGCACGACCACGCGCAGCAAGAGTTGGAACAGCTTGACGACAGCGCGGCGCAGCAAGCCTTGCAAGCGGCGCTGGCGGTGAAGGTTGAGCGCGAACAAGCGCTGGCGCTCAAGCGCCGTGCCTACGAAGATTTAAGTGCGCGCATGCGCGCCCTGGACGAGCAACGCCTGGCCGTGGAGCGTCAGATTGAGCCGCAGCGCCAACGCATCACCGAGTTGCAGTTGGCCGAGCAAGCCGCGCGGCTGGCCATGTCGCAGGCGCAAGAGCATTTGCACGAGCAAGATACCCAGGCGATTGCCGCCTCGGTGGCGCAAGATGGTGTCAGCCTAGACCAATTGCCCGAGCAAATCGAGCGCTTGCAGCGCAGCATCCAGCAGTTGGGTGCGGTTAACTTGGCTGCGCTCGAAGAGCTTACCGAGGCGCAAGAGCGCAAGACCTTTTTGGACCAACAGTCCGCCGACCTCAATGAGGCCATTCAAACGCTGGAAGACGCGATTCACAAAATCGATATGGAAACCCGTGACTTGCTTGGTTCAACCTTTGAGACGGTGAATCAGCATTTCGGCCGCATGTTCCCCGAACTCTTTGGCGGTGGACAGGCCAAATTGCTCATGACGGGCGAAGAAATTCTTGACGCAGGCGTGCAGGTGATGGCCCAGCCACCGGGCAAGAAAAACCAGACCATTCAGCTACTTTCGGGTGGCGAGAAGGCGCTGACGGCGATTGCTTTGGTTTTTGCAATTTTTCAACTCAACCCCGCGCCATTTTGTTTGCTTGACGAGGTGGATGCCCCCTTGGACGACAGCAACACCGAGCGCTACGCCTCGCTGGTGGGGCGCATGAGCCACGAGACTCAGTTTTTGTACATCAGTCACAACAAGATCTCAATGGAAAAAGCCGAGCAGTTGATTGGTGTGACCATGCAAGAGCAAGGGGTATCGCGTATCGTGGCGGTGGACATGGATACCGCCGTGGGCATGGCACAAACCTAGTGGCCGAACCGGGAGCCTGATTGGTGAGTCAGTTGCAGTGGGCATTGTTGGCGGCGGGGGCTGCCATTGTGGCGGTGGTCATGGCGTACAACGCGTGGCAGATGCGCCGCAGCAAGCCGCACGACATGAGTTGGCCCACTGAACCCGCCAGCGACATTGAGCCCTCGCTTGAGTTGAGTGGCGACGCTTTGTTGCCTGAATTGACCGAGCAAGTGGGTGGCGACGAGGACGCGGTGGCTTGGCAGCCCGGCGAGCTTAGCTCCCTTATTGATACCTTGGTCCCGGTGGTGCTTGAGCACCCCATCAGCGGTGACGCCGTGTGCGCCGCCATGCCAGCCACTCGCCGCATCGGCAGCAAGCCGCTGTCGATTGAGGTGCAAGTGCCCGACGATGCCACTTGGTGGCGACCACAGCCCGGTATGCGCGTGTGCGCCGTGCGTGCGGGTTTACAAATGGCCAATCGCTCGGGCGCGATGAATGAAATCGAGTTCTCCGAGTTTGTGGCCGCGGTGCAGCGATTGGCCGATACCGTGGGCGGCTCCCCCGAGTTCGCTGACATGATGACCGAAGTTGCGCGTGCCCGAGAGCTGGACCAATTCGCCAGCCAACACGATGCCCAATTGGGTTTTGTGCTGCGTACCCAGCGCGCGGCATGGAGCTTGGGCTTTGTGATGCACGCGGCAGGTCAGGTAGGGTTTCAAGCCGGGTCATTGCCCGGGCGCATGGTGTTACCCGCGGCCGATGGCAGCCAAGAGCGGCCCGTCCTTACCATGGTTTTTGACACCCAGGTGGCATTGGCCGAGCAACCCCAGGACATGACGCTGCGCCGTCTGCGGTTGGTGTACGACGTGGCCCATGTGCCCACCGCTGAGCGTGGTTACGAACGCATGTGCCAGGTGGCGCAGGCGTTGCTTGAGCCCATGGACGCTGAATTGGTGGACGACGGGGGGCAGGTTCTCTCCGCCTCGGCCTTGGCGCAAATTGGGCACGATGTCGAGCAACTGTGCCAAGCACTGGCCGAGCGGGCGCTCACCCCCGGGTCGAGGGTTGCGCGGCGATTGTTTTCGTAACCATGAAGGCTGACAGTCCGGCGGCACGCGCGCAATGGTTGCGTGAGCGCTTGCGCGAGCACGCCCATCGGTATTACGTGCTGGACGACCCCCAGGTGCCCGATGCCGAGTACGACCGCTGGTTTGCGCAGCTGCAGGCGCTTGAGCAAGCGCACCCGGAATTGCGCCAAGCCGACTCGCCCACCCAAAGGGTGGGGGGCGCGGCTTTGGCGGCGTTTGAATCGGTGCCCCATGAGGTGCCCATGCTGAGCATACGCACCGAAACCGACACCACACCTGCTGGGGCCGAGGCATTCGACGCTCGGGTGCGCAAAGAGCTTGAGCTAAGCGCGGGCGACGCCGCCGTGGCCTACGCCGCAGAGCCTAAGTTTGACGGCTTGGCCTTGAGTTTGGTGTATCGCCATGGCGTGCTCGAGCGCGCCGCCACGCGCGGAGATGGCACCACTGGTGAAGACGTGACCGCCAACGCCCGCACGATTGACCAGATACCCCTGCGTCTGCTGGGTCAGGCGCCCGCGTTGCTTGAAGTGCGCGGCGAAGCGTACATGGGACGGACTGATTTTGCCCAGCTCAATGCGCGACAACGCCAAGCGGGCGAAAAAACCTTCATCAACCCACGTAATGCCGCGGCCGGTGCCATTCGGCAACTGGATTCACGCGTTGCCGCGCGACGGCCGTTGCGTTTTTTTGCCTACGCGGTGGTGCGGTGGGAGCCCGTGCGCGGACAAGACGCGTTCACCACCGCAGTCGAGGCCGGCGCGCTCACACAAAGCGGCTTATGGCAACAGTTAAGGGATTGGGGGTTCGCGGTGTCCAATTTGGCCACGCGGGTGCAGGGCGGACAAGGGCTGGCGGCGTTTCATGCCACCATCGCCGCGCAGCGCGATGCCTTACCCTTTGACATCGACGGTGTGGTGTACAAGGTTGATCGGTTGGACTGGCAGCGCCGTCTTGGTCATGTCAGCCGAGAACCCCGTTGGGCCGTGGCGCATAAATACCCAGCACAAGAAGAACTCACCACCGTATTGGACATTGACGTGCAAGTTGGGCGCACCGGCAAGCTCACCCCGGTGGCGCGGTTGGCGCCGGTGTTTGTGGGCGGCGTAACCGTCACCAACGCCACGCTGCACAACGCGGATGAGGTGCAGCGCAAAGACGTACACATTGGGGACACGGTGGTGGTTAGGCGCGCGGGTGACGTGATTCCCGAAGTGGTGGCGGTGGTGCCCGAGCGGCGTGCGGCCAATGCCCAGCCCTTTGTGATGCCGGTGGCCTGCCCGGAGTGCGGTAGCGCCGTGGTGCGTGAAGACGGTGAGGCCGACGCGCGATGTGTGGCCGGCTTGTTTTGCCCGGCCCAGCGCAAGCAGGCGGTGCAGCACTTCGCTTCGCGCCGCGCCATGGATATTGAAGGCTTGGGCGACAAGCTCATCGAGCAAGTCGTTGAGCGCGGTTGGGTGCAGCATTTGCCTGACATTTACGCCGTCAGCCAAGCGCGCTGGGCCACCTTGGAGCGCATGGGTGAGAAATCTGCCCGCAACTTGATGCAGGCGTTGGCGCAGTCGCGCCAAACCACCTTGCCCCGGTTTTTGTACGCGCTGGGCATACGCCACGTTGGCGAGGCCACGGCGCGTGATCTCGCGCATCACTTTGGCCGCCTAGAGGCTTTGGTGCAAGCCAGTGTGGACGAGTTGCTGGCGGTCAACGACGTGGGGCCTGCCGTGGCGCAGAGCATCAGGGTGTTTTTTGACCAAGCGCACAACCGTGAGATGGTTCATGCCCTGCAACAAGCCGGGGTGCATTGGCCCGACTTGCCGGCCCAAGCCAACCAGAGCTTGCCGTTGACTGGTGCCACCGTGGTACTTACCGGAACGCTGCCTACGCTGTCACGCGATCAAGCCAAAGCCATGCTTGAGGCCGCAGGGGCCAAGGTGGCGTCTTCGGTGAGCAAAAAAACCCATGCCGTGGTGGCCGGGGCCGAAGCAGGTAAAAAGCTCGAAGAGGCGCAGCGTCTGGGCGTACCCGTGGTGGACGAAGTTGGCTTGCAGCGCATGGTGCGCGAGGGGTTGCCGCCACGCCCCTAGGGGCCAGACGTGGCCTGGCTGGCGCGCTCGCCGTCGATGGCGGTCTGCAACTTGGCTTCAAATGCGTTGCGTTGGCGGGCGTCGGCCAGTGCGGCGCCGCGTACCAAAAAAATATCCTCAATGCGTTCACCCAGGGTGGAGATGCGCGCCAACAGCACCTCGAGTTCGAACGAGGCGAAGGTGTAGGCAATGGTGTAGAGCAAACCATTGCGGTCGGCTGAGGCCACCGTGATCAAAAAATGCTTACCGTTCTCATCGGGGCGGCAGCTGATGCGCGTGGGGGTGGGAAAGTGTCTGACCCGACGCGACACGCGCCCGTTGCTGGGCGGGTCCAGCTTGCCTTGGGTTGTCAAGGCAGCGGATAGTTTGGCCTCGAGCATCGCCATCCACTCACGGGGGCGTTCGGCCATGTGTGTGGCGGTGACCTCAAAGGTATCCAGAGCGTAACCGTCGTGCGTGGTGTAGATGTTGGCGTCAAGCACCTCTAAGTCGGCACCGCTGAGTTGGCCGCACAGGCGTGCAAATAAGTCAGGCTGGTCGGGGCAAAACACCATGACTTGTAGGCCGTCGCTGCGGTGTGAGCGCCTGGCCTTGGCCACGCCATGGCCAACTTGGTTAAGCGCCAAGGCGCGACTGGCATGGCGTGTGTGCCATGCGATTTCGTCGGCGTCGTGGCGCAAAAAGTAGCGCACGTCCAGCTGCTGCCACAACCGTTGGTGCGCGTCGTGCGGCAGGGCTTGGCGTGCCATGATTTGCAGGGCATCGCGCTGGTGGCTGCGCACGATTGTGTCTTGGCTGATGTGCTCGCCACCGAGCACGCGCAGCGTTCGAGTGAATAGGTCTTGCAGCAGTTGCCCCTTCCAAGCGTTCCATACCTTGGGCGAGGTGCCGCGAATGTCCGCCACGGTGAGCAAATACAGCGCCGTAAGTCGGCGCGCATTACCCATGCGCTGGGCAAAAGCTTGAATCACTTCGGGGTCAGATAAATCTTGTTTTTGTGCCACGTGGCTCATGTGGAGGTGTTGTGCCACCAAAAACGCCACCAAGTCGCGGTCATCGTTGGACATGCCGTGAGTCTTGGCAAAGCGGTGCACCTCGCGTGCCCCCAGCAGCGAGTGGTCACCGCCGCGGCCTTTGGCAATGTCGTGAAACAAAGCCGCCACGTAAAGCAGCCACGGTTTGTCCCAGTCTGAGGCAAGTTGGCTGCACAGTGGGTATTCGTGGGCGTGGTCGGCAATAAAAAAACGACGCACATTGCGCAACACCATCAAGATGTGCTGGTCAACCGTATAAATGTGAAACAGGTCGTGCTGCATTTGTCCCACAATGCGGCGAAACGGGCGCAGGTATCGGCCCAGCACCGATGTGCGGTTAAGCAGACGAAACACATGGGTTTGCCCTTGCGGGGCTTGCAGCAGTTGCATGAACAAGGCGCGGTGGGCGGGCTGTTGGCTGAATTGGGGCGTCATCACGGCGCGCGCGTGGTAAAGCGCGCGCAGGGTTCGCGGCGCCATGCCCTCGACCGCACGATGCTGTTGAAAGTGCACAAAGGCTTGCAAAATCGCTGCGGGTTTGCGCTCAAACAGTTGCTCGTCGTCGATGTCAAGTAAGCCGCCACGCACCACAAAGTCTGGGTCCAGCCGCTGGCCGGTGCTCGGCCAATCGGGGTGTAGGCTTTGCTCGATGGCCGGCAGCAAGATGTCAGTGAGCTGGCGTACGCCTTTAGCGGCCCAGTAGTAGCGCTTCATCAGCAACTCGCTGGCGCGGCGAATCAGGCGCTTGCCGTCTGCCGCGTGGCGGTCTTGCATGCCAAATCGATGAGCCAGGGCGGTTTGTACGTCAAAAATCAGCCGGTCTTCGCGCCGGTTGGTTAGCGCGTGTAAGCGGGCTCGAATTAGGTTAAGTGTGGCCTCGTGGTTGGCCAAACGCTGGCGCTCCAGCGACGTGATGAGGCCGCTTCGCTGCATCGCCTCCCAGCCGTCGCCCCAGCCGCAGGCGTTGGCCAGCCAGCGTATGGTGTGCAGGTCACGCAGGCCTCCAGGGGCCTCTTTGCAATTGGGCTCCAGCGCGTAGGCGGTGTCGTCAAAGCGTTGATGGCGCTGGTTGAGTTCGCGCACCTTGGCTTGAAAAAAGCTCAACGGGTCAAGTTGTTGGCGCAGCGCGGCCAATAGCTTTGGCCATTGCTCGGCAGGGTCAATGAGGGTGCGGGCCTCGAGCAGCGCGGTCATGGTGGTTACGTCTTCAGCAGCGGCCTGTCGCGTTTGGTCGTGGTCGCGCACCGCTGAGCCAATGGCCAGACCCACGTCCCAGCAGGCTTGCACAAAGGTCTCTATTGCGTGGGGGTCGTCGCCAGGTTGGTTGCGCAAAATCAACACGTCAATATCGGAGTGCGGTGCCAATTGGCCGCGCCCATAGCCACCCACGGCGAGCAGCGACCATGTTGGGCCCAGGCCGCAGGCCTGCCACAGGCGGCGCATCACGTCGTCGGTGGCGCGGGCTAAGTCGCGCTGCACGGCGCCTACGCCGCGTGGCGGCAGTGCCGGGTCGTCCAGCGGCTTTAGCGCGCGCTGCCTGGCCTCGTCCCACTGGCCTTTAAGGGCCGTCATGGTTGAGGTGGGAAGAGACACGGCTTAGGTGGTGCTGAGCGGCGGCTCAGCAGGGCTTTGCGCCGACACGGTGAGTACCTCGTAGCCCTCTGGGGTTACGAGTATGGTGTGTTCCCACTGTGCCGAAAGCGAGCGATCTTTGGTGACGATGGTCCAACCGTCGCCAGTCTCACGAATGTCGCGCCGCCCGGCGTTGATCATGGGCTCGATGGTGAAGGTCATGCCCGGCTCAAGCAACTCACCCGTGCCTGGGCGGCCGTAGTGCAGCACCTGGGGGTCTTCATGAAAGCCCCGGCCGATGCCGTGGCCGCAAAACTCGCGTACCACGCTGTAGCCTTGACTTTCGGCAAAGGTTTGAATGGCATGCCCAATGTCGCCAAGGCGGCGCCCGGGGCGCACCATTCGAATGCCGCGCCACATGGCTTCGTAGGTGATTTGGCACAAGCGTTTGGCAGCAATCGATGCCTCGCCCACCACAAACATGCGGCTGGTGTCGCCGTGCCAGCCGTCTTTAATAACCGTGATGTCAACGTTGAGTACGTCGCCCTTTTTGAGCGGTTTGGCGTTGGGAATACCGTGGCAGACGGTGTGATTAACCGAGGTGCAGATGGACTTGGGATAGGGGGTGTAGCCCGGTGGGCAATAATTTAGAGGCGCTGGAATGGCGCCTTGGTGGTTGACGATGTATTGGTGCGCCAGTTGGTCGAGCGCTTCGGTGGTTACGCTGGGCTCAATGTGCGGCGTGAGGTAGTCGAGTACCTCCGAAGCCAGCCGGCCAGCCAAGCGCATGCCCTCAATGTCGGTGGCAGATTTGTAGGTGATAGGCATGGCTGCATTATCCCATTGAGCCATCAGCCCCGGCGGCGAGTCGGGCTTCAAAGGTTTGTACCGCACCCAGCCCTTTGAGTGCCAGGGGTGCCTGTGGCGTGAGCGCAATGCGTTCGTCGCACAGCTGGGCGGTGCTGGCAGAGACCAGCACCATGCCGGGTTGGCCAGCGGACTCGATACGACTGGCGGTGTTTACGGTGTCGCCCCAGACGTCATAGGCGAACTTGTGCTTGCCAATGACCCCAGCGACCACCGGTCCGCTGTGTATACCCACGCGCAGCTTAAGCGGCCACTGGTGCTGTTCGGTGAGTTGCTGCAACGCGCGCTGCAGACGTAAGCCAAGTTGCACGCAGCGCACCGCGTGATCGGGCCCGGGTGCGTCCAGCCCAGCCACGGCCATGTAGGCATCGCCTATGGTTTTGATTTTCTCCACCGCCGCGTCTTGCGTGGCCTCGTCAAACGCGGTGTACACCGCGTTGAGCATGCGCACCGTGGTCTCGGCGGTTTGGCTGTTGGCCCATGCGGTGAAGTTAACCAAATCGGCAAACAGCACGCTGACGCTGGCGTGGGTGTCGGCCACCACGCGCTGCGCGTCGCCCAGGCGGCCAACAACGGATCGCGGCAAGATGTTGGCCAGTAAGTAATCGCCGCGTTCGCGTTGTACCGCCAGTGCCTCGCGCTCTTGGCGCAGTTGGGTGAGGGTGTGGCTTTGCTCGCGCTGTAGGCGTTGGCGCTCGAGGCAGGCCTGTACTCGCGCGCGTAGCAGCGCCGGGGCGTCGTCGGCATAAACCACGTCGTGCGCGCCGTGCTCGAGCAAGCTGCGCACCGCCTCGTGGTTGCCTCGGGCGGTCAAGGCCACGACCGCGGGCCGTTGTGACAGCGGTGGCAGTGGCTGGCTTAGCCAGACCAGGTTGTCGGGGCCCATGGCGAGGAGCACCACGTCTACCGCTTGCAGTTGTAACACGTCGTGGCTGGTGGCCAGATCGGAGGCATGGTGTAAGGTGCCCCCCAGTGGCCCGAGTACCGCCTCAAGCATGGAGCGCGTGCCGCCACTGGCGCCAACCAATAACCAGTGCGCCTGATGCGATGGCAGGGCCGACGGGCCACGCCAAAAAGCCTCAATCGCCTCGGCGCTGGGCTGCGCGGGTAGTGGGGTGGGCGTCATGTGGTGGCCTGCCAGGCGTCTTTCATCCAGTCGTGCAGCGGTGGCGCCAGCGCCAAGCCGCCCGCGCGTACCACCTCACGCTGGCCTTGCACGCCATCGCCCGGGCCTTGTACCAAGCGCAAGGCCACCGCCGCGCTGCCGCATTGACGCGCACACGAGGTAAACAACACGTCGGCACTGGGGCACGCCGCGCTCACGGCAGGGCCGACCACCGCAGCTAGCTCGGGCCGCGCGTCGGCGCCGCCGAGCACCACGTGTTGTTCGGCTGGGGCCAGCCATACCTGGCCCGGTTTCAGCGCCACGGTACCTTCGGCCATGGCCACGGGGTGCTGGTTTTGTTGTTGCAAATGTTGCAGCAGCGCCTGCGCGTAGCCTGCCGCGCTGGGGTGCAGAATGACCCACGGTGCGCCGTGCGGTGGCCATTGCTTGAGGGCTTGCATCAGCCAGGGCAGGGCACCGGCGCAGCTTTGAATGGCAACGACTGCTTGCGGCTTGGGCTGCGCCGGGTCGTTGGCCTCGGGCGTAAGGCCTTGGCTGTGGTGCGCGCGGGCGGCTGCGCGCACGGCGCGCTGCAAGTCACTGGCCAAGGTGGCCAAGGCCAGGGGGTTATCGGGTTTGGCCAGCACATCCGCGGCACCGGCTTGCAGGCAAGCCAGCGCCCAGTGGCGGTCGGCTCGGGCCCGTGCGCTTAGTACCACCACGGGCACCGGGCGGTGGGCCTGGAGCATGCGCAAAAAGGTCAGGCCGTCCATGCCGGGCATGTCCAGGTCTAGGGTGATGACGTCGGGCGTGAGGTTTTGCAATACGTCGCGCGCGGCAAATGCGTCGCCGGCTTGCGCCAAGACCTCGATGTCGTCGGTGGCCAAGGCCCGCGCCACGGTGTCGCGCGCCAAGGCCGAGTCGTCAACGATGAGCACGCCAATCATGCGCTTAGCCGTGCGTTTTGCCACCAGGCCTCAATATCCAGCCAGGGCGTATCGGTTGGGGCGTGGCGCAGCACCTCACTCACCAGCAGACCTACGGTGCTTTGCTGAGCAGGTAGCTGCAGCAGCACCACCTGCGAGGCCGCGGGCTGGGCCTGCGGCGGGCTTGGTGAGCCACCGGGTGGGTGCAACACCGGCACAGCCTGGCCGCGCCATGGCAACAGGCCGATAACGGTCGCCGGGGCCAGCGGCAAGGGAGTGAGGGGGGTGGCAGGCAGCACCTGCACCACTGCCGTCATGGGCACCGCCCAGCAACCCGTGTGCGTGCGCAGTGCGAGCGACTGGTTGGCGTGGGCCATGCGATGGCGCCGGTCGCGGGCGGTGGCCATGGCTTCAGCGGCTGGGGCTGCGCGCCCGGTTGGCTGTGGGCACCAGCGTCTCCTCGCTGCTGTGCCCCAGCGCGGCCACCGGTTTGGCTGCTGGCCAAGGGCGCTGGGTGGCCTCGGGGCTGGGGTGGGGTGTGGCCTGCGGCTGCACCATGCGTTGCAGCGCCTGCATCAATTCGCTGTGCATGCGGGTTTGTGCGGCCAGTGCCTCGGCCACCCGGCGCGTCTCTTGTGCGTGGCGTTGGGTTTGTTGCGCCACTTGTTGCACGGCATCCATGCCCTGGGCCATGTGTTGCAGCTCGTCGGCGTGCACGCGGGCGGCCTCGGCAATACGTTGGGCGGCCTCGTCGGCGTTGCTAACTTGATGCACGATGCCTTGTAGCGCCAACGCCATGGCGCCACAGCTGTCCATGCCGGCGCGAGCGCTCGCCGTTGCCATGTCAATGCGGCGCGCGGTGTCTTTGGCGGCCTCGGCGCTGCGCTGGGCAAGTTCGCGCACTTCGTCGGCGACCACACCAAAGCCAGCGCCGGCTTGACCCGAGCGTGCCGCCTCCACCGCCGCATTGAGCGCCAGCATGTTGGTTTGGCTGGCAATGTCGTCAATGCTGCGCACCATGTGCGCCATTTCTTTGGCCGAGCGCTCCACGTCCTGCATGGCTTGCTGCAAGTCGTGCATGGCCTGCAGGCCGTTTTGCGCGGACTGCTGGGCCTCGCGGGTTTGGTCGCGCGCGGTGCTTGCTTCGCGCACCGTCTCGTGGGTGCGGCGGTTGGCCTCAGCTAAGGCAAGACTTACGCTCTCTACGGCTTGCTCTTGTTGTGCCACCCCGTGCACCAAACTTTGGCTGGTGTCGGTGAGCTGGCTGACGTGGTCGCGGTTGGCGTTGGTGCTGCGTTTGAGCCGCTCGGTGGCGCCCAGCAGCAAGTGCTTGATGCCACGGCTGGCTGCGGCCCCGGCAATGAGCGTGAGCGCCATGACCGCGGCCACCATGGCAAGGGATTGGGTTTGCAGCTGCCGCAGTTGGGTGGTTACTTCTTGGCTGCGCGACATGACTTGGCTTTGGGCCTGGTTGATCAGGTCAAAGAGCACCTGCTGCGCGGCCTGGCGTTGGGTCTCGAGGCGCAGCGCAATCGGGCTGTCCGCCAGGCTGCTGATGCGGCCTTGTTGCACCGCCGCGGTAAAGGCCAACACGGCGGCGTCGATGTCGGCAATGGCTTTATCCAATACGCTCATCGACTGGCTTTGGGTAAAGGCGTGGTCAAGCGTGTGCAGTTGCTTCATCAGCGCGTCGCGGCGTTGGCGGCTGGCGTCGTAGGCGTCAATCATGCGGCGGCGTTGCTCGGGGCCAGCGTATAGGTACACCGCGCCAAGAAACTCGTTGGCGTTCATCACCTCGTTGATGTCAGACAACAACACCGTGCGGGGCACGTGGTTTTGTGACACCTCGTCCACCATCTGTGTGGTGTGGGTGATGGCCTGGTAGGCCAGCCAGCCAAAGCCGGCAACCAGCGCAATGGTCATAACGTAAACCGAGAAGATGCGTTGGGTGATGGTCAAGGTGCGCATGGGGTGGTTTTCTCGCCTAGGGCGCGTTGCAAAGCGTAGTACAGGGGGTCGGGATGAATCACGCAGACCAAGCGATTGTCCGGCAGTCGGGCGTGGCCAGCCAAGTGCGCCACCTCGGCCAGCAAGGGGTCAACCGGGCGCACCAGCACCTCGTGCACGCCGTGCACTTGGTCCACCAAGAGCCGGTAGTGGCCGGCACCTGACTGCAGCCAAACCTGCCAAGGCGAGGTGTGGTTGGCTGGCGTGCTTTGCGGCGTAAAACACGCGTGCGCGTTCAGCGTGGTGCGCGGGGCTTGGGGGTCTTGTTGGGTGTGCGTGGGGTCAACCACGCGCAACACATGCACCGCAGGAATCAGCATGGCATGGCCCCCTACGCTGACGTGCACCACCTCTTGCAGTGCCAGTGACTGGGGCAAGGTGATACGCCAGCAGCAGCCCTGCTGGGGCTCGTGGGTGACGCTGAGCGTGCCGGCCACGGCTTGCACGGCTTGTTGTGCGGCGTGCACCCCCATGCCGCGCCCGGCCACGGCGTCGGTGTGGCTGGCGGCACTCAACCCAGGTCGGGCCAGCAGCGCGATGAGTGGCACGTCTTCGGCCTCGGCCGCGCGGGTTCGCAGCGCCGTCTCGTCAATGCCCGCGCCGTCGTCCTCCACCGTCAGTTGTATCAAGCGGCCAGCACGGCTGACGTCTAAGCGGATACGACCCTCGCGGGGCTTTTGTCGTTGTTGCCTAAGCTGAGCGGGTTCAATGCCATGCGCCACGGCGTTGCGCAGTAGGTGGGTGAGGGGCTCACGCAGGGCTTGCACCATACCCGCGTCCAGCGTGGTGTGGCCGCCGCTGACTTGTAGCACCACGTCTTTTTGTTGGGCTTTGGCCGCGTCGCGCACCACGCGCTGCATGGCGTCGAGCAGGGGTTGCAGGGGCTGCAGGCGCAGGGTTTGCATGTGCTGGGCCAGGCGTTTGCTGTGGCGCGTCATTTGGGCCAGCACGGCAGGGGCCTGGGCCGCAGGGCTTTGTTGCAATTGGAACTGCAGTTGCAGCAAATCGTCGCAGCGCGCTTGCAACTCGTCCATCTGTGCCGAGTCAAGTCGCCACGACATGGTGTGGGCAGTGGCGCTTTGCCCGCCGGTTAGCAAGGCGCGCGCTTGGTCCAGGCCTTGCAGCAGGGCGTCGGTGGCAATGGCTGGGAGGGATTCGGCCAGTTGCTGCTCTAGGCCGTGCATGTGCTGGCCCAGTGCATGGCGCGCGCTAAGCCCCGCGCCGCCCTTGACGGTGTGCAACGCCCGCTTGAGGCTTTGCATGGCCTGGGGGTCTTGCGGTTGGGTCTCTAGCTGCAACAACGCCGCCTGGGCTTGGTCTAGCCACTCCAGCGCCTCGGCCACCCAGTCGGTCGACGCGGGCTCGTCCGCTGGCATCTCCGACCGCCCCGACTGAGTGCTTAGGTACTGGGCAATGGTTGCGCTGGCTTGTTCTGGATTGGGGTCTTGCAAGGCATCTCGCGCCGCGGCAATGGCTTGGCCGCTGGCTGTGTCGACAGCGTGTGCACTTAACGCCTGCAAGGCCTCTGCCACACGCTGACTGCCTTGTGCTGGCCAAGCGCGCCAGCACACGGTCTCAAGCAGGGCTTGATTCACAAGGGCATCAGGCAGGGCAGTCATGGTCAGGGTGCTGGATGGCGCTGGCGCGTCTGAGGCGCACGCTCCGCGCGCATCTATCGTAGCGCATGCGTTGCGCAGTTCTCAACCCCGTAAAATCACACGCCTTATCCACCTCTTTGGTCGTTTGCTGGTGACCCTACCCCGCGCGCTGTTTGTCGGCCCATCCGTTTCGTTTGGCTTTTCCCCCTCGTTGCGCGACGTGCGGCCTTGGCTGCAAGCGCAGTTGGGTGTGGCGGTCGACGTGGTGGCCGCCCCTTGGTACGCGGCGCAAGCCGAGCACTTTGACGCCTCGGCGGTACAGCAGCTCGCCCGCCTACTTGGGGGTGAAGCGATTGACCAGCCGGCCGCGCTTGCCTCTAACACGCGGCGGCTTTGGGTCGCGCCGCGGGTGGGTACCGTCTCGGCGTGGGGCACCAAGGCAGTTGATTTGGCCGTCAACGCCGGCGTTGCCGTGCAACGCCTTGAGCGTTTGTGGTGCTGGCAGTTGACGTGGCCTGATGACCACCCCGCCGTGCCAGAAGATTCGGGGTGGCTGCGCGTGGCCACCGGTTTGCACGACCGCATGACCGAGACCGTGTTCACCCATGCCAGCCAACTGTGGCAGGTGTTTGACGTCCCCACGGCCCAGCCAACCCAGCACGTGCCCCTACTGGAGCAAGGCGCCAATGCGCTGCGCCAAGCCAACCAAGCCATGGGTCTGGCCATGACCGACGATGAGATGGACTACCTCGCGCAGGCCTTTGTCGCGCTGGGGCGCAACCCCACCGAGGTGGAGTTGATGATGTTTGCGCAGGCCAATAGCGAGCATTGCCGACACAAAATTTTTAACGCCACCTTTGACATCGACGGCCAAACGCAGGACATGAGTCTGTTTGACATGATTCGGCATACCCATGCCCAACACCCTGAGGGGACGGTGGTGGCCTACGCCGATAACGCCGCCGTGATGCAAGGCCAACACGTCAAGCAGTTCAGCGCAGCCGGGCATGCCGCACCGGCGCCCTACACGCTTAAATCCGAGCTGCGCCATGTGCTCATGAAGGTTGAAACGCACAACCATCCCACTGCCATCAGCCCATGGCCGGGGGCGGCTACAGGTGCAGGTGGCGAAATTCGTGACGAAGGCGCAACCGGCCGGGGTGCGCTGCCCAAGGCCGGCTTAACGGGTTACAGCGTCTCGGCGTTGCACTGGCCTGGTAGCGAGCCGCTGGCGCATCACACCCCGGGCCACATTGCCAACGCCTTTGCCATCATGCGCGACGGCCCGCTGGGTGCGGCGGCTTTTAATAACGAA
>JAYPEA010000008.1:34124-46892 GCA_038125525.1 Burkholderiaceae bacterium | reverse complement strand
TACGCAGCATTTTGGCGCAGTTGCACGTGCTGGCAGGTTACCCACAAACGCAGGCGCTGGTGCGGGTACCCAATCAGCGCAGCGACACGATCAAGCAGGTGCTTGATTTGGGTGTGCAAACGGTGGTGGTGCCCATGGTGGATACGCCCGAGCAGGCACAAGCGCTGGTGGCCGCGTGCCGCTACCCGCAAAACGACGGTGGCGGGGGCATGCGTGGCGTGGCCGGGGCGCGTGCCTCGCGCTGGGGCATGCACCCGCGCTATGTGCACGAGGCCAATGCGCAGGTATGTTTGGTGGTGCAGGCCGAAACGGCCGAATCGTTGCGGCACCTAGACGCCATTGCCGCCACACCAGGGGTGGATGCGGTGTTTATTGGGCCTTCGGATTTGTCGGCCTCGCTGGGTTATGTGGGCGAGCCGGGGCACCCCAAAGTGCAGGCAGCTATTGACGATGCGGTAACGCGGGTGCAACGCGCAGGCAAAGCGGTGGGTATTTTGTCCACCGACGACGCACAAACCCGTGCCTACGTGCAGCGTGGGCTTAACTTTATTGCCTCGGGGTTGGACACGCGGCTGCTGCTGCAGTCGGCCGTGGCGCTGGCGCGGCGGTTTGACGACGCGCAGCCAACAAGCTAGCCCCCGCCCGCAGGTTTAGGCCAGTGTGGCGCCCAGCGCGGCGCCCATGGCGGCACCAAATACCGTGTGCCCGGCCAACGCAAACAAACACGTGCGCGTCGGGCTGGGCGCATGGCGCGCCAGCACGCCGGCGCCCATGGCGGGCATAAAAAAGAACCAGGGCACCACCACGCTAAGCACACCAGCGAGCAGGCCATGTTGCCAGTTGGCTTGCAACAGTTCGCCGTGTTGCCAAGCGTACCAATACAGCGCGGCGTAGCCAATACCCACCACGTAGTGCAGGCTCCAGCCCATCAGCCCTTCACGGGCCACCGGTTCGGTTTTGGTAAGCCGGTCGTTAAAAATCACGCCCCGGCGCACCAGCACAGCAAGCCAGCGACCCACCATGGCCCAGTTACTCGGGGGGTAGCCACCCAAGCGGTGCACCAGACGCTGCCATGCGTCAAGCGCCGCGGTCGCGGCGATGCCGCTAAGAATGATGCCTGTGAGTTGTTCCGCGTTCACTGGTAACCCGTGGGTGGTTGATGTTGGCGCCGACTATAGGACAGATTGCGGCGAAATTGGGGCGAGGCTCGTATGATGCGCGCATGCCCCCGGCCCCTGCCCCCTATTTGCCTGCTGAGTGGATTGATTCGCGCCTCGCAGCGTGGCGATTGGTGGTGATTTTGCTGCTCATGACCTTGGGCAGCGGCGGCATGTACGTGGTGGCGGTGGTATTGCCGCAAGTGCAGCAAGAATTTGGTATCGGTCGGGGCGATGCCTCGTTGCCGTACACGTTGTTGATGATTGGCTTTGGCATAGGCGGTATGGTCATGGGTCGCCTGGCCGACCGGGTGGGCTTGCAGCGCGTGTTGCTGCTCGGTGCGCTGGGTGTGGGCAGCGGGTTTGTTCTGGCCAGCATGGCGCAGGGGGTGGTGGCGTTTTCGCTGGTCCATGGGCTTTTGCTGGGTTTGGTGGGCAGCTCCACCACCTTTGCGCCGTTGCTGGCCGACACGGCGCTGTGGTGGCGCAAGTACCGCGGGGTGGCCGTGGCGGTTTGTGCCAGTGGCAATTACGCCGCGGGCACGGTGTGGCCGCAAGCCATGTCGTGGGCCATGCAGGAATGGGGATGGCGCCAGGCTTATGTGGTGCTGGGCTTGGGGGCTGCGCTGCTGATGGCGCTGCTGGCGTGGCCATTGCGCCGCCCGGCACCACCAGCCACGCGGACCACGGCGGCGGCCCAGCCCGCTGGTGCACCGGCAAGCGAGGTGGGTTACCTGGGCCCGGATGCACGGCCTTTTGGTATGTCGCCGGCGCGGGCAGAAAAGGTGTTGTGGTTAGCCGGCCTGAGCTGCTGCGTGGCCATGGCCATGCCACAGGTGCACATTGTGGCGTACTGCACCGACTTGGGCTTTGGCGCGGCGCGCGGGGCCGATTTGTTGTCGCTGATGCTGTTTACCGGCATTGTCAGCCGGTTGGTATTTGGCATGATTTGCGACCGCATTGGTGGCCTGCGCACGCTGCTGCTGGGTTCGGCCACGCAGGCGTTGGCGCTGGTGTTGTTTTTGCCGTTTCAAGGGCCGGTCTCGCTTACCGTCGTGGCGGGCTTGTTTGGCTTGTTTCAGGGCGGCATCGTGCCGTCGTACGCCATTGTGGTACGCGAGCATTTTCCAACGGCGCAAATTGGGCAGCGGGTGGGCTCGGTCATCATGGCCACGTTGTTTGGCATGGCGCTGGGGGGGTGGATGTCGGGGCAGGTGTTTGACTTAACAGGCAGCTACCGTGCGGCATTTGTCAATGGCCTGGCGTGGAATGTGCTCAATTTTGGGCTAGCTGCGTGGTTGCTGTGGCGCGTGAGTGGGCGCCCCGCGTGGTGGCGTTTTGGGTCAAAATGGCGCGCATGACGTTTGCTTTATCGATGCTGGATTTGGTGGCGGTGCGCGAGGGCCACGGCGTGGGCAGCGCTTTGCAGTTGGCGCGGCGGACGGCGCAACATGCCGAGTCGCTGGGCTTTGTGCGCTACTGGATGGCCGAGCACCACAATTTGGCCGGGGTTGCGAGCTCAGCCACGGCCGTGCTGGTGGGCCACGTGGCGCAGGGCACGCAGCGTATTCGCGTGGGCTCGGGCGGCATCATGCTGCCCAACCACGCCCCGTTGGTGGTGGCCGAGGCGTTTGGCACGTTGGCCGAGTTGTATCCGGGGCGCATCGACCTGGGTCTGGGCCGCGCCCCAGGCACCGACCCCACCACCATGCGTGCGTTGCGGCGCGACCGGGTCGAGAGCGAGTCCGATTTTCCGCGCGATGTGCTGGAGTTGCAGCAGCTGTTGGGGGACGTGCAACCGGGTCAGCGCGTTCGAGCGTTGCCCGGAGCGGGCACGCATGTGCCGATTTGGCTGCTGGGCTCGAGTTTGTACTCGGCCCAATTGGCCGCGCAATTGGGCATGCCGTTTGCCTTTGCCTCGCACTTTGCGCCGCGCTACCTGATGCAGGCGCTGCAGGTTTACCGCAGCGGGTATCAGCCCTCGGCGCGTTGGCCCAAGCCGTATGTGGTGATTGGTGTGCCATTGGTGGCTGCCAACAGCGATGAGCACGCGGATTTTTTGGCCACGTCGGTGTACCAGCGTTTTGTAGGTATTCTGCGGGGTGACCGGCGCGCGTTACAGCCGCCGGTGGCGGGCTATTTGCAAACCCTACAGCCGCAAGAATTGGCTGGGCTGCAAGACTTTTTGGGTGCCGCCGCCGTGGGTGGGCCCGAGACCATGGGGCAACGTTTGCACGAGTTGCAGCAGCTTACGCAGGCCGATGAGCTGATGCTGGTGTGCGACATTTACGACCCCGAGGCCCGGCTGCACGCACTTACGCTGGCGGCGCAGGCGGTGGCTGCACCGGGGCACGCTCTGCCTCAAGCGGCTTGATGCCGTAGGGCTTGAGCACCTGCCACACGTGCGCCGGCACCATGCGGGGCATGCGCGCGGCATGGGTTCGGCGCAGGTGCAACACGGTTTCGGCGGCTTTCATCTCTACCCGGGCTCGGGCAAACTCTAGCCCTTTGGGGCCAATCTTAGGCATCAGCCAAGCCACCAAAGGTCGCAGCCACTGTGGCATGCGGCGCAGTGGCAAGCCACCGGCGGCACGCTGGGTGTTGGCCACAAAGCCCCGTACCGAGCCGCTACGGCGGCCGCTGCTGCGCGGTGGCGTAAGGTGTACGGCTTGGCCAAGTTGGCTCAGCATGTCCGCCCCGCGTGCGTTGCGCACCAACACCCATTGTTGGCCGCTGCCGCCCATGTAGCCCACGGTAATGTCGGCCAGGCGGTTGGTGTAGTCCACACAGGTGCGGCAGGTGGTAGGAAAAAAATCATCGGGCAAATCGGCCAGCGGCAATTGCAAAAACGGCACGCGCCGCACGCGGCCGCTGCGGTAGCGCAGCTCCACGTGGTAGTCGGGGCAAAACTCCAGATAGGTTACTTGCTCGGGGTTAGGCTCGATGCGGGCCAAAAATTGGTGAAAGTTTTCGGTGGTGGTGTTGTCTGAACACGGCGTGCCGATGGTGTAAAGCGCTTGCAGGTTAAGTGTGGGCTGCAGCGCGCGCAAGGCGTAAATTTGACAGGGTATGCCAATCACGGCCAAGCGGGTGTGGCCTTGGGCTAGGGCCGGCTCAAGCAGCTGCAGCAAGGGTGCGTAGCCCATGCGCATACCGCGGCACCGGGCCATGTCTTGCGCACGGGTAACCAGCACGGGCTGCGGCCGCCATGAGTCATCGGGGTGGGGTTGCATGGTCAGCACGGCGCTTACCCGCCCTTGCTCGAGTAACTGCTGCGCCAGCGTGGTGGCCAGGCCGCTCCATTGAGCCCCGGGCTGGGGCGGCTGCAACCAAGCCTGGTGCATGGCCTTGAGTACACCAAAGTGCGCCTCGTTTTGCGGATGCGCGGCGCGACCATGGACTTGCTGCTCAAGCTGCGGGTAGCGCGGCGCAATAAATTGGCAGGCGCTGGCGCAGCGCTTGGGTTGGCTGGTGCGCGACACACCGCAGTCGGTGCACAGGTTGCGGTGGGGCGCGCCCGGGGCTACATCCATGCCGCAGCGGCGCCGTCGCGCCGGGGGTCGCTGGCGGCTACGTAGCCGCGTTGGGCAAAGTCGGGTTGACGCCAAATAAATTGACCCGCGCCAAAATCTTGGTAGCTGTCTTGAATCACCGAGACTTCGTGGCCCAACGCCATGAGACCACTGGCCAGTGCCGGGGCCATGGTGCCTTCGAGGTTGAGCACCTTGCCATGATAAAAACGCCAGCGCGGCGCATCGCAAGCGGTTTGCACGTTTTGCTGGTGGTCCAGCATGCGCACCAAGGTCTGCAGGTGACCTTGGGGCTGCATGTTGGCCCCCATCACGCCAAAGGCCATCACCGGCTGCCCCTGGTGCGACAAAAAACCCGGAATGATGGTGTGAAACGGCCGCTTGCCCGGCGCGACTTGATTGCTGGGGTTGGGCGCGTGGGCGCCAATTTGAAACGCGTGCCCCCGGTTGTGTAGGCTGATACCGGTACTGGGCTCGACCACGCCGGAGCCAAAGCCCATGTAGTTGCTTTGAATCAGGCTCACCATCATGCCGTTGGCGTCGGCGGCATTGAGGTATATGGTGCCGCCACGGCCCAAGTCGCCCGCGCCCATCACCTGCGCTTGCTTAGGGTTAATCAGGCGTGCGCGTTGCGCCAGGTAGGCCGGGTCAAGCAACTCTTGTGTACTCAAAGCCATGGCGCGTGGGTCGGCCACGTGGCGGTACACGTCGGCAAAGGCCAGCTTCATGGCTTCAATTTGTATGTGTTGGGCCAGCACGTCGTCGGGGCCCATGGCGGCTAGGTCAAAGTGTTGCACCATGCCCAGGGCCATGAGTGCGGCAATACCTTGGCCGTTGGGTGGCATTTCGTGCACGGTGTAGCCGCGGTAGTTGGCTTGTATTGGGGTGACCCATTCGGGTTGGTAGGCCTGCATGTCGGCCATCTCAAGCGCGCCGCCGTGCTGCTGCACAAAGCGGGTAAGGGCTTGTGCCAACTCGCCCTGGTAAAACGCCTGCCCTTGGGTTTGGCCAATGGCGCGTAGGGTGCGCGCCGCTGCGGCAAGGGCAAAGTGCTCGCCCACCTCGGGCGCGCGGCCATGGGGCATAAACACCTGGGCAAAGCCCGGTTGCGATTGCAGCAAGGGCACGGCAGCGGCCCATTTTTGTTGCACCACCACGGGCACGGCGTAGCCTTTTTCGGCCAGCTCGGCCGCTGGCTCCAGCACCTCGGCCAGTGGCAGGCGGCCATGGCGCTGGTGCAGCGCCACCCAGCCGCCCACCATACCGGGCACGGTCACCGCGTCCACGCCGCGCATGGGTGGGGTGGTGCAATCGGCCCCGTGGCGCTGGGTAAAGTATTCGGGCGTCCAAGCGCGGGGCGCTTGGCCCGAGGCATTAAGGCCTTGCAGTTGCTGGCCGTCCCACACCATGGCAAACAGGTCAGAGCCCAGGCCGTTGCTGACGGGTTCAACCAACGTCATCATGGCCGCGCCTGCAATGGCGGCGTCTACCGCCGAGCCGCCGCGTTGCAGCATAAGCAAGCCGGCTTGGGCGGCCATGGCGTGCGAGGTGGCCACCACATTGCGCCCAAACACAGGCAGGCGTGGCGTAGGGTACGGAAAGTCGTAAGTGGGCGTCATGATTGGTAGGCCTTGGGAGACAGGCGTGGAGAGCGAAGAAATGGACGGTGAAGCGGGGCGGTTGTGGGTTGGCGTGTGGCGCTTATTCGGACGCTGGGGTGGCTTCGGTCATGGCCTGCGCCATGGCTTGGCGCAGCACGTCGGGCGTTTGCGCACCCGACACCCCCACGCGCTGGTTGAATACAAAAAACGGCACGCCCTGCACCCCCATTTGTTGCCACTGTGCCAGTTGTTGCTGGCGCTGGGCACGCGCGGTGGGGGTAAGCTGGCTATGCTCGGCCACCCACTGGGCGCTCAGCCCTAGCGGCTGGGCCAGTTGCGTCAGGTGCTGGTGGTTGGCCAGGTTGAGGCCTTGAATAAAAAACCCGTCGAACAGCGCTTGCATGAGCGCGCTGGGGTCGGGCGCTTGCGCCACCATGGCATGTAGCGCGGCGGTGTGGGGTTGGTGGGTCATGGCCGCCCAATTAAAGGCAATACCCAGCTCTTGCCCAATGGCGCTTAGGCGCGCGAGGTGCGGCGGCTCGGTGGTGCCAAACTTGCCCATTAGGTATTGGGTGCGGCTTACGCCTTGCTCGTGCATGTCGGGGTTGAGCTCAAAGCCGTGCCAGCGCAATTGCACGGGCTGCGGCGGTGGGGTTTGTTGCAGGGCTTGCTCCAGGCGGCGCAGGCCCACGTAGCACCAGGGGCACACCACGTCAGAGATGATGTCGATTTGCACGGCGCCCTACTCCAAGCGCAGCAAGCGCGCCAAGTGGGCCAAGTCGCTGGCTTCAAAGTCAACCGGCACGGTGGCACGCGGCTCGCCGGTGTTGGGGCCGTATTCGTGCGGGCGCGCCACAAACGCGGTGCGCAAACCGCTGGCGGCGGCGGCTTGCAAGTCGTTGCTGTGGGCGGCCACCATCATCACCTCGTGCGGGGCCATGTCCAGCGCGGCAGCCGCCGCGGTGTACACCACCGCTTTGGGTTTGTAGTCTTGCGCCAGTTCGGCGCCCAAAATGGCATCCCAGTGCCAGCCGTTGTGCCGCGCCAAGTTGGCCATCAGGGCAATGTGCCCGTTGGAGCAAGGCCCCAGCACAAACTGCTGGCGCAAGGCGGCTAGGCCTTGGGCAACATCGGGCCAGGCTTGCAGCGCATGCCAGGCCAGGTTAAGGCGGGCGCGGGTGGCGTCGTTAATGGCGTGGTGGCCGCGCGCGCGCAGCACCACGTCTAGGTTGCGTCGGTGCAGGGCGTCGAGTTTCACATAACCCAAGCGCCCGGTGCGCACCTCCTCCATGGCGGGCTGGTACTGCGCACGCCAGTCGTCGGCAAAGGCCAGCCAGTCGTCGCGTACGCCCAGCGGAGCCAGCTGCTGCTCGGCATGATGGGCAATGCTGGTGCGCCAATCCACCAGGGTGCCAAAGACGTCAAATACCAGTGCTTTAATGTGGGCCATGAAGCAAACTTTTCCAACACCCCAACCGGAGCAAACCGCTAGGGTAGCGCAAAAGACGCTCTCGGGCTTGTGGCCCTTTGTTAGGCCCTACGGCGTGGTGGTGGGGCTGGCGTTGCTGTGTTTGCTGGCCGCTGCGGGCAGCACGCTGGCCTTGCCGGTGGCGCTGCGCGCGCTGATTGACCAAGGCATTGCCGCCGGTTTGCAGGGGCAAGCCATGGCCGGCTATTTTGGTGGGCTCATGGCGGTGGCTGCGGCCTTGGCGGTGTTCTCGGCGCTGCGCTACTACACGGTCACGTGGTTAGGCGAGCGCATCACAGGCGATTTGCGCCATGCCGTGTACGCCCACGTGCTGCGGCAAAGCCCGGTGTTTTTTGAGTCCACGCCAGTGGGTGAGGTGTTGTCTCGCCTGGGCAACGACACCACGCTGATCCAAACCGTGGTGGGCTCGTCGCTGTCCATGGGGCTGCGCAACGTGGTGATGGGCACGGGCGCCTTGTTGATGCTGGTGTACACCAACCCGTGGCTAATGTTGCAGGTGCTGGCGCTGATGCTGTTGGTGGTGTGGCCCAGCGCGTGGCTTGGGCGGCGGGTGCGACGTTTATCGCGCGCCAACCAAGACCGCATGGCCGACAGCAGCGCCATGGCCAGCGAGGTGCTGGGTGGCATTGCCGTGGTGCAAAGCTACGCTGCCGAGGGCCGTGAGGCGGCCCGCTTTGCCCAGGCGGTACAGCAAACGGTGGGCGCGGCGTTGCGCCGAGCGCGGGCGCGCGCGGTACTGGTGGGTTTTATTATTTTGACGACAAGCGCCGCCTTGTTGTGGGGGCTGTACTTGGGCGTGGTCGCGGTGCAAGACGGGCGCACCAGCGCTGGTATGCTGGGCCAAACGGTCATCTACATTGTGTTGCTGGCCAGCGCAGTGGCCGTCATTGGCGAGGTGTACGGTGACTTGCAACGCGCCGCCGGCGCCACCGAACGGCTCATGGAGCTGCTGCAGACGCACTCCAGCTTGCCCGAGCCCGCCTGCCCTGTTGTCCTACCCCCGAGGGCCGAAGGGGCGGCACTGACGCTGAACAACGTGGGCTTTCGCTACCCCTCGCGGCCCGACACCTGGGCCTTGCAACGCATCAGCGCGCAGGTGCAGCCGGGGCAAACGGTGGCGGTGGTGGGCCCAAGCGGCGCAGGCAAAACCACGCTGTTTCAGCTGCTGCTGCGCTTTTACGATCCCGAACAAGGCCACATTGCACTAAACGGCGTGCCGCTGCGGCAACTTGAGCTCGATGCGCTGCGCCAACGCGTGGGGGTGGTGCCGCAAGAGCCGGTGCTATTTGCCGGCTCGGCGCACGACAACATTGCATACGCCGACCCCAACGCCAGCGCCGCGCGCGTGCAAGCCGCGGCCAAGGCGGCGCACGCGCACGAATTTATTGAGGCCCTGCCCCAGGGCTATCACACCGAACTGGGCGAGCGCGGCGTGCGCTTATCGGGCGGGCAACGCCAGCGCATTGCCATTGCGCGCGCGTTACTAAAAAACCCGCCCTTGCTGTTGCTCGATGAGGCCACCAGCGCCCTTGATGCGCACAGCGAACGCCTGGTGCAGCAAGCGCTTGAGTCGGCCATGCAAGGGCGCACCACGCTGGTGATTGCGCACCGCTTGGCCACGGTACAAAAGGCCGACGTGATTTGGGTGCTGGACCACGGGCAGTTGATAGAAACCGGCACCCATGCCCAACTTCGCGACCAAGGCGGCCTGTACGCCAGCTTGGCTGCGTTGCAGTTTCACGCCACCGATCCCGCGTAATCACAAGGGCTGCGCGCTTTCCGGTACAGTAAAGGATTGGCTGGAGGTACCCCATGGCAGGACTGCACCCCACAGTAGACCCCGACGGTTTGCTTGAATTTTCGGTGGTTTACACCGACCGGGCACTCAATCACATGTCGCAGCGTTTTCAGGGCGTGATGCGCGAGTTGCACGCTGCGCTCACCCAAACTTACCACGCCGCCTCGGCCGTCATCGTCCCAGGTAGCGGCACGTTTGGCATGGAAGCCGTGGCGCGCCAGTTCGCCAACCAGCAGCCGGTGCTGGTGGTACGCAACGGCTGGTTCAGCTACCGCTGGACACAAATTTTGGATGCTGGCGGCATTGCCAGCCACAGCACCGTGTGCATGGCACGCCCGCTCTCAAGCGAAGCCCAGGCAGCATGGGCACCCTGCCCAATCGACGAAGTAACGCAGGCTATTCGCACCGACCGCCCGGCGGTGGTGTTTGCGCCTCACGTTGAGACCTCGGCTGGCATGCTGCTGCCCAACGACTACCTAGTCCAACTGGCTCAGGCCACACACGAGGTGGGCGGCTTGCTGGTGCTTGACTGCATTGCCTCGGGTGCGCTGTGGGTCGACATGCAAGCGCTCGGGGTGGACGTGCTGGTAACCGCCCCCCAAAAGGGCTGGAGCGCCTCGCCGGCGTGCGCCATGGTGATGCTGGGCGAGCGCGCCGTGGCCGCCCTTGCCACCACCCAAAGCAGCAGTTTTGCCTGCGACCTCAAGCGTTGGCACGGCATCATGCAGGCCTACCTTGATGGCGGCCACGCGTACCACACCACCATGCCGACCGACGCCTTGGTTACGCTGGCCCAAACCATGCGCGAGATGCAAGCCTACGGCTACAGCAAGGTACAAGATGAGCAGTGGGCACTCGGGCAGTTGGTGCGCGAGTTGCTGGCCGAACGCGGTTTTGCCAGCGTGGCAGCCGCGGGCTACGAAGCCCCGGGCGTGGTGGTGTGCCACACCACCGACCCCGAACTGCACAACGGCAAAAAGTTTATGCAAGCCGGGTTACAAACCGCCGCCGGGGTACCGCTGCAGTGCAATGAGCCAGAGGGTTTTCGCACCTTTCGCATTGGCCTGTTTGGCCTAGACAAGTTGCACCACCCGCAGCGCGCGGTGGCCCATTTGGCCAACGCGCTGGACACCATCGGCTACCCCGCCGCGCAGGCCTCGCTGGCCTAAACCGCATGCGCCAGCCCGGCGGCCATCTGCTGGTGGAATGCCTTGTGCAACAGGGCGTTGAGGTGGTGTTTGGAGTACCGGGTGAGAGCTACTTGGCGGTGCTTGAAGGCTTGCACGCCTGGCAGCCGGCGATTCGCTTTGTCACCAACCGTCAAGAAGCCGGCAGCGCATTCATGGCGGATGCGCACGCCCGCCTAACCGGGCGTCCCGGGGTGTGCTTGGTTACCCGTGGCCCGGGCGCGGCCAACGCCGCCATTGGGCTACACACCGCGGCGCAAGACTCGGTGCCACTGGTGATGTTTGTGGGCGACGTGGCCAGCGACATGCGCGACCGCGAAGCATTTCAAGAAATCGACTTTGCCAGCTTTTTTGGCCCCAACACCAAAGGGCTGGCCAAGCGCGTAGAGCGCATTGACCACGTGGACCGCATACCCGAATACGTGGCCCGCGCCTTTGCCACGGCCTTGCAGGGTCGCCCCGGGCCGGTGGTGGTGGTGCTACCCGAGGACATGCTCACCGCCCTTACCGAGGCACGCCCCGTGACGCGCATTGAACCGGCCGTGGCTGCACCTTCGGCGGCTACCATCCAGGCCATGGTGCAACGCCTAGCGCAGGCCCAGCGCCCTTTGGTGCTGGCCGGTGGCGCGGGCTGGACGCCGCAGGCCGCGGCCGACTTGCAGGCGTTTGCACAGGCGTGGCAACTGCCGGTGGCCAACGCGTTTCGGTTTCAAGACGTGTTCGACAACCACCACCCCTGCTACGCAGGTGACGTAGGCATTGGCGTGGCCCCGGCCTTGGCACAGGCCGTGCGCGAGGCCGATGTGCTGCTGGCACTGGGCTGCCGCTTAGGCGAAATCACCACCAGCGGCTACACCCTGCTGCAAGTGCCCGAGCCGCGCCAAGCCCTGCTGCACCTGCACCCAGCAGCGGACGAACTGCACCGCGTGTATCACGCGCAAGTGGCCGGCATTGCCACCATGCCCGAAGCCGCAGCCGCATTCGCTGCTGCCAAGCCCCCCGCCCAAACGCCGTGGCAGGCGCACACCCAGGCACTGCGACAGGCTTACCTGGACAACCTCACCACCCCGGCCGCGCCCTACCCGATTGACCTAGCCGAGGTGGTGCGCAACTGCGCGCAACTGCTGCCGCCCGAGGCGGTGCTCACCAACGGCGCGGGTAACTTTGCGGGTTGGTTGCATCGGTTTTTTATGTATCACGGCTGGGCCAAGGGCCACAAAACGCAGCTCGCCCCCACCGTGGGCGCCATGGGCTACGGCGTGCCCGCAGGCATTGCGGCCAACCTCGTTACCGGGCGTACAGTGCTTACCTTTTCGGGCGACGGCGATTTTTTAATGAACGGTCAAGAGCTAGCCACCGCCGTGCAGCACGGCGGGCGTAGCATCGTGGTGCTGCTAAACAACGGCATGTACGGCACCATCCGCATGCATCAAGAGCGCGAGTACCCCACCCACGTCAGCGGCTCCAGCCTGCGCAACCCCGACTTTTGCGCCCTGGCCAAGGCCTACGGCTACGCCGCGGAGCGGGTCACGCGCACCACAGACTTTGCTCCAGCCCTGCAACGCGCGCTGGCCCGCGAGCAAGGCACGTTGCTTGAACTGCCCATTGACCCCGAACAAATCACCTCGCGTACCACGCTGCAGGCCATCCGCCAACAAGCCCTGCAGCGCCAGCAAGCCCCATCGGCCCCACCGGAGACCTGACATGACCGAACAAGCCCCTTGGCTTCTCACCGATGAGCCCGCCCCCGGCGTGACACGCATTACGCTTAACCGACCCGAGCAATTTAACCCGCTGTCTGGCGACATGCTCGAGGCCATGCAGCATACGCTCAACACGGTGGCCGCCAACTCGGCGTGTCGCGTGGTGTTGCTGGCGGCCACGGGCAAGGCGTTTTGCGCTGGGCATGACTTGCGCGAAATGCGCGCCCAACCCGATGAGGCGTTTTACCGCGCGCTGTTTGCCCAGTGCAGCGCCATGATGCTCACCATTCAGCGCATGCCCCA
>JAYPEA010000008.1:0-34024 GCA_038125525.1 Burkholderiaceae bacterium | reverse complement strand
CAACCCAACTTCACCCGGTGAGCACCCTGCCCAACCTGCGCCGCCTGCTGCAACAGTGCCGCACCTTGGCGGTGGTGGGGCTGTCTGCCGAGGCTCATCGGCCGTCGTACTTTGCCGCCAAGTACATGCTTGAGCACGGCTACCGTATTGTGCCGGTTAACCCCAAGTACACCGAAATTTTGGGCCAGCGCTGCTACCCCAATTTGGCGGCGATTGACCAACCCGTGGACATGGTGGATGTGTTTCGCCGCCCCGAAGACACACCGGCCATTGCCCAGCAGGCCGTGGCCATTGGGGCCAAGGTGTTGTGGCTGCAGCTGGGCGTGGTGAACGAACAAGCCAGCGCCCTTGCCACCGCAGGGGGGCTTGAGGTGGTGCAAGACCGCTGCGTCAAAATTGAACACGCCCGCCTGTTTGGCGGCCTGCACTGGGCTGGTGTGAACACCGGCGTCATATCGGCGCGGCGCCTGCACGCCGGCCTACCCCCGGCATGAGCAGCACCGAGCGCCGCTTTCACCCCGAAACGCTGTGCATACACGCCGGGCAAATTCCCGACGCCGCCACCGGCGCACGCGCCCTACCGATTTACCAAACCTCCAGCTTTGTATTTGACGACGCCGAACACGCCGCCAGCTTGTTTAACCTGCAAACCTTTGGCAACGTGTACTCACGCCTAAGCAACCCCACGGTGGCCGCATTTGAAGAGCGCGTGGCCGCGCTCGAAGGGGGGCGAGCCGCCGTGGCCACGGCCAGCGGCATGGCTGCCGAGTCGCTGCTGTTTACCACCTTACTGCAACAAGGCGACCACGTGGTAGCGGCCAACAGCCTGTACGGCGGCAGCATCACCATGCTGGCGGTTAACTTGCCGCGCATGGGCATACAAACCACCTTTGTTAATGGCACCTCACCCGAGGCCTTTGCCGCGGCCATGCAGCCCAACACCCGCGCGGTTTATGCTGAAACCCTGGGCAACCCCAGCATGCAGGTACTTAACATTGCCGCGGTAGCCGAGGTGGCGCACCAGCACGGCGTGCCGTTGGTGGTAGACAACACCGTACTCTCGCCCTACCTGTGCAACCCCATGGCGCACGGGGCCGATGTGGTGATTCACTCGGCGACCAAATACCTCGGCGGCCACGGCACCACCCTAGGCGGGGTGGTGGTAGAAAGCGGCCGCTTTGCCTGGGACAACGGCAACTTTGCTGGCATGACCGATCCCTCGCCCGGCTACCACGGCGTGCGGTTTTACGAAACCTTTGGCGACTTTGGCCTAACCATGCGCCTGCGCATGGAAGGCCTACGCGTGCACGGTGCCAGCTTGGCACCAGCCAGCGCCTGGCAGTTGTTGCAGGGCATCGAGACGCTGCCGTTGCGCATGGCGCAACACAACGCCAACGCGCTGGCCGTGGCGCAGCACCTGTCGCACCACCCCCACGTGGCGTGGGTGGCCTACCCTGGCCTACCCGAGCACCCGCAGCATCAGTTGCTACGCCAGCAGTCCTGCCGGCCTGCGCACGAGCAGCCTGCTGCCTCGGGCCTGCTGGCGTTTGGCGTGCGTGGCGGCATACAAGCGGGGGTTAAGCTGCTTGAATCCCTCACCTTCATTAGCCACTTGGTTAATATTGGTGACACCCGCACCCTCATCAGCCACCCGGCCTCAACCACCCACCGCCAGCTGCAAGCCGAGCAGCTGCAAGCCGCAGGCATCACGCCAGACATGGTGCGGCTTTCGGTTGGGCTTGAGCACATCGACGACATCTTGTGGGACCTTGACCAAGCCCTACAACACGCCTGCTCCTAAACCCGCATGAACCCGCTCAACATTTACCAACAACACCTGCCCCGCACCAACGCCAACCACGTGGCGTTGTCGCCTGTGTCCTTTGTGCAGCGCAGCGCCGAGGTGTATCCGCAACTCGTTGCGGTGCAACACGGCAGCCGCCAGTACACCTGGGCCCAAACCCACGAACGCAGTGCCCGCTTGGCCGCCGCCTTGGCCGCGCATGGCGTGAGCCGCGGCAGCACGGTCAGCGTCATGCTCACCAACACCCCAGAAATGATTGAGGCGCATTACGCCGTGCCTGCCCTGGGCGCGGTGCTCAACGCGCTCAACACCCGGCTCGACGCGGCCATGCTGGCGTGGCAGATGGCGCATTGCGAGGCCGAGGTGTTGATTACCGATACCGAGTTTGGCGAGGTCATGGCGCAAGCGCTGCAGCACCTGCAGCAGCAGCATGGCCGCACCCCACTGGTGGTTAACGTGCACGACAGCGAATATCCCGGCCCGCACCACGCCGTGGGATCACTGAACTACGAAGCTTGGCTCGCCGCGCACGAGCCATTGGCCCAGTGGCCCGGCCCAGCCGACGAATGGGACGCCATTGCCGTCAGCTACACCTCGGGCACCACTGGCGACCCCAAGGGCGTGGTCACGCACCACCGAGGCGCCTACCTCAACGCGGTCAACAACGCCGTGACGTGGCACATGCCCCACTTTGCCCGCTACTTGTGGACGCTGCCCATGTTTCACTGCAACGGGTGGTGTTTTCCGTGGACCCTGGCGCTGCTGGCAGGCACCCACGTGTGCTTACGCAAGGTTGAGGCCAAGGCCGTGCTGCAGGCCATGCAAACCCACGCCGTTAGCCACTACTGCGCCGCCCCCATCGTGCACAACCAACTGCTTGCTGCCCCGCCCGAGTGGCGCCAAGGCATCACCCAGCAAGTCAAAGGCATGGTGGCGGGGGCGGCGCCGCCGGCGGCCATGATTGAGGGCATGGCCAACATCGGCTTTGACATCACCCACGTGTATGGCCTAACCGAGGTGTATGGCCCGGCCTGCGTGGCGGCCAAGCACCCACACTGGGCGCAGCAAGACGTGGCCGAACAAACCCGCCTCAACGCCCGCCAAGGTGTGCGCTACGAGTTGCAAGACGGCATGACGGTACGCGACCCCGAAACCATGCAAGAGGTACCCGCCGACGGGCAGACCATGGGCGAAATCATGTTTCGCGGCAACATCGTGATGAAGGGCTACCTAAAAAACCCGCAAGGCACGCAAAAGGCATTGGCCGATGGCTGGTTTCACACCGGTGACCTGGCGGTGCTGCACCCCGACCGCTACGTGCAAATCAAAGACCGAAGCAAAGACATCATCATCTCGGGTGGCGAGAACATCAGCTCGATCGAAGTTGAAGATGCGCTGTACCGCCACCCCGCCGTCGCCGCGTGCGCCGTGGTAGCCAAGCCCGACGCCAAATGGGGCGAAACCCCGGTGGCCTTTGTTGAATGCCACGCACAAACCACGGTAACTGCCGCCGAGCTGGTGGCGCACTGCAAAGCGTTGCTTGCGGGCTACAAGGTACCCAAAGACATACGCTTTGAGCCCATACCCAAAACATCCACTGGCAAAATTCAAAAATTCGAACTCAGGCAACGCGCCGCCGACGCGTCCGGGCCGGCAACCAAGGACAACGCATGAACATACTGATGCTGCACGGGGTGAACCACAACATGTTTGGCAAGCGTAACCCCGCGCACTACGGCAGCACCACGCTGAATCAAATTAACGACGCACTGACCCAACTTGGGCAAACGCTTGGCGCGCGGGTTGAAGCCTTTCAAACCAACCACGAAGGCGCCATGTGCGAGCGCATTCACCAAGCCGTGCAAGACAGCACCGACGCCGTGCTGATTAACGCTGGGGCATGGACGCACACCAGCTACGCCATACGCGACGCGCTGGAGATGCTGAGCTGCCCCGTGGTGGAGTTACACATGAGCAACATTCATGCGCGTGAGGCGTTTCGCCACGTCTCGGTACTGGCCGGGGTAGTCACGGGGCAGGTGGTGGGGTTTGGGGTGGACAGCTACTTGCTGGCCCTACGCGCGGCGGTATCTAGGTGCGCGCAAGATGGTGGGCGATAGTGGGATCGAACCACTGGCTTCCACCGTGTGAAGGTGGCACTCTACCGCTGAGTTAATCGCCCGAGCCTTCCATTATAAACAATCACCAACGCCGTTTGCGCCGCCGGCCTTCGCCCGACCCTAGCCCGGCGTGGGCCAGGCCACTGGGCGCTGGCCAAGCTTTTCCATGTCGGTCAGCAGCGCCTGATGCGCCTGCCATTCGGTGTCGTTGGGGCGCACCACCGGCAAGGCCAGTGTGCGTAGGTCACGTAACGGCTGGCTGGCATCTGGGTTGTTTTGGCCGTGGGCGGCCTCGTTGTCCATGTCCAGGGCGTCTTGTCCACGGGTGAGGCGAATGTACACCTCAGCCAGCAGCTCAGCGTCAAGCAACGCGCCGTGCAGGGTGCGACCCGAGTTGTCCACTTCCAAGCGATCGCACAACGCATCGAGGCTATTGCGCTTACCCGGGTAAAGTGTTTTGGCCAGCACCAGACTGTCCACCACACCGCTTACGTGCTGGGCCAGCGGGCCGCGTCCCAGTCGCTCGAGTTCGCGGTCCAAAAAGCCCACGTCAAACGGTGCGTTGTGAATAATTAACTCGGCCCCCGCCAGGTAGTTCAACAGGTTCTCGGTAATGTCAGCAAACTTGGGTTTGTCGGCCAAAAAGTCGGCGCTGATGCCGTGTACCTTAAGCGCATCGGGATGACTTTCGCGCTCAGGGTTAATGTACAAGTGCAGCGTGTTACCGGTTAGACGGCGCTGCACCAGTTCCACGCAGCCTATTTCTAAAATTCGGTCTCCGTCTTGCGCGGAGAGGCCGGTGGTTTCGGTATCTAAAACAATTTGCCGCATGCCTTAGTGTACCGACTGCGCCTAGTGTCGCTCTTTGGCGTGGTTGATGGAGTAACGCGGTATGTCAATAACCAGCGGCTGTTGACCCACAATGGCTTGGCAACTTAGGCGCGACTGCGGCTCCAAGCCCCAGGCACGGTCCAACAGGTCTTCTTCGCTTTCGTCAAGTTCGCCCAAGCTGGCAAAGCCCTCGCGCACCACCACATGGCAGGTGGTGCAGGCGCAGGCCATTTCGCAGGCGTGTTCGATTTCAATGCCGTGCTCCAGTAGCGTTTCGCACACCGAGTCGCCGGGCGTGGCCTCTAGGGTTTTGCCTTCGGGACAATATTCGGGGTGCGGTAGCACCTGGATGCGTGTCATTTAATGGACTCCACGTGCTGCCCGCTTAGGGCTTGGCCAATTTGGTGGTTCATGCGCAGCGCGGCAAACGCCTCGGTGGCGTGATTAAGCGCTTGCGTGGCTTGCTCAAGCGCGGCCGCATCGGTGCCGTGCTCGGCTTGCTCGGCCAGCGCGGCCGCTTGGTCGTGCAGGGCTTGCTGCTGGCCAGCCTCAAGTAGGGCGCCGTCTTGCGCCAGCGCGCTGCGGGTAGCTTGCACCAGTCTTTGGGCATCTACCTGCGCTTGGGCCAGGGCGCGCGCCTGTTTGTCTTGCTGGGCCTCACTAAAGCCTTCTTGCAGCATGCGGCTGAGTTCATCGTCAGACAAACCGTACGAGGGTTTGACTTCAATGCGCGCGGCGGTGCCGGTGGTTTGCTCTAGCGCCTCAACCTGTAACAAGCCGTCGGCGTCTACCGTAAACGTCACCCGGATGCGTGCCGCTCCCGCTGCCATGGGCGGTATGCCACGCAACTCAAATCGCGCCAAGCTGCGGCAGTCCGCAGCCATGTCCCGTTCGCCTTGCACCACGTGCAAGGCCAGTGCGGTTTGACCGTCTTCAAAGGTGGTGAAGTCTTGCGCCTTGGCAATGGGCAAGGTGCTGTTGCGCGGCACAATCGGCTCCACCACGCCGCCCATGGTCTCAAGGCCCAGCGTCAGCGGCGTCACGTCAAGCAGCAGCACGTTGTCTTCGCTGGTGTAACCGGCCAATTGATGCGCCTGGCGCGCTGCGCCAAGGGCTACCACCTCATCGGGGTTTAGGTTGTTCAGCGGCGGGGCACCAAAGTACTCGGCCACGGCTTGCTGCACGCATGGCATGCGCGTGGCACCGCCCACCATCACCACGCCATCCACCTTGGCTGGGGTAACACCCGCGTCTTTCAGGGCCTGTGCCACGCACGCAAGCGTGGCCTGGGTCAGCGTGGCCCCGGCCTGCGCCAGGTCCAGACGACTTACTTGCCCAAGCACCTCACCTTCGGGGCTGTGCAGGGGCACGCCCTGCTCCGCGCCCGATAACGCTTCTTTGCAGACTTTGGCCTGATGCAACCAAGCGGTGCGCTGGGCAGCATCCCAAGTTGATGGCGCCAGATGGTGGTGGGCAATCACCCAGTCAAGCAGCGCCAAGTCGTAGTCGTCACCACCGAGCTGGGTGTTGCCAGCGGTGGCCAGCACCTCAAACAGGCCACGTTGCAGGCGCAGCACCGAGACGTCAAAAGTGCCGCCACCCAAGTCGTAAATCACGTACAAGCCCTCGCTGGCTTGGTCCAGCCCGTAGGCAATGGCCGCTGCGGTGGGCTCATTGATAAGGCGCAATACCTCCAGGCCGGCCAGCTGCGCGGCGTCTTTGGTGGCTTGGCGCTGGGCGTCGTCAAAGTACGCCGGCACCGTAATCACCGCGCCGTACAGGTTGCTGTTAAAGCTGTCTTCGGCCCGCTGGCGCAACACGGCCAGCACCTCGGCGCTAAGCTGTACGGGTGAGACGACGCCATGCTCGGTCTCAACCGACACCATACCCTCGCCTTCGAGCAACCGATACGGCAAGCGCTGGGCTTGCTGCACATCGCGGCGGCTACGCCCCATGAGGCGCTTAAACGACGTCACCACTTCGCCCGCGGCGCTCACTTGCGCCTGCAGCGCGTCGTGGCCCACCACGCGGCCCTTGGCCGTGAGGCGCACCGCACTGGGAAGCAAGGTACGCCCCTGCGCGTCGGGCAAGCAGGTGGGCAAGCCGTGGCGCATGGCAGCCACCAACGAGTGCGTGGTGCCCAGGTCAATCCCCACGGCTACGCGCCGTTGATGCGGGTCGGGCGACTGGCCGGGTTCAGCAATTTGCAAAAGCATTAGGCCGTTGCCTCCTGGTGCTGGGCAATCTCTGCCATCAGTTTTTCAATAAACATCAAGGCCTGCAGGTGCCGGGCTGCCTCTTTGGCCTGCACGGGCTGCTGGTTTAGCGCCGCGGCCACGGCCTGCCAGCGTTGCGTTTGCTCTTGCTGCACCTCACTGTGTAACGCCAACAGCGCTTGAGTTTGGCCGTGGGCATCGTCAAGTCGCTCGCGCCACTGCATGTGCTGCATCAGCAACTCAGGCGGCAGCGCCGCTTGGGCGGTTTGGCGCGGGTCACACCCGGCGAGCTGGCATAGGTAAATGGCGCGCTCAAGCGGCGCACGCAACCGTGCGTAGGCTTCGTTAATGCGTACCGACCACTGCATGGCCACGCGCTGCGCAGCAGCACCTTGACCCACAAAGCGGTCGGGGTGGCAGCGCATCTGCAAGGCTTGTCTTGCGCGCTCCAGGGTCTCGCTGTCAATATCAAACTGCACCGGCAATTGGAACAGCGCGAAATCGTCGTCGGTTAAATTCACGGCGGCGTGGACTAAAGTGGGTCTTAGACCCGAAACGATTCACCGCAGCCGCAGCGGTCGCGCTCATTCGGGTTAACAAATCGAAAACCCTCGTTCAAACCTTCACGCACAAAATCAAGCTCGGTGCCGTCCAGATAGGCCAGGCTTTTGGGGTCAATCAACACCTGCACGCCGTGGCTCACAAACACCTGGTCTTCTGGCCGAGCCTCGTCGGCGTATTCCAGCTGATACGCCAGACCCGAGCAGCCGGTGGTTTTTACGCCTAGGCGTACACCCACCCCTTTGCCACGTTGCGCCAAGTAGCGGCTCACGTGGCGCGCCGCGGCCTCACTCAGCGTAACGCCCTGGGCGGTGCTGGCCGGGCTTGACATCACTGCCCTGCCTTAGCGCCGTGCTTGGTGCGGTAGTCGTTCACCGCGGCTTTAATGGCGTCTTCGGCCAAGATAGAGCAGTGCACCTTAACGGGTGGCAACGCCAGCTCTTGAGCAATTTGGCTGTTTTGTATCGCACTGGCCTGCTCCAGCGTTTTGCCCTTGACCCACTCGGTTACCAGTGAGCTCGAGGCAATGGCCGAGCCGCAACCATAGGTTTTGAAGCGCGCGTCTTGAATGACGCCGGTGGCCGGATCGACCTTAATTTGCAGCTTCATGACGTCGCCGCAGGCCGGCGCGCCCACCATGCCGGTGCCCACGCTGTCGTCGCTTTTGTCAAAACTGCCCACGTTGCGGGGGTTTTCGTAGTGATCGATGACTTTTTCCGAATATGCCATGAGGTGCCTCTTAAAGATGCAGGGACTTGTTTAGTGTGCCGCCCACTGAATGGTGGACAGATCCACGCCTTCTTTGACCATTTCCCACAACGGCGAGAGCTCGCGCAGCTTATGCACGTTGTCGGCAATGGCGCCAATGGCGTAATCAATTTGTTCTTCGGTGGTCCAACGACCAATGGTGATGCGCAGGCTGCTGTGCGCCAGCTCGTCACTGCGGCCCAAGGCACGCAGCACATAACTGGGCTCCAGGCTAGCCGAGGTGCAAGCCGAGCCGCTTGAGACGGCTAAGCCTTTGATGCCCATGATGAGCGATTCGCCCTCAACGTAATTAAAGCTCATGTTCACGTTGTGCGGCACGCGCTGGGTGGCGTGCCCGTTGAGGTAAGACGCCTCGATTTGCCCCAAACCTCGAAGCAATCGATCGTGCAAGGCTTGAATGCGCACCAGCTCGTCGGCCATTTCGTTTTGTGCAATGGCATACGCCGCCCCCATGCCCACACACTGGTGGGTGGGCAAGGTACCCGAGCGCATGCCGCGCTCGTGGCCACCGCCGTGCATTTGCGCCTCAATGCGCACCCGGGGCTTGCGCCGCACGTACAACGCGCCAATGCCTTTGGGGCCGTAGGTTTTGTGCGCCGTCAGGCTCATCAGGTCCACCGGTAAGGTGCGTAAGTCAATGGACACGCGTCCAGTGGCTTGGGCGGCGTCCACATGAAACACCACGCCTTTTTCGCGGCACAGCGCGCCAATACTGGCAATGTCTTGCACCACCCCAATTTCGTTGTTCACCATCATCACGCTGACCAACACCGTGTCGGGGCGAATTGCCTCGCGCAGCGCCTCAAGCGAGAGCAAGCCGTCTTCCTGCACGTCAAGGTAGGTCACTTCAAAGCCTTGGCGCTCGAGTTCGCGGCAGGTATCAAGCACCGCTTTGTGCTCGGTTTTTACCGTAATGAGGTGTTTGCCCTTGGACTGGTAAAAGTGTGCCGCCCCCTTAATGGCCAAATTGTCGGATTCGGTGGCGCCACTGGTCCACACAATTTCGCGCGGGTCCGCACCAATGAGGCCCGCCACTTGCTCGCGGGCGGTCTCTACCGCGCGCTCGGCCTCCCAGCCCCACGCGTGGCTGCGTGAGGCAGGGTTGCCGTGGTGCTCGTACAACCATGGCACCATGGCCTCCACCACCCGGGGGTCACACGGGTTGGTGGCGCTGTAGTCCATGTAGATCGGAAAGTGTGGTGTGCTGCTCATGATTGGCGACTCGCTCCTTAACCTTTGGCCGCCACGGCGCCCAAGGCAAACACCGAATTGGGGCCAGTGGCGCGCACCGGCTTGAGCGCAGGGTTGGCCGCCATGGCGCGCTTAACCGAGGCTGGCTGCTCAATCACCACCCCTTTGGCAATTTGGTCGTCCACCAGTTTTTGTAGCGTGATCGAGTCGAGAAAATCAACCATCCGTGCGTTCAGCGAGGCCCACAACTCGTGCGTCATGCAGCGGTTGCCTTCACCGTGGCAGTCTTGCTTACCACCGCATTGGGTTGCGTCCAGCGGCTCGTCAACTGAGATGATGATGTCGGCCACGGTGATTTCGGGCGCCTTGCGCGCTAGGCGATAACCACCGCCTGGGCCACGCACCGATTCCACCAAGTGGTGCCGGCGTAGCTTGCCAAAGAGCTGCTCAAGGTAGGACAAAGAGATGCGCTGGCGCTGGCTAATGGCCGCCAACGTGACCGGGCCACCGCTCTCGCGCAGAGCCAAATCGATCATGGCGGTTACCGCGAATCGGCCTTTGGTTGTAAGTCGCATGGCTTAACCTTTCTGCAATTCCGATTAATGCGGTCAAGTATAGCAGAAAAACCCAGCAAAACGCTCAACTAAACCCTTAAGCCGCCCGGGGTTGCCCTAACCCCGCGCTGCCCATACCTAGCAGACGGCTACGCAGACGCTGCAACTGGTCACGAGCCTGGGCGGCTTTTTCAAATTCCAGCTGCCGAGCATGCTCGAGCATGGCTTTCTCCACACGCTTGATCTCGCGCGCCAAGGCCACCTCGTCGAGTTCGTTCACTGCCTCCTGCTGGGCCTGAGCCTGAGCCAGGCGGCTGGCCTCGGCCTGTGACTTGTCGCTGTAAACCCCTTCAATCAGGTCTTTCACGCGCTTGACGACACCGCGCGGCTCGATGCCGTGCTGCACATTAAAGGCCATTTGCTTGGCGCGGCGGCGCTCGGTCTCGTCGATGGCGCGGCGCATCGAGTCGGTGATGCGATCGGCGTACAAAATGGCCTTGCCCTCCACATGGCGCGCGGCCCGTCCAATGGTTTGAATCAACGAGCGCTCGGAGCGCAAAAAGCCTTCTTTGTCGGCGTCTAATATTGCCACGAGCGAGACTTCGGGAATGTCCAGCCCTTCGCGCAGCAGGTTAATACCCACCAGCACGTCAAAACTGCCCAGCCGCAGGTCACGCACAATCTCCACCCGCTCCACGGTGTCGATGTCGCTGTGCAAATACCGCACGCGCACACCATTTTCGGCCAAATAGTCGGTCAGTTGCTCGGCCATGCGCTTGGTGAGCGTGGTCACCAGCACGCGCTGTTGGCGCTGCACCCGCAATCGGATCTCCTGTAGCACATCATCCACTTGCTCGGGCGCCGGCCGCACCTCCACCGCGGGATCCACCAAGCCGGTGGGGCGCACCACTTGCTCGACCACCTGCCCCGCGCGTTGCTTTTCGTAGTCCGCCGGGGTGGCCGAGACAAACACCGTTTGCCGCATGCGTGTCTCAAACTCCGCGAGCTTGAGCGGCCGGTTGTCCAGCGCGCTGGGAAGGCGAAAGCCGTACTCCACCAGCGTGGTTTTACGCGCATGGTCGCCGTTGTACATGCCCGAGAATTGCCCCATGGTGACATGGCTCTCGTCAATAAACATCAGCGCATCAGCCGGCAAATAGTCCACCAGCGTCGAAGGCGGCTCACCCGGGGCGGTACCCGCAAGGTGGCGTGAGTAATTCTCAATGCCCTTGCAGTGCCCCACCTCGGTGAGCATTTCCAAATCAAACCGGGTGCGCTGCTCAAGGCGCTGGGCCTCAACCAGCTTGTTCATGCCGGTGAGCTCGGCCAAACGCTGCTTGAGCTCGCACTTAATGCCCTCAACCGCGGTCAACACTTGTTCGCGCGGCGTCACGTAGTGGCTACGCGGGTACACCGTAAAGCGCTTGAGGCTTTGCGCCACCTCACCCGTGAGCGGGTCCAACACGCGCAGCGCCTCCACCTCGTCGTCAAACAGTTCAATGCGCACCGCCATCTCGGCGTGCTCAGCTGGAAAGACGTCAATCGTGTCACCGCGCACGCGAAACGTGCCGCGAGCAAAATCCATGTCGTTGCGCTGGTACTGCATGCGCACCAGCTGGGCAATGATGTCGCGCTGGTCTACACGGTCACCGACGCGCAGCGTCATAACCATCTGGTGGTAGCTTTGTGGGTTGCCAATGCCGTATATGGCCGATACCGAGGCCACAATCACCACGTCGCGTCGCTCAAGCAAGCTCTTGGTGCACGACAGTCGAAGCTGTTCAATATGCTCGTTAATGGCTGAATCTTTTTCAATAAACAAATCGCGCTGCGGCACGTAGGCCTCGGGCTGGTAGTAGTCGTAGTAGCTCACAAAGTACTCCACGGCGTTGCGCGGAAAGAATTCGCGAAACTCCGCGTACAACTGCGCAGCCAGTGTTTTGTTGTGCGCAAACACAATCGCTGGCCGCCCCATGCGCGCAATGACTTGGGCCATGGTGTAGGTTTTGCCCGAGCCGGTTACGCCCAGCAAGGTTTGGTACGACTCGCCGTCGTGCAGCCCCTGCACAAGGGCAGCAATGGCCTCGGGTTGGTCGCCAGCGGCGGCAAACGGCTCAAACAGCTCAAACGGTGAGCCATCAAATTGCACGAATTGACCTGTACTGGTGCCCACGGCCTGCCCTTTTGCCCAAAGCCCTCAAGTTTAGCCCGCCCCCCGCGGCCCTGGGTCAAGCGGGCACGACCCGAGCGTTACAATCCCACCTAGGCGGCAAGGGTTAAGCCCGATGCCACCGAAGCGGCAGGCTCCGAGATGGACTTGCCCAGCGCCAAGAACCCAAAAGGCTTACCACACACCACAGGTGAAACGCAATGTCGCTTTTTTCTGCCGTTGACATGGCACCCCGTGACCCCATTTTGGGCCTAAACGAGCAATTTGCCACCGACACCAACCCCAACAAGGTCAACCTGGGCGTGGGCGTGTACTACGACGATGCGGGCAAGCTGCCGCTGTTGGCGTGCGTGCAAGCGGCCGAGGTGCAGCTTGGCGCCAACCCCAAGCCACGCGGCTACCTTCCCATGGACGGCATTGCCGCTTACGACGGCGCGGTTAAGGCGCTGGTGTTTGGTGCGGGTAGCGAGCCGCTGCAAGCCAACCGCGTGGCCACGGTGCAGGCCTTGGGCGGCACCGGCGCCTTGCGCCTAGGTGCCGACCTGCTCCACCAAATGGGTAGCCGCAAGGCACTCATCTCCAACCCCAGTTGGGAAAACCACCGGGGGATTTTTCAGCGCGCTGGCTTTGCGGTTGACACCTATACCTACTATGACCAAGCCACCCGCGGCGTAGACTTTGCCGGCATGCTTGATTCGCTGCAGCAAGCCACCGCTGGCACGGTGGTGGTGCTGCACGCGTGTTGCCACAACCCCACCGGCTACGACCTAACCGCCCAGCAGTGGCAGGCCATCACCGAGGTCGTGAAACAACGTCAGTTGGTGCCGTTTTTGGACATGGCGTACCAAGGCTTTCGCCACAGCATCGAAGCCGACGGCGCCGCGGTGCATGCGTTTGTGGCCGCGGGCATTGACTGCTTGGTTGCCACCTCGTTCTCCAAGTCGTTTAGCCTTTACGGCGAGCGTGTGGGGGCGCTGAGCGTGGTGTGCCAATCGGCGGACGAATCGGCTCGGGTCTTGTCTCAACTCAAGATGATCGTGCGCACCAACTACTCCAACCCACCTACGCACGGTGCGGCGCTGGTTGCCACGGTGCTGGGTACGCCCGAATTGCGCCTTCAGTGGGAGGGCGAGCTGGGCGCCATGCGCGAGCGCATCAAAGCCATGCGCGCGGCACTGGTGCAAGGACTCGCCGAGGCGGGGGTGGCGCAAGACGTCAGTTTCATCACCGAACAAGCTGGCATGTTCAGCTACAGCGGTTTGTCGGCCGAACAAATGCAGCGCCTGCGCAGCGATTTTGGGGTGTATGGCGTGAACTCGGGACGCATATGCGTGGCCGCGCTCAACACCGGCAACGTGGCCTACGTGTGTCAAGCCATGGCCGCGGTCATGAAGCACCAGGCTGAAGTGGTATAACCGATTGACTGGCCACGGTGGCCAACACGAGGTAGCTCTCCCTATGCTGTACCAAATCTACGATGCGCAACGCACCCTCATGGAGCCGTTTGCTGACTTAGCGCAAGCCACCGCTAAGTTTTACTCCAACCCGCTGTCGCCACTGAGCCAAATGCCATTTTCGCAGCGCGTGGCTGCGGGTTACGAGTTGCTGTACCGGTTGGGTAAAGATTACGAAAAACCGGCCTTCGGCATCCACGCGGTTGATATCAACGGGCAAAGCGTGGCGGTACAAGAACGCGTGGAAATCGACGTGCCGTTTGCCGAGCTGCGTCGTTTTAAACGCTTCAGCGACGACGTCAATACCCTCGCGCAGTTGAAAACGCACCCGCCGGTGCTGGTGGTCGCACCGTTGTCGGGCCACTACGCCACGCTACTGCGCGACACCGTGCGCAGCCTGCTGCACGACCACAAGGTGTACATCACCGACTGGCGCAACGCGCGTGTGGTGCCAACGGATGCGGGCGAATTTCGGCTGGATGATTACATCAATTACGTGCAGCGCTTCATCCGGCATATTCAGGCGCAATACGGCGTGTGCCACGTCATCAGCGTGTGCCAGCCCACCGTGCCGGTGCTGGCAGCCATCTCGCTCATGGCCGCGCGCGGTGAGACGACACCCCAAAGCATGGTCATGATGGGTGGGCCAATTGATGCCCGTCGTTCACCCACGGCGGTGAACACCCTGGCCACCAACCGAAGCATCGAGTGGTTCAGGGCCAACGTAATTTATCGCGTGCCGCCGTCTTTTCCTGGGGCCGACCGTTTGGTTTACCCCGGCTTTTTGCAGCATGCGGGCTTTGTGGCCATGAACCCAGACCGCCACGCGCAAAGCCACTACGACTACTTTATGCAGTTGATTCAAGGCGACGACGGCAGCGCCGAGTCGCACCGCAAGTTTTACGACGAATACAACGCGGTGTTGGACATGGACGCAGCCTACTACCTGCAAACCATTGAGACCGTGTTTCAAAAGTTCTCGCTCATGAAGGGCACGTGGGACGTATGCAGCGAGCAAGGCAACATGGAGCGTGTTAAGCCACAAACCATTAAGCGCAGCGCGTTGCTAACCATTGAAGGCGAGCTCGACGACATCTCGGGCTCGGGCCAAACCCACGCTGCCCACGATTTGTGCGTGGGCTTGCCGGCGGCCAAACGCCACCGGCTGGACGTGGATGGCGCCGGGCACTACGGCATTTTTAGCGGCAAGCGCTGGCGCCAGGTGGTGTACCCAGCGGTTCAGCAATTTATTGCCGCGCAGCACCGGCAGGCGGCCTAGCCTGCCCTGGGCCGGCTTGTGGTACCTGTCCCCCTCGTCGAGCGTCTGCATCAGGCGCTGCCCCAAACCCAGTGCCAACGCTGCGGCTACCCCGACTGCCGGGGCTACGCTGAGGCGGTGGCGGCGGGGCAAGCCGACATCAACCGCTGCCCCCCGGGTGGCGAGCAAGGCGTGCGGCGGCTGGCTGCACTGACTGGGCGCGCGCCGCTGCCGCTTGACCCCGCATGCGGCACCGAACAAACGCGTGATGTCGCCGTCATCGATGAGAACTGGTGCATTGGCTGCACGCTGTGCATCGAGGCCTGCCCGGTTGACGCCATTGCCGGGGCCAACAAACGCATGCACACGGTAGACGAATCGCTGTGCACAGGCTGCGCCTTGTGCCTGCCACCCTGCCCAGTCGATTGCATTGCCATGGTGCCAGCCACGCAAGGCACCGGGTGGGACGCTTGGAGTTCAGCCCAAGCCGATGAGGCCTTGGCCCGCTACACACGGCGGCAAGCGCGCGCGCAAAAGGCGCCACAACAACTGGCCGCACGCCACGTGCAAGCGTTGCAACACAAAGCCCAGTCGCTACCAACCTACGCCAGCCACGAACCAGGCGAACAAGCGCGCAAGCGCGCCATTGTGGCTGCTGCGTTGGCCAAGGCTCAGGCCAAATTGCGCGGCGAGGGTTAGCCGGCCCCAGCGGCAAATGCCGCTTGCACCTCAGCAGGGGCTTGCACCAGTTCAATAAGCACGCCCTCGCCGGCCAACGGCCAGTCGTCGTTGGCCCGTGGGTGAATAAAACAGATGTCGTGCCCTGCCGCCCCGCGCCGAATGCCCCCAGGTGCCATGCGCACGCCTTGCTGCGTAAGCCAGGCCACGGCGGCGGGTAAATCGTCCACCCAAAGGCCAATGTGGTTCAGCGGGGTGGTATGCACCGCGGGTTTTTGTTCGGGGTCAAGGGGCTGCATCAAATCCACCTCAACCGGGTAAAGTCCTGCGCCCAGTGTGCAAATGTCTTCGTCCACGTTCTCGCGTTCGCTGCGGTAGGTGCCTGTCACCGACAACCCCAGCGTGTCTACCCATAGGCGACGCAGGCGCTGTTTGTCGCGCCCGCCAATGGCAATTTGCTGCAAGCCCAGCACCCGAAAAGGCCGTGCACTCATGGCGCAAACTCCACAATGGGCTGGTCTACCGCCAACGAATCACCGGCTTGCGCCAGCACCTTGGCCACCACACCATCAGCCGAGGCTACCAGCGCGTTTTCCATCTTCATGGCTTCGATAACCGCGACCCGCTCGCCAGCTTGAACGTGCTGGCCCACTTGCACGGCAACCTCGGTGAGCAAGCCTGGCATGGGTGAGAGCACAAAACGGCTCATGTCCGGCGGCGCCTTATGCGGCATGAGACGGTGCAATTCGGCCATGCGCGGCGAGACCACCATGGCCTCAAGCTGCGCGCCGTTGTGCTGCACCACCAAGGCCAGCGGGTTACGCCGGGTGCCACGTTCAACTTGCGCGGCAAACGGGCTGCCGTTGCATTGGCCAGCGATCAAAACCTCGCTCAAACGCGCGTGGCTGGTGATCTCGTACTCCTTACCCTTGACTTGCACGCGGGCGTACCCGCGCTCGCCCACAAACTCGTCCACGTGCACCGGGGTGTAGGCGTGCGCACCATCTGGGCTTAGGGCAATCACGCTGTAGTCTTTGCCCACCTTCACGCCATAGCCCGGCAATTGCCCCGAAATACCCGCGCTGCGTTGACGCGATTTGCGCCGCACAAACGCGGCCAAGGCAAGCAAAAAATCGGCGTCCTCGTGCGGCACATCTTGCGACCGAAAACCTTGCGCGTAGTGCTGGGCAATAAAGCCCGTGTTGAAGCGCCCGCCAACAAAGTCAGGGTGCGCCAACAACGCCGCCTGAAACGGAATGTTGCTGCCGATGCCCCGAATCACAAAAGCGTTAAGCGCCGCGCGCATGCGCGCCACGGCGTCGGCGCGGTTGGTGCCATGCACAATGAGTTTGGCAATCATTGAGTCGTAGTGCATCGAAATTTCGCCGCCTTCAAACACCCCCGTGTCCACGCGCACACCGCATGCGGTGCTGGGCTCGCCCTGCATCAGGTCGGCCACTGGGGGGGCAAACCGCCGCAGGCGCCCGGTGCTGGGCAAAAAGTTACGAAAGGGGTCTTCGGCGTTGATGCGGCACTCCATGGCCCAGCCTTGCCGCTGAACCTGCGCTTGCTCAATGGCTAGCGGCTCACCAGCAGCCACTCGAATCATTTGTTCAACCAAATCCAGCCCGGTGATGCACTCGGTTACCGGGTGCTCCACCTGCAAGCGCGTGTTCATCTCCAAAAAATAAAAGCTTTGGTCTTTGCCCACCACAAACTCCACCGTGCCGGCGCTTTGGTAGCCCACGGCCTGGGCCAACGCCACGGCCTGCGCACCCATGGCTTGACGGGTGGCGTCGCTGATAAACGGCGAAGGCGCCTCCTCAATGACTTTTTGGTGGCGCCGCTGTATCGAGCACTCGCGCTCGTTGAGGTGAATCACGTGCCCGTGGGCGTCACCGAGGACTTGAATTTCAATGTGGCGCGGCTCTTCCACAAATTTTTCAATAAACACGCGGTCGTCGCCAAAGCTGTTGCGCGCCTCATTGCGGCAGGCGGTAAAGCCCTCGTTGGCCTCTTGATCGGTGTAGGCCACGCGCAACCCTTTGCCCCCGCCGCCAGCAGAGGCTTTAATCATCACCGGGTACCCAATGTCGCGCGCAATCGCCACGGCGCGCGCAGCGTCTTCAATCGGTTCGTTGTAACCCGGAATGGTGTTAACCCCCGCTTGCTGGGCCAGTTTTTTGGACGCAATTTTGTCGCCCATCGCGGCGATGGCCGCGTGCTTGGGGCCAATAAACACCAAGCCCTGTTCTTCGACCGCTTGGGCAAACGCCTCGTTTTCGGACAAAAAACCGTAACCCGGATGCACCGCCTCGGCGCCGGTTTGCTGGCACGCCTCAATGATGCGCTCGGCGCGCAAATACGATTCGCGTGAGGCTGCTGCGCCAATGTGCACCGCCTCGTCGGCCATTTTGACGTGGCGCGCCTCGCGGTCTGCGTCTGAGTACACCGCTACGGTGGCAATACCCATGCGGCGCGCTGTGGCCATGACACGGCAAGCGATCTCACCTCGGTTGGCTATTAGAATTTTTTTAAACATTGCAAGAGCTCGCTAGAGGTTAGAGCGGAATGTTGCCGTGTTTACGCCACGGGTTCTCGAGTTTTTTGTTTTTCAGCATCACCAAACTTCGGCAAATTCGCTGCCGTGTTTCGTGCGGCAAAATCACATCGTCAATGTAACCACGGGCGCCCGCCACAAAGGGGTTGGCAAAACGCCGTTTGTACTCCGCCTCGCGCGCGGCCAGTTTGTCCGGGTCGTTTTTGTCTTGGCGAAAAATAATTTCCACCGCTCCTTTGGCACCCATGACCGCAATTTCGGCGTTGGGCCACGCAAAGTTCACGTCACCGCGCAGGTGCTTTGAGGCCATCACGTCGTAGGCGCCACCGTACGCCTTGCGTGTAATGACGGTGATTTTGGGCACCGTAGCTTCGGCATAGGCGTACAGCAACTTGGCCCCGTGCTTGATGATGCCGCCAAACTCTTGCGAGGTGCCGGGCATGAAGCCCGGCACGTCAACAAACGTGACCACGGCAATGCCAAACGCATCGCAAAACCGCACAAACCGCGCAGCTTTGATGCTGCTTTTGATGTCCAAACACCCGGCCAACACCAGCGGCTGGTTGGCAACGATACCTACGGTTTGGCCTTGCATGCGGGCAAACCCAATCAAGAGGTTTTTGGCGTAATCGGGCTGCAATTCAAAAAAGTCGCCATCGTCTACCACCTTGACGATCAACTCGTGCATGTCATAGGCTTTGTTGGGGTTGTCAGGCACCAAGGTGTCCAGACTGGGCTCGGCGCGATCGGCAGGATCGCCGCTGGGGCGCACGGGCGCCGGCTCTCGGTTGTTTAGCGGCAGGTAGTTGTAGAGCCGGCGCAACATCAGCAAAGCCTGCACGTCATCGTCAAACGCCAAATCGGCCACCCCGCTGCGCGTGGTATGGGTAATGGCCCCGCCCAGCTCCTCGGCCGATACGCTCTCGTGGGTTACCGTTTTGACCACCTCGGGTCCGGTCACAAACATGTACGAGCTGTCTTTGACCATGAAAATAAAGTCCGTCATGGCCGGCGAATACACCGCCCCGCCCGCGCTAGGCCCCATGATGAGCGAAATTTGCGGCACCACACCCGAAGCCAGCACGTTGCGCTGAAACACCTCGGCGTAGCCACCGAGTGAGGCCACCCCTTCTTGAATGCGCGCGCCGCCCGAGTCGTTAAGTCCAATCACCGGCGCGCCCACCTTCATGGCCTGATCCATGATTTTGCAAATCTTCTCGGCGTGTGCTTCAGACAAAGCACCGCCAAAGACGGTGAAGTCTTGGCTATACACAAACACCAAGCGACCGTTGATCATGCCGTAGCCTGTCACCACGCCGTCGCCCGGAATCTTTTGCTGGTCCATGTCAAAGTCGGCACACCGGTGCTCAACAAACATGTCCCACTCTTCAAAGGTGCCTTCGTCTAGCAGCACCTCAAGCCGCTCGCGCGCCGTGAGTTTGCCTTTGGCGTGCTGAGCCTCAATGCGGCGCTCGCCTCCACCTTGCCTGGCCGCTGCGCGACGACGCTCAAGTTCGTGCAATATGTCTTGCATGGTTGGTTTTCCTTCAAGCCTTAGTTTGTTGTGCCGCAAGCAAGCGCCGCGCCGCCGTCGAGGCGGGCAACTGGCCTTGGGCCACTTGTTGTTCAATGACGCTGAGTTCTGCCTGCACCTGAGGGTGCGCGCGAAACGCGCGCTGCAAACCGACGTTGACACGCTCCCACATCCACGACAACGCCTGCTGGCGCCGCTTGTGCTGCACATGCGCCCCCCCTTGGTGCGCACGGTAGCGTTGCACCGCCTGCCAAAATTCGGCCAGCCCTTGACCGTGAAGCGCCGAGAGCTGCAGCACCTCGGGGTGGTGCGCCTCGGGTTGCCCGTGGCCCAGCCCAAGCAAGCGCACCGACGAGGTCAGGGTGGCCTGCGCGCGCGTGGCCGCGTCGGGGTCTAAATCGGCTTTGTTCACCACAATCAAGTCGGCTAACTCCATCACGCCGCGCTTAATGGCTTGCAAATCGTCACCGGCGTTGGGCAGCTGCAGCAGCACAAACATGTCGGTCATGTTGGCTACGGCGCTCTCGCTTTGGCCCACGCCCACGGTCTCTACCAGCACCACGTCGTAACCGCTGGCCTCGCACACCAACATGGCCTCGCGGGTGGCCTCGGCCACACCGCCGAGATTGCCACGCGCCGGACTGGGGCGAATGAAGGCTTGCGGATGCACCGACAAGCGCTCCATGCGGGTTTTATCGCCCAAAATGCTGCCCCCCGACAGCGAGGACGAGGGGTCCACCGCCAGCACCGCCACGCGATGCCCCTGCGCAATCAAGGCCAAGCCCAAGGCCTCAATAAAAGTTGACTTGCCCACGCCCGGCACACCGCTCAAGCCCAAACGAAACGCCCCGCCGCTGACGGGCTGCACCAAGGTGAGCAGCGCATCGGCTTGTTCGCGATGCGCGGGCTTGTCCGACTCAAGCAGCGTGATGGCCTTGGCCAGCGCACGCCGACTGGCCTCGGGCGAGCCATGCTGCAACTGATGCAGCCATGCCGATGGGGTCACGCCACGGCCTTTTTGATGTGCTCGAGCACGTCCTTGGCGCTGGCAGGAATCGGCGTACCTGGGCCGTAAATGCCCTTAACGCCTGCCTGATACAAAAACTCGTAGTCCTGCTTGGGAATCACGCCCCCCACGAACACAATGATGTCGTCAGCGCCCTGCGCCTTGAGTGAGGCAATGATGGCCGGCACCAACGTTTTGTGGCCGGCCGCCAGGGTAGACACGCCCACGGCGTGCACGTCGTTTTCAATCGCCTGACGGGCGCATTCTTCGGGGGTTTGAAACAGCGGGCCCATGTCCACATCAAAACCCAAATCGGCATAAGCCGTGGCCACCACCTTGGCACCGCGGTCGTGTCCGTCTTGCCCCAGCTTGGCCACCATTACCCGTGGACGCCGCCCGTGCTGCTGGGCAAACTCGGCAATTTCGTGCTGCAGTTGCGCCCAGCCCTCGGCGCTGTCGTAAGCTTGTGCGTACACTCCGGTCACCTTTTGTGTGTCAGCCCGATGGCGGCCAAAAACTTTCTCCAACGCGTCCGAAACCTCACCCACCGTGGCACGCCGGCGCATGGCCTCGATTGCCAACTCGAACAAATTGCCCTGCCCACTCTGGGCTGCTTGGGTGAGCGCCTCAAGCGCCTGCGTCACGGCGCCGCCATCGCGCGTCGCCCGTAACGTTTTAAGGCGGGCAATTTGGTTCTCGCGCACTTTGTGGTTGTCCACCTCCAATATCTCAACCGGGTCTTCTTGCGCCAACCGGTATTTGTTTACCCCCACAATTACGTCTTGGCCACTGTCAATGCGGGCTTGCTTTTGTGCCGCGCTGGCTTCAATTTTCAGCTTGGCCCAGCCCGACTCGACCGCGCGCGTCATGCCGCCCATGGCGTCGACCTCCTCAATCATGGCCCACGCCTTATCCGCCATGTCTTGAGTAAGCTTCTCCATCATGTACGAACCAGCCCAAGGGTCGACCACGCGGGTGATTTGACTCTCTTCTTGCAAAATCAATTGCGTGTTGCGCGCGATACGCGACGAGAAGGCCGTGGGCAAGGCAATGGCCTCGTCAAAGCTGTTGGTGTGTAAGCTTTGCGTACCGCCAAACACCGCTGCCATGGCCTCCACCGTGGTGCGTACGATGTTGTTGTAGGGGTCTTGCTCGGTCAACGACCAACCCGAGGTTTGGCTGTGCGTGCGCAGCATGAGGCTTTTGGGCTGCTTGGCACCAAAGCCCTGCATGATGCGAGCCCACAGCAGCCGGGCCGCGCGCATCTTGGCAATTTCCAGGTAAAAGTTCATGCCCACGGCCCAAAAAAACGACAAGCGCCCAGCAAAGTCGTCCACATCCAGCCCGCGCGCCAAGGCCGTTTGCACGTATGCCTTGCCGTCGGCCAAGGTAAACGCCAGCTCCAGCGCCTGGTTGGCTCCGGCCTCTTGCATGTGGTAGCCCGAAATCGAAATCGAATTGAACTTAGGCATTGAGCCGCTGGTGTAGGCAATGATGTCGCCAATGATGCGCATGCTGGGCTCGGGTGGATAAATGTAGGTGTTGCGCACCATGAACTCTTTGAGGATGTCGTTTTGAATCGTCCCGGACAACTGCGCCTGCGCCACCCCCTGTTCCTCGGCCGCCACCACATAGCCCGCCAGCACCGGCAACACCGCGCCGTTCATGGTCATCGAAACCGAGACTTGATCCAGCGCAATGCCATCGAACAGAATTTTCATGTCCTCCACCGAATCAATGGCCACCCCCGCTTTGCCCACGTCGCCGGTAACGCGCGGGTGGTCTGAGTCGTAACCCCGGTGCGTGGCCAAATCAAACGCCACCGATACGCCCTGCGCCCCGGCTTGCAGCGCCTGACGGTAAAACGCGTTGGACTCCTCAGCGGTGGAAAAGCCCGCGTACTGGCGTATCGTCCATGGCCGTACCGCATACATGGTGGCCTGCGGCCCGCGCACAAATGGGGCAAAGCCAGGCAAAGTGTCGGTGTACGGCAACCCTTGCACATCCGCCTTGGTATACAACGGCTTAACCTCAATACCTTCAGGCGTATGCCAGGTGAGGCCTTCAAGCGGCTTGCCTTTGAGCGAGCGCTGTGCGGCGGCTTGCCATTCGGCCAGCGTAGGGATATGAAACGGAGGCTTGGACATAAAAAGGGGGTGGTTTGCGTTCAATTGCTTCATTGTAACGACAATAATTATGAATTCAAAATTAAAAATGCGTTAAACTGAGCCTCATGAGCCTGGATACCTTACCCCGCCGTGCGTTGTATCAAGATGTTGCCGAGGCGTTACGCCAGCGAATTTTTGCTGGGCAGTTAAACCCGGGTGACTGGCTGGACGAATCGCGATTAACCCAAGACTTGGGCATCTCACGCACACCCTTGCGCGAAGCCATCAAGCTGCTCGCCGCCGAAGGTCTGGTGACCATGAAGTTGCGCCGCGGCGCCTATGTGACCGAAACGAGCGAACAAGACCTACGCGACGTTTACCACTTGCTGGCCCTGCTTGAAGCCGATGCCGCGGCCACCGTGGCGCAGCGCGCCACCACGGCGGAATTGGCCTCGTTGCAAGCCTTGCACGACCAGTTGACCCAGGCAAGCCACGACCGAGAAGCGTTTTTCCGTCTCAACGAGGCGTTTCACACCCGCGTGTTGGCCATTGCCAACAACCGCTGGCGCAATCAGCTAGTGGCCGACTTGCGCAAGGTCATGAAACTCAATCGCCACCACTCGCTGCTGCGATCGGGGCGACTGCCTGAGTCGTTGGCCGAGCATCAAGCCATTGTGGCGGCGCTGATGGCACGCGACCCCAACCAAGCCACCCGCGCCGTGCAAACCCACTTTGCCAATGGCCTGCGTGCAGCGCAGCCGGCAGTGCCCGCTAGCGACCCGGCACTGGCCGCGTAACCAGCGCAACCCCGCCCAAAATCAGCACCGCGCCCACCAAGTGGAACCAGCCCAAACGCTCGTCAAGCGTCAGCCAACCCATCAGCGCCGTGTACAGCGGGCCAAGATACAAGGCCGCGGCGGTGCGGCTGGCACCCAACACGCGCTGCGCCCAGCCGTACAGCCAATACGCCCCCAACCCCGGAATCAACGCGGTTAACGCCATCAAGCCCCAGGCCATGGGGCCAAGCGGCGGCGTTTCGGGTAGCGTCAATTCCCACAGGGCAAACGGCAGCAGCACCAACACCCCACCCGCGGCAATCGCCGCCAACTGCGCGGTAGGGCCAAGCACGCCCACCCACCGCTTTTGCAACAGCGCATAAAGCGCCCAGGCCAGGGCTGCTGCGGCCACCCAGCCATCACCGGGCACCAACTGCAGATTCCCCAAGGCCGCCCATTGCCCCTTCAAAATCACGTGCAACACCCCGCCAAAGGCGGCCATCACCCCAAGCCACTGCAGCGGCCGCATGTGTTCACCCAGCCACAGCCGTGCACCCAAGGCAATCAGCACCGGTGCCGATGAATAAATCAATGAGATATTGATGGCTTGGGTGCTTTGCCCGGCAAGGTAAATCCAGGCGCCACATATCCACATGCCGCACGCACCCATGACCACGTAACGCCACGCGTGCTGTTGCAACACCGCCCGGTGCCGCCACAATTCAGCCCAGGCCACCGCCGCTAGCACCACCAGCGCCATGCTCCAGCGCCCCAGCGCCAACACGTGCGGCGAGACCCAATCCGCGGCCACCCGCGCACTCCACATGTTCACCGCCCACAACACGGGCAACACCCAAAGCGCCACGCGCGCACGCCGCTCAAGGGTTAAGCTGGGCACCACGCCCTAAACCGCCGGCACACCAACGCCGCGCGCCAGCGCGGCACGGGCCAATTCAAGTACCTCGGTGGGCGCCATGGGTTTGAGCTTGTGGTTGCTCCATACCTGTCGCCACAACCGCCCCCCGCGCTGGCCGTGATAAAGCCCCAGCATGTGCCGCGCAATGGCATACCAGGGGCAGCCATCCTGCGCCTGCGCGCGTTGCATGTATGCCACCATCGCTGTCTCTACAGCCTCTCGCGTGGGTACCGGCCCGTCTTGGCTGGCCAACCGGGCGTCCCACCCCGTGAGCAACCACGGGTGGTAGTAGGCCTCGCGGCCTAACATCACGCCATCCACGTGCTGCAGGTGCTGATCGATTTGGTCGTTATTCGTTACGCCACCGTTGAGCACCACGGTGAGATTCGGGAAATCTTGCTTGAGCCGGTACACCATGGGGTATTGCAACGGCGGAACCTCGCGGTTTTGCTTGGGCGAGAGCCCCTTGAGCCAGGCCGCGCGCGCGTGCACCACAAACACCTCGCAGCCGGCCTCGCTGACAAGGCCAACAAAATCGCGAACAAAACCGTAACTGGCCTGCTCGTCCACCCCAATACGATGCTTGACCGTGACCGGAATCGTGACCGCGTCGCGCATGGCCTTAACTCCATCAGCCACGGTGTCGGGCTCCAACATCAGGCACGCACCAAACGCCCCACGTTGCACACGCTCGCTGGGGCAGCCGCAGTTGAGGTTGATCTCGTCGTAACCCCAGGCTTGCCCCAGACGGGCGGCGTAGGCCAACTCCTCGGGTTCGCTGCCGCCCAGTTGCAGGGCAACGGGGTGCTCCTCGTCGTTCATGCGCAAATGCCGGCTGACGCTGCCGTGCCGCAGCGCGCCCGTGGTCACCATCTCGGTATACAGGCGCGCACGCTGGCTAAGCAACCGATGAAAAAACCGACAATGCCGGTCGGTCCAATCCATCATGGGGGCCACCGACAGTCGCCACGGCGAGGGCCCCTGCGTCATTTGCCTGCACGCCGCTGGGCGTAGGGGTTGAGGGCGCTGCGCATTTCCATACGCAAGGGCGTGCCCTCTAGGTTGAACTTGTCGCGAATTCGGCCCTCGAGGTAGCGCTTGTAACTGTCTGAGATGTGCTCAAGCGAGTTGCCGTGCACCACAACCAGGGGCGGGTTGCTGCCCCCTTGGTGGGCGTAGCGCAGCTTGGGGCGAAACATGCCGCTGCGCGGCGGCTGTTGATGCGCCACGGCGTCATGAATCAGTCGCGTCAGCGCGGGAGTGCCCAGCTTGCGAAAGGCCGCGGCGTGTGCTTGCCCCATGGATGCCCACACCGGTGTTAAACCGTGGCGCTTAATGGCCGAGATGGTGTGCACCTTGGCAAAGCGCAAGAACCCAAGGCGCTGTGCAATCGAGCGGCGCACCTGCTCGCGTTGGTAGGTATCGACCGCATCCCATTTGTTCACGGCCACCACCACCGCACGGCCGGTCTCAAGCACAAAGCCGGCAATGTGCGCGTCCTGGTCGGTCACGCCTTGGGTGGCGTCCAGCAGCAACAGCGCCACGTTGGCCTGCTCAATGGCTTGCAGGGTTTTGATTACCGAGAACTTCTCAACCGCCTCCCACACCTTTCCGCGCTTGCGCAGCCCGGCGGTATCAATCAGTTCGTAGCGCTGCGTGCCGCGTACCAAGGGCACGTGGATGGCGTCGCGCGTGGTGCCTGGCATATCAAATGCCACCAACCGCTCCTCACCCAACCACACGTTGATCAACGTGGATTTGCCCACGTTGGGCCGCCCCACCACGGCCAGCTTAATAGGGCGTGTCGCGTCCTCGGCGTCGCTGGGTGCCTCGGACCACGGCTCGGTCATGGGCAACACGGCCTCGACCGCCTCGGCCAGCGCACGCATGCCCTGACCATGAGCGGCCGATAACGGCAGCACCTCGCCCATGCCGAGTTCAAAAAACTCAGCTAACTGCGCCTGCCCGCGCATGCCCTCGGCTTTGTTGGCCACCAGCACGCATGGCTTGCCCAGTCGGCGCAGGTACGCGGCAATGTCGTGGTCTTGTGCGCTTAATCCGGCTCGGGTGTCGGTTACAAACACCACCACGTCACTCTCGGCCACCGCTTGTCGGGTTTGATGCGCCATGGCTTGCACCACGCCACTGTCGGCGGTCGGCTCAAAGCCGCCGGTATCCACCACCAGCCATTCGCGTTGGCCCATTTTGGCGTTGCCGTAGTGGCGGTCGCGAGTTAAGCCGGCCAAGTCGGCCACAATGGCATCTCGGCTTCGCGTCAGCGCGTTAAACAGGGTGGATTTGCCAACGTTGGGGCGCCCCACCAACGCCAGCACCGGTTTCACTTGGGACGCCACCCAGTGACCTGCCCGTTGGCCGAGACCGTGACCACCGAGCCAGCCACCAACTGCGGTTGCGCCGTCACCGCCGAGCCATCGCCGGCCATGCTGGCCTGCCAGGCGCCATCGGCCTGCGACAGCCAGTGCACGTAACCCTGCGCATCACCGACCACCAGCGTTTGGCCCAAAGCCAGCGGGGCCGTGACGCCTCGATGTGTGAGCAGCGTTTGACGCCATAAGGGCTGTCCGCTAGCCAACGACCACGCCTGCACTGCCCCTCGCTCGTCGGTGCCCACAAGCAGCGTGGCCGTACCTGTGACGCCCTGCGCCCCGCTTTGGCTGGCGCGCCACCTTACTTGCCCGGTTGTGGCATCCACACAAGCCACCCCGCGCTGGAAGGCACGGGCGCAAACCAGCGGGCCCGCTTGGTGCACACCGGCCACCAAGTCGGCCAATTGCTCCACGGCGTTGCTGCCCATCGGAGCGAACAAGGGAACCGACGTTAGGGGTTGCCCGTTGTCCGGATTGATGGCCCATAACGTGGCTCCAAGCCCCGCGACCAGAGTGTTTCCCCTTGCGGTGAGTAGCCCGGGTGCCTGAAGCGCCAGAGGCGCCGCAGGGGCCTTTTGCTCCCAAATCAATCCGCCGCCAACGGCGTCAAATGCCATGATTTGGCGGTTGCCGGTAAGCACAAACACACGCTCACCGGCGACCAATGGCGGCGTAAACACACGCGCGGGCAAGGGTGCTTGCCACGCCAGCTTGCCGTTGCGCCAAGCCACAAGCCGGTTGCCCTTTAGCACCGCGGCCACCCATTGCCCGTCAAAACCCAATCCAGCGTCAATCGGTGCGGGGGCTTGAACCCGCCAGCGCAGCGCGCCGTCGCGACCGTTGAGCACCATCACCTGTCCACCGCGCGCCGCCACCGCCACCTCGTTGGCCGCCACCGCGGCAATCAAGCCTTGGGTGTTACCCCCCAGCGCCACACGCCAGGCAGCCTGCACGCCCACGGTGGGGGTACCCTGGGGTAACGGCGCCGGCGTGGGGCGGCCTGCTGAGGCGCACCCCACCAGACCCACTACCAGCAGCCAGGCCGCGGCGCGCCACACCACCTTGTTCATGACGGCTGCTTTGAATTGACGCCCAATGCTTCGAGCTTGATCACCACCAACTGCCGGTAAGGCTGCTCGGGGGGCAACTTGCTCAAGGCCAGCTGGTACGCGGCAATTGCTTCGTCGCGCTTGGCCAAAGCCTGCAACGCGTCGCCACGCCGGTCGGCCACCAGCCCAGCAAAGGCCGCCGGCCAGTCCCACGTTAGGGTTTGCAGCCCATCCTGCGCCTTCCCCTGCGCCACCTGAAGTGAGGCCAGCCGTAACCGCGCCAGCGCCTGCAGTTCCACCGTGGGAGCCCCGTCGGCGGCTCGCTCGAGGTACTGTTGGGCTTGCTTGGGGTCGGTTTGGGCGGTGGCTTGTGCCGCGCGCAAACGCGCCAGTTCGGTGAGTGTGGCCTGATTGGCCACGTCAGTCATGTCTTGCAGCACCCGCTGCCAGCGCTCGGGCTGCTTGCTCTCAATGGCTTGGTCAAAGGTGGCAAACAGTGCCGCAGCCTCACGCGCTTTTTGGTTTTGCCATGCGCTCCAGCCGGTCCACCCGGCGTAACTCAACGCCAGCGCTGCCACCAGGGCAGACAGCAGGGTGCCCCATTTGGCCCAAAAAGCCTTGAGCTGAGCCAGTTGCTCTTGCTCTTCGAGATCGTAGTGTTGTGTGGCCATGTATCGCAAAGACAAACGCTAAACAGCGCATTGTAGGCTCGCAGCTAAGCGGAGTGCTGCGCGCGCCACCATGCGTCAAGCTCAGCAATCGGCACCTCGCGTTGTTGCACGGCGTGTTGGCCGTTGCGTTGGCCGTTGAATTGACCGTCACGCAGCGCCTTCATGGCCACCACGCCGCGTGCCAATTCGTCCTCACCCAGCACCATGGCCCAGGCTGCCCCACTGGCGTCGGCGCGCTTAAATTGCGACTTGATGCTGCCCTGCCCCTCGGTTGAGGCCGCATGCATGCGTACCCGGGCACCAGCACCCCGCAGCACGCGGCAGGCCTGCGCCACCCGCGCGGCGTCGGGCGTGGCCACCACGGCGTACACATCCACCGCAGCAGCAGCAGCGGACTGCCCCTGCTCGCGCAACAGCTCCAAAATGCGCTCCACCCCCAGCGCCCAGCCCACGCCGGGCGCAGGTTTGCCGCCCAGTTGTTGCATCAGGCCGTCGTAACGCCCACCGGCACACACCGTGCCCTGGGCGCCCAGTGCATCGGTGACGAACTCAAACACCGTCAGGTTGTAGTAATCCATGCCCCGCACCAACCGTGGGTTGATTTGGTGCGCCACACCGTTGGCCTGCAGCACCGCACGTACCGCGTCCAAGTGCTGCCGCGACGCCTCGCCAAGGTAGCTGATCAACTGCGGCGCGCCTTCAATCAATGGCTGCATGGCCGGGTTTTTTGAGTCCAGCACACGCAAGGGGTTGGTGTGCAGGCGCCGAGCCGCGTCCTCGTCCAGCACCGAGCGATGCTGCTCTAAGTAAGTTACCAGCGCCTGGCGATGCGCGCGCCGCTCATCGGGTTGGCCCAGGCTGTTGAGTTGCAACGTGACGCCTTGCAGTCCCAGGGCCTGCCACAAATCGGCGGCAAGCAAAATAATCTCGGCATCCACATCGGGGCCAGGGTGCCCCAGCACCTCCACCCCAATTTGGTGAAATTGCCGATACCGCCCCCGCTGCGGCCGCTCGTGGCGAAACATGGGCCCCATGTAGTACAGCCGCTGCCCGCCTTGATGCAGCATGTGGTGCTGCACCGCCGCGCGTACCACGCCGGCGGTGCCCTCGGGCCGCAGCGTGAGGTGCTCGCCATTGAGGCGGTCTTCAAAGCTGTACATCTCTTTTTCGACGATGTCGGTGACTTCACCCAAGCCGCGCACAAACAGCGCCGTGGGCTCGACCACCGGCGTACGCACATTGGCATAGCCGTAGCGCTGCATCAAGTCACGCACCTGTGCCTCAAGTGCCTCCCAGGCACCCGCGTGCTCGGGCAACACATCGTTCATGCCTTTGACGGCGGAAAGTTTGTCGCTCATGAAAATAGGAAAAAGGTTTAGGCCTCAGCGCGCTCGTCGACACGGCCGTACCGTTGTTGCACGTAAGCTTCAACCAGGTTTTGAAATGCTTGCGCAATACCGTCGCCCCGCAGGGTTTGGGCTTTGATGCCATCGATGTAAACGGGCGCAGCGGGGGCCTCTCCGGTGCCAGGCAGGCTGATGCCAATGTCGGCGTGCTTGCTCTCGCCAGGCCCATTCACAATGCAACCCATCACGGCTACACGCAACCCTTCCACCCCGGGATACACCTGACGCCAGCGCGGCATGGCCGCGCGCAGGTAGTCGTCAATTTGCTTGGCCAGTTCTTGAAACACCGTGCTGGTGGTGCGCCCACAACCAGGGCACGCAGTTACGCTCGGCACAAAGCGGCGCAAGCCAAGCGCTTGCAAAATCTCAGAGGCCACCACCACCTCCTGGGTTCGCGCCTCGTTGGGCTGCGGTGTGAGCGAGACCCGAATGGTGTCGCCAATGCCCTCTTGCAACAGCACCGAAAGCGCTGCAGCCGACGCCACCGTGCCCTTGGTGCCCATGCCCGCTTCGGTTAGCCCCAAATGCAAAGGGTGCCGCGTGCGCGCGGCCAACTCGCGGTACACCGTAATCAGGTCTTGCACGCCGCTTACCTTGCACGAAAGCATCACCTGCTCGGGTGCCATGCCCAGCGCCACAGCGGCTTGCGCCGAATCAAGTGCAGATGTGACCAAGGCCTGCACCATGACCTGCGAGGCATCCCACGGCTGGCTGCGCTGGGCGTTGTCGTCCATGAGTCGAGCCAAAAGTTCCTGGTCTAGGCTGCCCCAGTTCACGCCAATTCGCACCGGTTTGTCGTAGCGCAGGGCTGCTTCAATCATCTGGGCAAATTGGGCGTCGTGTTTGTCACCACGACCCACATTGCCAGGGTTGATGCGGTACTTGGACAACGCCTGGGCGCAGGCCGGAAAATCGGCCAACAACCGGTGGCCGTTGTAGTGAAAATCGCCAATCAAAGGAACCGACACGCCCATGCGGTCCAACTGCTCACGCACCACCGGCACAGCGCGCGCAGCGTCCTCGTTGTTCACGGTGATGCGCACCAGCTCCGAGCCGGCCTGTGCCAATGCTTTGACCTGAATTGCCGTGCCGATGGGGTCGGCGGTATCGGTGTTGGTCATGGACTGAACCCGAACCGGGGCACCACCCCCCACCGTCACCGCATGTTCGCCCCAGCGCACCACACCCTGAAGGCTTTGACGAACTGCAGGGGCAGCCATGGTCACGGGCTGCGCAAACCCATGGGTCATGGCTGGCTCACGCGAAACCGTGCCACATTGGCCCGTGTTTTCGAGGAAAAATCAAAAGGTTTGTCAAACAAATCCACCGTCACCCCGGCGGCATTGCCCAACACCACCTCAAACGGGGGCCTGGCGTTGTAACGCAGTTCGTCACCGGGTTGTAACAAGCGCCCCAAGCGCATGGTGCCTCCCTCGTCCCACATCTCCACCCAACTTTCCTGGGTGGCGCGCACGTGCACCATGGCCGGGCCACTCTCGGCTGAGGCCTCGGTCAGCGCTGGGGCCACTGCGGGGGTTTGGCCGGCCACTGCGGACGTTTCGCTGGCCACTTCAGCCACTGGGGAGGGTACAGGCGCCGCCTCGCTGGCCAACGGCCCGGTTTGAGGCGGCACGCCCTGCACTTGGGGCAGCGCCGCCTGATTGGCCGCCGGCCGATCGGTGAATAGCAACCACGCCACTGCGGCGATGATTAACACCAAACATAACAACAAAAACACACGATAGGCGCGTGATGCACCCGGTCCGCCGGGCGCGGGGCCCTGGACCCGTTGACCGGGCAAGGCAGCGTTGGCCGTTTCTTGCGTCTGGCCAGGAGAAACCGGCCAATCGTGCAAGTAGTCGTGTGGGTCAAGTTTGAGGTGACGGCACACGCTGGCGACCATGGGTCGCACGTAGGCGGGGCTGGGAAACGCCGACCAATCACCTGCCTCAAGCGCCACCAACCGACGAGCCGGCAGCTTGAGCCACCCCGCCACCTCCTCCACCGGGACGCCAGCGGCCTCGCGCGCCGCCTTGAGCCTTTGCCATGGGGCCGCCTCGGTCGCCTCCGTTTCGGTGTTCTCCGGGGTCGAAGTTGCGTCGATGTCCTCGCTCATAGCCAGAAGTATCGCACGGCTTGGACTTACTTTGAAGGGCGCTGGGTCCCGTCGCGCCGGGCCAAGCGTTGCGTGATGCGGGTACGGTCGTTGACCTCGCCGGCCAGCTGGCCGCACGCCGCGTCGATGTCGTCACCGCGGGTTTTGCGCACGGTAGTCACCAGCCCAGCGGCGGTTAACACCCGGGCAAACGCCAGCACCGCCTCGCGCGACGAGGCGCGCAACCCCGAATCGGCAAACGGGTTAAACGGAATCAGGTTGAACTTGGCATACAGTCCACGGCCGGCCCCACGTTGCATCAACTGCACCAAGGCGTGCGCATGCTCAGGCGTGTCATTGACTTGGTCCAGCATGCAGTACTCAAAAGTAATGAAGTCACGCGGCGCGTGCTTAACGTATTGCCGACAGGCCTCCATCAAATCGGCCAACGGGTACTTTCGGTTCAGTGGCACCAGCGCGTCACGCAGCGCATCGTCGGGCGCGTGCAACGACACCGCCAACGCCACCGGGCAGTCGCTGGCCAAGCGCTGCATGTAAGGCACCACGCCTGACGTTGAGACGGTAACACGGCGCCGCGATAAGCCGTAGCCGTGGTCGCTCAACATCAAGCGCAGCGCAGGCAACACCGCGTCGTAATTTTGCAAGGGCTCGCCCATGCCCATGAACACCACGTTGCTGATGATGCGCTCGCTTACCCCGCGTTCGCGCCGCAGCTGATGTTCGGCATACCATAACTGGGCAACGATTTCGGCAGTGCTCAGATTGCGGCTGAACCCCTGGTGGCCCGTGCTACAAAAACGACAGCCCACGGCGCAACCCGCCTGCGACGAAATGCACAGCGTGGCACGATCGTCTTCAGGAATGAACACAGCCTCTACGGCGTCGCCATTGCCCACGTCAAACAACCACTTGATGGTACCGTCGGCGCTGTCTTGCCGCGAGCGCACCGGCAGCCCCTGCACGCAAGCGTGTTGCGCCAACAAGGCCCGCAGGCTCTTGGCCATATCGGTCATGGCGTCAAAATCGGTTACGCCGCGCTGGTGCAGCCACGGCGCGAGTTGCTTGGCGCGAAAGGGCTTTTCACCCTTAAGCGCAAGCCAATGCCCCAACCCGTCAAGATCCAGGCCCAACAGGTTGGTTTGCATGCGCCTTAGCGGCTGTGCACTTGCATGCCAGGGAAAAAGAAAGCCACTTCAACCGCCGCCGTATCGGCGCCGTCCGAGCCATGTACGGCGTTGGCGTCAATGCTGTCGGCAAAGTCGGCACGAATGGTGCCCGCATCGGCTTTTTTGGGGTCAGTGGCACCCATCAGGTCACGGTTTTTGGCAACGGCGCCCTCACCCTCGAGCACCTGCACCATCACTGGGCCAGAGATCATGAACGCCACCAAGTCTTTAAAAAACGGGCGCTCACGGTGCACACCGTAGAAGGTCTCGGCGTCTTGACGAGACAAGTGCATCATGCGCGCGGCGATGATTTTGAGCCCAGCCTGCTCAAAGCGGGCGTAAATGCTGCCGATTACGTTCTTGGCCACGGCATCGGGCTTGATGATGGACAAGGTGCGTTCAATCGCCATGATGGTTCCTTTTTGGTAAAGCGTACAAAACCCGAAATTGTAGCCTCCCGCCGGGCGGGTAGCTGAGGGCGACTAACGCAACTGACGGCTGCGCCGCTGGGCCTTTTGGCGCTGTCGCACCGCGTCCGCGCCCAAGTTGCGCGCCGTGGCTACCGGGGTGGCGGCGGTCTCGTCGCGACCGTTTAACGCCCCCATGCTGTCGTGTGCCGCTTGTGCCAACTGCGCCAGCGCCCGCACGTCGCGCGGCGCGAGTTCGACACTGGCACCACGCCTAAGCCCACGCGGCAGCAGCACGTTGCCGTAGCGCACACGAA
>JAYPEA010000007.1:0-49576 GCA_038125525.1 Burkholderiaceae bacterium | reverse complement strand
TTCACGGTGGTGCGGTAATTGGCTTGGTGGTGCACACCGAGTGTCACTACTTTGCGCCGCTGGCCTTCCCGCAACCGGTGCTGGCCGGTATTCGGGTGGCGCACGTGGGGCGCAGCAGCGTACGCTACGAGGTGGGGTTATTCGCCCAAGACGCCACGCACGCGGCGGCCTGCGGCAGCTTTACGCACGTGTACGTCGAGCGCCAGACGCGACGTCCAACCCCTTTACCCAACGCGCTGCGGCAACTTTTGGAGTCTCATGCATGTCCCCCTCTAGCCCCTTAGACACCACGCAACCGGCCCTGACCACCGAGGCGGCGATTCGCACCCGCCATTCGATGCGGGCTTTCTTGCCCACCCCGGTGCCGCGCCGCACGCTGGAGGCGGTGCTGGAGTTGGCGGCCTGGGCGCCCTCGGGCACCAACACCCAGCCATGGAAAGTGCACGTGTTGCAAGGCCAGGCACGTCAGCAATTGGTGGACAAGGTGTGCGCGGCACACGATGCGCTGCGCGCCGACCCCAGTTTGGCGCAGACCTACCGCGACGAACTCGGCTACTACCCCACCGAGTGGATCAGTCCGTACATTGATCGACGCCGCGAAAACGGCTGGACGCTCTACGCTGCGCTGGGCATAGGCAAGGGGGAAAAAGACAAAATGCACCAGCAGCATCAGCGTAACTACCGGTTTTTTGATGCCCCGGTTGGCCTGATGTTCACCATCGACCGGGTGTTGGGGCGCGGCTCGATTCTGGACTACGGTATGTTTTTACAAAACCTGATGCTGGCGGCCCGTGCCCATGGGTTGCACACCTGTCCGCAGGCGGCGTGGAACCAGTTTGCGTCCATCATCTTGCCGCACATTGGGGCCGACGCCAACGACATGCTGGTGTGTGGCATGGCCTTGGGCTATGCCGACCCGCAGCAGCCGGTTAACGACTACCGCACCGTGCGCGAGTCGCCCACGGCCTTTACCCGATGGATGGACTAGGTGAGGTGATGGGCAGCGCGTGGTGGTGGCTGCCGTGGCCGTTGCTGTTGGCCGTGCTGTGGTGGATGTGGCGTCGCACGCAAGGTGGGCAGGGTGCTCAAGCGCAGGCTTGGCAAGCCGCCTTGCAGGCACAGAGCCAACGTCTCGAGCGTCTGGAGACCCAGTTGCGCCACGAGCTGGCCGAGCAAAGCCGACTGCAGCGCCAGGAGCAGCAACAAGGCTTAGCGGGGTTTCAAAGCGCGCTGCTGCAGCAAAGTCACGACAACTTGCGAACCCAAAATGCCCAACTCGACGGATTTGCACAACAGCTGGTGATGCTGCGAGGCACGCTGGCCGACACACTGACGCAGCAACTGCAGGCCCTGTCTGAGGGTAACGCGCAGCGCTTAAGCGAGGTGCGCGCCACGCTGGAGTCGCAACTGCAACAATTGCAGCAAAACAACGCCACCAAGCTTGAGGAAATGCGCGCCACGGTGGACGAAAAACTGCAGCAAACGCTACAAACCCGTTTGTCTGAGAGCTTTGCCCACGTGGCGCAGCGCTTAGAGCAAGTGCACAAGGGCCTGGGCGAAATGCAGCACCTTGCCACGGGTGTAGGTGATCTTAAAGACTTGCTGGCCAATGTAAAAACTCGCGGCATGTTTGGTGAGGCACAACTCGGCGCGTTACTTGAGCAGGCGCTTACGCCGCAGCAATATGTGGCGCAGCAAGCCACCCGCCCAGGCAGCAAGCAGGTGGTGGACTTTGCGGTGCGACTGCCCGGCAAAGGCGAGCAAGCGGCGCCAGTGTGGTTGCCGATTGACGCCAAGTTTCCAACCGAGGACTACCAACGGTTGCTGCAGGCTCAAGGCAAGGCCGACTTAGTGGGCGCCGAAGCCGCAGCAAGGGCACTTGAGCAGCGCATACGGACCGAGGCTAAGTCAATTGCCGACAAGTACCTGCAGCCACCGCACACCACCGACTTTGCGCTGATGTTTTTGCCCTCAGAAGGGCTTTACGCCGAGGTGCTGCGCCGGCCTGGGTTGTTTGAGTCGGTGCAGCGTGACTATCGGGTCACGCTTACTGGCCCCACCACCCTGATGGCCTTGCTCAATGCCTTGCACATGGGTTTTCGCACCCTGGCTTTGGAGCAGCGCTCAAGCGAGGTGTGGCAAGTACTGGGCGCGGTTAAAACCGAGTTTGGCAAGTTTGGTGGCGTACTCGAAAAACTCAAAAGCCAAACCCAAACCGTCCTCAACGGATTGGACCAAGCCCAAGTGCGTAGCCGTGCCATGGGGCGCGCTCTGCGTGAGGTAGAGGCCGCGCCCACCGACGCACCCGCGCCTTGGTTGGCTCAGCCACAGGACGAAGCCGATGCCGCCGATTCGGGCCAAACGTTGCCGTGATAACCTTGGGTTGCGTGAGGTAGGGCTGGCGCTGGCTACAATCGGGGTCTCTCATGCACAGCGAAAGCCAGCTATGTTTTGCACGGCACGCTGCGATTATGAGTGACCAACCGGAGGCATGGCTTCAATGAACCCAACGGCAATCCAGGTGGTGGCTGCGGTGCTGTTTGCACTGGCGCTGATCCACACCTTTTCTACCAAGTACTTTGAGCGTTTGTCCCACACCCGGCCGGCACACGCTGGGGTGTGGCATCTGTTGGCCGAAGTCGAAATTGTGTTTGGCGTGTGGGCCATGATTTTGGTCGTCATCATGGGTTTCATGGTGGGCAAAGACAACGCCGTGACTTATCTGGATGGGCGTAACTTTACCGAACCGATGTTTGTGTTTGCCATCATGGTGGTGGCTGGCAGTCGCCCGATTTTGCAGACCGCCTCGCAAGTGGTGCAAGCGGTGGTCAAGGCAACGCCCCTGCCGCGCAATTTGGGCTTTTTTCTCACGTGTCTGATCGTGGTGCCCCTGCTTGGTTCGTTCATCACCGAGCCGGCGGCCATGACGTTGGCCGCGCTGTTGATGAAGGACACGGTGTTTGCCAAGGTTTCTAAGCGCCTGAAGTACGCCACCTTGGGCGTGCTGTTCGTCAACGTCTCCATCGGCGGCACGCTTACGCCCTTTGCCGCGCCCCCAGTGTTGATGGTGGCGGCCAAATGGGGCTTTGACATCAATTACATGTTGACCCAAATCGGTTGGAAGGCTGCGGTGGCGGTGGTAATCAACGCCGTTTTGCTCACCGTCATCTTTCGGCGTGAGTTGGCCACGCTGCCCACCGAGAACAAATCGCCGTACACCGGCGTGCCGATGTGGCTGGTGGTGTTGCACCTGTTGTTTTTGTTGGGCGTGGTGGTCTTTGCGCACCACCCGGCCGCGTTCATGGCAATTTTGTTGTTGTTCATGGGCGTTGCCACGGCGTACCCCGCCTACCAAGACCGACTGATTTTGCGCGAGGGCTTGTTGGTTGGATTTTTCTTGGGCGGGTTGGTGGTACTAGGCGGTATGCAGCAATGGTGGCTGCAGCCAACCTTGCTGGCCATGGACGACACGCAGGTGTACTTCGGCGCCACCCTTCTCACAGCCATTACCGACAACGCGGCGCTGACCTATTTGGGATCGCTGGTTGAGGGCTTGTCGGATGAATTCAAGTACGCGCTCGTGACTGGGGCGGTCACGGGTGGCGGCTTAACGCTCATTGCCAACGCGCCCAACCCAGCGGGTGCGTCCATTCTTAAGTCAACCTTTGACGATGGAGCAATCAGCCCGTTGGGCTTGCTGGCCGGGGCGGCGGGCCCTACGCTGGTGGCGATTCTGTGCTTTCGCTTGTTCCCTTACTCGGGGTAGCAAACAGCTGATTAATCACGTCGGGCACCGAGTCGGTGTAGCAAAACCAATTTTTGTCTTGTGCGCTGATGGTGCCCTGCTCGACCATGAAGTCAAAGTCCAGCAGGCGCTTCCAATAGGTTGATCCGTACAGATAGATGGGGACCGGAGCGGCCTTGCGGCATTGCACCAGGGTGAGCATTTCAAACAACTCGTCCAGCGTGCCAAAGCCACCTGGAAAAGCCACCAACGCTTGGGCGCGCATCACGAAGTGCATTTTGCGCAGCGCAAAGTAATGAAACTGAAAACTTAGCGCCGGCGTGATGTAGGGGTTGGGGTGTTGCTCGTGGGGCAAGGCGATGTTGAGCCCAATGCTGGGGCCGCCGGCCTCGTGCGCGCCGCGGTTGGCCGCCTCCATGATGCCCGGGCCCCCGCCAGTGCACACCACGCGGCGGTTGGCCGAGGTGGGTTGCGCCAAGCTTTTTTCCGTGATGTCATGCCCCAGCGCGCGCGCGGCTTCGTAGTAGGCCGACATGCGAAGGCGTTGCTCGGCGTGGGCCACGGCCTGTGGGTTGCCCTGTTGCTTGGCTTGTGCCAATTCGGCGGCCGCTTGCTCGGAGCTGCAGCAACGTGCGCTGCCAAATATCACCACGGTATGGTCGATGCCGGCGGCCTGCAAGGCTAACTCCGGCTTGAGTAACTCAAGCTGAAAGCGCAGCCCACGCGTTTCGCGGCGCAGCAAAAACTCGGGGTCGGCAAAGGCCAAACGCTGTGCGTCTGGGGCCAGCGCCACATCGGCTGCTGCTTGGCCGCTAAGCGATGCCCAAGCATCAAGCAAGCCCGCTTGCCCAGGCTGGATGGCGCCGTCCATGCAGCCGGGGGCTTAGACGCGGCGGCGGTATTCGCCCGTGCGCGTGTCGATTTCGATTTTGTCGCCTTGCGCCACAAAAATTGGCACCGAGACCTCAAACCCAGTGGCCAACTTGGCTGGCTTGAGCACCTTGCCCGAGGTGTCGCCTTTCACGGCGGGCTCGGTCCATTCAATTACGCGCTCCACGCTGGTGGGCAGTTCCACTGAGATGGCCTTGCCGTCGTAAAACACGACCTCAGCCTCCATCCCGTCTTCTAGGTAATTTAGGGCGTCGCCCATGTTGTCCGACTCGACCTCGTACTGGTTGTACTCGGTGTCCATCCACACATACATGGGGTCGGCAAAGTAGCTGTAAGAGCAGGGCTTTTTGTCTAGGACGATTTGGTCCATTTTGTCGTCGGCTTTGAACACCACCTCGGTGCCGAAGTTGTTGAGCAAGCTCTTGAGCTTCATGCGAACGGTTGCCGCGTTGCGACCCCCGCGGCTGTACTCGGTGCGCAACACCACCATGGGGTCTTTGCCTTGCATGATGACGTTACCGGCGCGAATTTCTTGAGCGATTTTCATGGAGGGTGGCACGGCTGGCGCCGCGATTCAAAAGTTGCCAAACCTCGTATTTTAAGGCCTTGGCAGGCGCCTAGGCCAAACGGCTTGCCGCCCATGCCAACAGCTGCTGATGCAGTGGGGGGTGCCGCTGCAAACGCGCGCTGGCCGCAGCCAGACAGGCTTGCCAAGCGGCCCAGGTGGCATCGCCCGGGGTGGGCAGCCAGTGGGCCTGCGCCGTCGCCATGTGGTTGGCGACATGCCAAGCGTGACGTAGGCTTGGCGGCGCTTGCAACCAATCGAGCAAGGCGTTGACCTTGGCGTGGTGCGCGTGGTCATGCTGCGGATAGGCTTGCCACAACATGGGATGCCCAGCGAACAAAGCGCCCACCAGCGAATCTTCCCCACGCACCCAGTTGATGCGGCTGGCGCGTAGCCATTGGTCAAAGCCGGCCTGCGACAGCTGCGGCAGGGCATGCCAGTGGGTGTGACCAGTGGCGGCACAGGCCGCTTGGGTACGCGCGCCTGCGGCGAATACGGTGAGCCGGTGTTGGTGCGCCCAATCGAGCCAAGGCGCCAGTGCGTGGGGTTCGTAACAAAACAGCAACGCGTACGGCTGAGCTGGCGGTGGCGGCTCGTGGGTGGGCGGCGGGCTGGGGTGATGCAGCACGCCGCCGGTCTCTGGCGTGAAGCCGGGATAAAAAAAGGTTTTAACCAAGCCCTTGGCTGGCCCAGAGCATACCGGCGAGGGTAGGGTGTGGTTGCGTGCGGCAAAGGCTTCGGCGGTGAGGTATTCCAAGTTGACCCACAACCTTGGCGCGTGGCCAGCCGAGCGGGGCATGGCGGCTTCAATGGTCGGCCCCAGTGAACAGCCAAACGCCTCAATCACCACATCGCCCAGTTCGGCTCGTGCCGCCTCGGTTGTGCACGGCCAGCTCCGTACCGTGACGCGCGGGTGGCCGGCGGGGGCCATCCATTGCAGGGTGGTCGTGTCGTCGCACCACAGGTTGACCTGTTGCTTGGCGCTGGCCAGCGCCTGCGCCAGGCGCCAGCACACGCCCACGTCGCCTAGGTTGTCAACCACGCGGCAAAACACGTCCCAGCGCAGCGTAGGGAGGGGGGCAGAAGCGGGCACCACGCTGGGCATTGTGCTGCATCTTGGGGGAGGCTGCGCCACAATAGGTGCATGGCAGCGTCGCAACCTTCTCCCCCCGCTGACTCAGCGGCTCAAACCCGTGCGGCGCTGGCCGCTGAGGCGGCGAAGTTGCCGCCGCTGCCCGGCGTGTACCGCTATTACGACGCTGCGCAGCGCCTGCTGTATGTGGGCAAGGCCAAGAACCTGCGCAAACGCGTGGCGAGTTATTTTCAGGCAGGTCGCCCCAGCGGCACACGCGTGGCGCACATGGTTGCGCAGGTGGCGAGCATGCAGACCACGGTGGTGCGCTCTGAGGCCGAGGCGCTGCTGTTAGAAAACAATCTCATCAAAACACAGTCGCCACGCTACAACATTTTGTTTCGCGACGACAAGAGCTACCCGTACCTCAAAATCACGCGCGGGGAGGCGCCGCGCCTGGCTTACTACCGCGGCGAAGTCGACAAGCGGCACGACTACTTTGGGCCGTACCCCAGTGCGTGGGCAGTTAAAGAGACCATTGGCTTGTTACAAAAAGTCTTTCAGCTGCGCACCTGCGAAGACACGGTGTACCGGCACCGCACCCGCCCGTGTTTGTTGCATCAAATCAAGCGTTGCTCGGCGCCCTGCGTGGGCCGCATTGACGCGCAGGCATACGCCGCGGATGTGGCCTTGGCGCAGGCATTTTTGCAAGGACAAACCGACACCTTGCTCGCGCGCTTGCAAGGCACCATGATGGCGCACGCCGAAGCCCTGGCTTACGAGCGCGCGGCGCAGGTGCGCAATCAGATCCAGGCTTTGTCGCGGGTGCTGCATCAGCAAAGCGTGGACAACGCTGGCGACGCCGAAGTCGATGTCATCGCCGTCAAGCGTCTTGGAGGCAAGGCCTGTGTGAATTTGGCGATGGTGCGCGGCGGCAGGCATTTGGGCGACCGCGCGTTTTTTCCCAGCCTGCACGAGGCGTTTGGCCCGGAGTCGGCTTCAACCGCCCAAAGCCCTTGCGAGGACACGGATGAGATCCACGTAACGGACGTGGCGGTGGTAGAGGCGTTTTTGTTGCAACACTATACGCAGTTGCCTCTGCCCGCCGTGGTGGTGTGCCCACACGCGCCAGCCGCGGCGTTGCAAGAGGCTTTGGCCGAGCACCATGGCCGACGCGCACAGTGGGTGCATCAGCCGCGCGGTGTGCGCCGGCAGTGGCTGGAGATGGCCCAGCAAAACGCTGATTTGCAACTGGCGCGCTTGCTCGACGAGGAGGGCTCGCAGCGCGCGCGCACCCGCGCCCTGGTAGACGCCCTGGACCTGCCCTGTGACGACTTGGCTGGCTTGCGCATGGAGTGCTTTGACATCTCGCACACCGCAGGCGAGGCCACGCAAGCCTCGTGCGTGGTTTACACCGACCACGCCATGCAGCCGGGGCAGTACCGCCGTTACAACATTGAGGGCATTACCCCCGGAGACGACTACGCGGCGATGCGCCAAGTGCTGCAGCGGCGTTATGCCAGTTTGGCTCAAGCCGCCCAGGAAGGCCAGGGCAGTTTGCCTGACCTGGTGTTGATAGACGGCGGCAAAGGCCAAATTGGTGCGGCGCGCGAGGTGTTTGAGGCACTGGGCTTGGACGTGGCGCGTTTGGTGGGTGTAGAAAAAGGCGAGGGCCGAAAAGTGGGTCTGGAGGAGTTGGTCTTTGCCGACGGTCGGGCCAAAATTACGTTGCCGGCCGATTCGGCCGCGCTGATGTTGGTGGCGGCGGTGCGCGATGAGGCGCATCGATTTGCCATCACCGGCATGCGCGCGCGGCGCGCTCGCAGCCGCACCGGCGGCAGTCGGCTTGAGGACATCGAGGGCATTGGCCCGCGCCGGCGTGCGGCGCTGCTGCAGCGGTTTGGCGGTGTGCGCGGCGTGGCCGCGGCCAGCGTACAAGATTTGGCCACCGTACCCGGCGTGTCTTTGGCGCTAGCCAAAACGATTTACCAGGCGCTGCGCTAGGCCAGCCCTCACGCATAATGCCGAGCATGTACTGGACCGTGCCAACCTTACTCACGTGGGCCCGCGTGCTGGCCATCCCTTTGGTGGTGGCGGTGTTTTACATGCCGGCCCTGCAACCAGCCGAGCAAAACCTGTGGGCCACGGCATTGTTTGTGGTGATTGCGCTGACCGACTGGGCCGATGGTTATTTGGCCCGACGCCTAAAGCAAACATCGGCGTTTGGTGCGTTTTTTGACCCGGTGGCGGACAAGTTTTTGGTGTGTGCCAGCATGCTGATATTGCTTGACTTGGAGCGTGTGCACGTGGTGGTTGCATTAATTATTGTGGGCCGCGAGATCGCCATTTCGGCGTTGCGCGAGTGGATGGCCACCATTGGCGCCGGCGGCGTGGCCGTGCACGGTATCGGTAAACTCAAAACCGCAGCGCAAATGGTGGCGATTCCGTTTTTGCTTTACCACGCCCAATGGCTGGGTTGGATAGACACCGTGCGCTGGGGTACTTGGTTAATTGAATTTTCTGCGGCACTAACCGTGGTCTCCATGGTGTTTTATTTGGCGCGCGCGTGGCCGCAACTGGCTCGTGTTAACAAGCAAGGAAGAATCGAATGAGCACAACCCATCGCGTGGCGGTGATTGCTGGTGACGGCATAGGCAAAGAAGTGATGCCCGAGGGCGTTAAGGCCGTAGAGCAAGCCGCCGCTGGCTGCGGCGTGGCCTTGCAGTGCGACCACTTTGATTTTGCCTGTTACGACTACTACGCCGAGCACGGCCGCATGCTGCCCGAGGGCTGGAAAGACCTGCTTGCGGGATACGATGCCATCTTTTTTGGCGCGGTGGGGTGGCCGGCCAAAATCCCCGACCATGTGTCGCTGTGGAGCTCGCTGCTTTTGTTTCGGCGCGAGTTTGACCAGTACATCAACCTGCGCCCGGCGCGCCTTATGCCCGGCATGGTGGCCCCGGTGGTAAGGCGCGACGGCAGCCCGCGCGCACCGGGCGAAATTGACATGATGATCGTGCGCGAGAACACCGAGGGCGAGTACTCGGCCGTGGGTGGGCGCATGTTTGAGGGCACCGAACGCGAGATTGTGATGCAAGAGACGGTGATGTCTCGCCACGGCGTGGACCGCGTGCTGCGCTTTGCCTTTGAGCTGGCGCAGTCGCGCCCCAAAAAACACCTCACCAGCGCCACCAAGTCCAACGGCATCGCCATCACCATGCCGTACTGGGACGAGCGCGTGGCCAACATGGCCCACGCCTACCCCGGTGTGCAGCTGGACAAATTTCACATCGACATTCTGTGCGCGCACTTTGTCCAACGTCCCGACCATTTCGACGTGGTGGTGGCCAGCAATTTGTTTGGTGACATTCTCAGTGACCTGGGCCCGGCCTGCACGGGCACCATTGGCATCGCCCCAAGCGCCAACCTCAACCCCGAGCGCCGCTGGCCCTCACTTTTTGAGCCGGTGCACGGGTCGGCCCCTGACATTGCTGGCCAAGGCGTGGCCAACCCGATTGGTCAAATTTGGTCGGGCGCCATGATGCTTGACTTTTTGGGTTGCCGTGAGGGCCACGACGCCATGTTGGCGGCCATTGAAGATGTGTTGCAGCCCAACAGCGGCGCCCCGCGCACCCCAGACATGGGGGGCAGCGGCAGCACCCAGGCCGTGGGTGAGGCCGTTCGCTCGGCACTGGCCAAGCGCTTGGCCTGATGCGCATGGTGGTCGTGAGCCGGGTTTGCCGGGAGTTGACAACCCGCCACTTGCGTGGTGTCATGCGTCCCCTGTTTGTTGTTTCTGCGCCGGGCCGGCCCCGTGGCCGGTTTGGTGTTTTTTCGTTTTGGCTAGAATCGCGGCCAACCGTTATTTAAATAAGGAGTTTTCCTGTGAATAAAACTGAACTCATCGAATACATGGCCAAAGACGCCGACCTGTCCAAGGCGGCCGCAGCCCGTGCACTTGATGCGATGATTGATGGGGTACGCAAGACCTTGAAAAAAGGCGGTACCGTGTCGTTGGTGGGTTTCGGTACCTTTGCGGTGGGCAAGCGCGCAGCACGCACCGGCCGCAATCCCCAAACGGGCGCCACGATCAAAATCAAAGCCGCCAAAGTGCCTAAGTTCCGCGCTGGCAAAGGCTTGAAGGACGCGATTAACGGCGGCAAGTAACATCCGCGGTTATCGGTGGGGTGCTTAGCTCAGTTGGTAGAGCGGCGCCCTTACAAGGCGTAGGTCGGCGGTTCGACCCCGTCAGCACCCACCAAGCCCAAGGCGAACCCTGGTTCGCCTTTTTTTTTCTCTCAGGTCTGCACGCATGTTTGAGTCCATCCGAAAAAATACCCGCCTCATGGCCCTGTTGCTTGGGGTGGTGGTGATCCCAGCCTTTGTGTTGTTTGGTGTGAGCGGATACACCTCGTTTAACGAGCGCACCGAAACCGTGGCCGAGCTCAAGGGCCGCACCATCACGCGTGAGGTATGGGAGCAAGCCCACCAGCGCGAAATTGACCGACTCAGACAGAGCCTGCCCAACCTCGACCTTGCGCAACTCGATACCCCAGCGGCACGCCGCGTGACCCTTGAGCGGTTGCTCGATGAGGCGCTGCTGGCGCAAGCTGCAGCGGATTTGCGTATCACGCTGGGCGACGCCCGATTGGCGCGTTTGTTGCGCCAAGAGCAGGCCGTGGCCAATTTGCTTGACGCCAGTGGGCAATTGGACAAAGACCGATTTCGTGATTGGTTAAGTGCGCAAGGCTTTACCCCAGAGACCTTTGATGCGACCATGCGCGCCCAACTTGCCCCGCAAGAGCTGCCGCAACTGGTGCAGGCCTCGACGCTGGTGACCGACGGGTTGGTACAGCCTTGGTTGAAAGCCTACTTTCAGCGCCGCGTGGTCAGTGCCCGGTGGTACCCAGCCAAGGACTACGAAGCCAAGGTAAAGGTGGACGACGCGGCCATTGAGGCAAGTTACCGTAACAACGTGGCGGCCTACCAAACGCCCGAGACGTTGGACGTGGCGTGGGTGACGCTCTCGCGTGAGGCCTTGGCGCGTCAAGTTAAGCTGGACCCTGAGGCGTTACGCACGTATTACCAGCAGAACTTGGCCAGCTTCCGTACCCCTCAAGAACGTCAGGTGCGCCACATTCTGCTCAAGCTTGACGCCAGCACCCCGCCAGACCAAGCCAAGCAAATCGAGGCCAAAGCCAATGACTTGCTCAAGCAGCTTCGCGCCGACCCGCAGCGCTTTGCCGAACTCGCCAAGGCCAATAGCCAGGACCCAGGCAGCGCTGCACAGGGCGGCGATTTGGGGTTTTTTGGGCGTGGCGCCATGGTCAAGCCGTTTGAGGAAGCGGCGTTTGCGCTGGCTCCTAACGGCATCTCCGACGTGGTGCGTACCGATTTTGGTTTGCATATTTTGCAGCTGGTGGCCGTGCGCGGCGGGCAGACCCAAACCTTTGAACAAGCCAAGGCTGAGATTGAGGCAAGGTTTCGCCAGCAACAAGCCCAACGCCTGTATGCCGAGCAAGCCGAGCGGCTGACCAATCTGGCGTTTGAGCAGCCCGATACGTTGGAGCCGGTTGTCAAATCGCTTGGGCTGGTGCTGCAGCGTGCCACCAACGTGACCCGGCAAAAGGTACCCGAGGCACTGAACCAACCGCGATTGATTCAAGCCTTGTTCGCCGCTGAGGCCATGCAAAAAAAGCTCAACACCGAGGCCCTAGAGGTCAGTCCAGGGGTGTTGGTTTCGGCGCGGGTGACGCGCCACCAAGCGCCGGCCACCCGACCGTTGACCGAGGTGCGTGAACAAGTTAAGCAGCAGCTGGTGGCCCAGCAGGGCGTGCAAATGGCCACCGCAGCTGGCGCCGAGGCGCTGAAGGCCGCGCGCAAGGGCCAAGCACCAGCGGGCCTGGGGGCGCCGCTGACGGTATCGCGTGACCAATCGGTGGGCTTGCCGCCCGAGGTAGTGCGCGCCGTGATGGGCGCCGATGCGCGTGAGCTGCCGGCGTGGGTGGGGGTGCCTGCCGGTTCACGAGGGTATTGGTTGGCACGCATCGATCAAGTTAAGCCGCGCCCAGCGGTTGCAGCCGAGCAGCAAGCGCAAGAAAAAACGCAGTTGCAACGCTGGCTGGCTCAGGCCGAGTGGCAGGCGTTGCTTGAGGCCCTGCGTAAGCGTTACGACGCACGCGTGTTAGCCAGCTAACTGCAGGCACCAAGCCCCTCGGGCTTGGGCTGGCTATAATCAAATCTGCGGTGGCCGTAGCTCAGTTGGTAGAGTCCCAGATTGTGATTCTGGTTGTCGTGGGTTCGAGCCCCATCGGTCACCCCATTCGCTTGGTTGGGTCACTCAGTCGTTGATCAGCACCAACTTACCCACCACTTGCCTTTGCTGCATCCGTTCGTAGGCCTCTTTCAGTTGGGTCATGGGTAGCGTGGTGCCCACCACTGGCGCAATTTTCCCCTCGCCATGCCACTGCACCAAGGTCTGGAGCATGTCGTGGTTGGCTTGCGGTTCGCGGCGTGCGTAGTCGCCCCAAAACACACCCACCAGGCTGGCGCCTTTGAGCAGGGGTAGGTTCAGGGGTAGCCGGGGAATATCGCCCGCGGCAAAACCGATCACCAAATACCGTCCGCGCCAGGCCATGCTGCGAAACGTGGGTTCGGCCCACGCGCCGCCAATGGCGTCGTACACCACGTCAACGCCCTGGCTTTGGGTTAGGCGCTTAATTTCCTCGCGCCAAGTGCCCTCGGGCGTGTGGACGCTGTAATCAATCGTGGCGTCGGCACCCCAATCGGTGCAGCGCTGGCATTTGGCCTGGCCGCCGGCGGCGGCAATCACGCGCGCGCCCAGTGTTTTGCCGACTTGAATCGCTGCAGAACCGACACCTCCGGCCGCACCAAGCACCAACAGCGTTTCACCCGCGCGCAACTGGCCACGGTCCACCAGGGCGTGGTGGGTGGTGGCGTACGTCATGATCAGGGCCGCCGCCTCGGGCATGGGGAAGCCCTCGGGCAGCGGCAAGCAAAGGTCGGCCGGCACACAGGCGTGAGTGCCAAATCCACCCACGCCCGGCAAACAGGCAACCGCTTGGCCCACTTGCCAGCCATGGACGTTGTCACCGATGGCCTCTACCCAGCCAGCCATCTCAGCGCCGGGCACAAAAGGCAGAGCGGGTTTGTGCTGGTATTGGTTGCGCACAATCAACAGGTCCGGAAAATTTAGGCTGGCCGCGGCAATGCGCAGCCTGAGTTCGTTGGCTTGTGGTTCGGGGGTTGGCGCCTCGCGCCAGGTCAGCGCCTCGGGGCCAGTGGGGTTATCGCAAAACCAAGCGTGCATGGCGTTCTTTCAAATCAAACAACAAAACCCCATGGTAAAACGCGGGCGCGACCTTGTCTGTCAGCCGCACGCACCTACAATCCCGCGTTATGCGCATTCTCTTAAGCAACGACGATGGCTTTCGGGCGCCCGGCCTCGAGGCGTTGCATCAGGCGTTACAAGAAGTGGCAACGGTTCATGTGGTGGCCCCTGAACACAACAACAGCGCCAAGTCCAACTCACTCACCCTTACCGCCCCGCTGTATGTGCAGCAAGCGAGCAATGGTTTTACTTACGTCAACGGCACCCCGGCTGACTGCGTGCACATTGCGCTCACGGGTATGTTGGCCGAACACGAATTGCCCGACCTGGTGGTCTCAGGTATCAACAACGGCGCCAACATGGGCGACGACACGATTTACTCTGGCACCGTGGGTGCGGCCATGGAGGGCTACTTGTTTGGGGTGCCTGCGGTAGCTTTTTCGTTGGTGGACAAAGGCTGGGCACACCTGGACGCAGCGGCCAAGCGTTGCGCCGAGTTGGTGTGCAGCCTGATGCCGCTGACCCATGGCCAGGGGCGCGCCGCCCCTTGGTTGCTCAACGTTAATCTGCCCAATCGGCCCCATGCCGAATTGGGTGCTGTGCAGTGGACGCGCTTGGGCCGGCGTCACGCTGCCCAACGCGTGATGACGCAGGACAACCCACGCGGTGAAACCATGTATTGGATTGGCGCGGCGGGTGAAGCCCGCGACGCCACACCAGGGACCGATTTTCATGCCACGGCACAGGGTCACGTCTCGATCACACCGCTGCAGGTGGATTTGACCGACCACGACCGCCTGCCCTACTGGCGGGCTCTGTTGCCGTCCTCTGAGAGCCCTCGTTGAGCGCCGGGGAAAGGCTTCCCTCACGCTTTCCGGCGCGGACTGCGTCGGCGCCGCTGGCTTCTCCTGCCACTCACCCCCGGCAGACGCACACGGCCCCGACGGTGCCGGTAGGCTTGGGGCTTGATTCGGCCGCCGTGCGCCAGGCCATGGTTCAGCGGCTAGCCGGTGTGCCTGGGATGGAGCCCGCGGTACTGGCCGCGTTGGCTGAGGTGCCACGCCACGCTTTTGTTGACCCGGCATTGGCCAACCAAGCCTACCTAGACACCAGTTTACCGATTGGCTTGGGTCAAACCATCTCCAAACCCAGCGTGGTGGCACGCATGCTCTCGTTGCTGCTGCAGGGCCATGCACAACCGCCCGTCAAGGCGCTAGAAATTGGCACCGGGTGCGGCTATCAGGCCGCCTTGCTGGCGCGTTTGTGCGGCACGGTGGTGAGTGTGGAGCGCCTCAAGGGTCTGCACGATAAAGCGCGCACCTTGGTGCGCCCGTTGGCGCTGCGCAACTTGCATTTGGTGTTGGCCGATGGCACCCAAGGCTACCCCAGTTACGCGCCCTACGACGCCATCGTCGCCGCTGCGGCGGGGCGCGAGGTGCCGCTGGCATGGCTTGAGCAAATGGCCACAGGCGGTACCTTGGTGGCCCCGGTGGAGACAAGCGAGGGTAAACACGTGCTGCGATTGGTCAAGCGCACCCGTCAAGGGTGGCAACACACCGATTTGGAAGAAGTGCGCTTCGTCCCGTTAAAATTTGGGGTGTTATGAAACGCTTAACCTTACTTGGTGTGTGCGCCCTGTTGCTGGCCGGATGCGCCTCAACCTACGATGCCGCGCAGGCCCCGGTTGAAACCCGTAACTTGCCCCGGCGCAGCCTAGAGCCGGCGCCTGAGGGCTACTACCGTATTCAACCCGGTGACACCCTGGTGCGGATTGCCGACTCGTTTCGCCTGAATTGGCGCGAGGTGGCGCGCTGGAACCAGCTAAGCGACCCCAACCAACTCGAGGCCGGGGCTTTATTGCGGGTCACGCCACCGCCAGCCGCTCCGGTGGCTGCAACCCAGGCCGCACCCGCTGCACAGCGTGTGGTGGTTAAGCCGGTGGACGGCGCCAGTGGCCCCGCCAAAGCCCAACCCCTTAAGCCCGTGGCAGGTCAAGACGGCGCCGCCACGAGCGACCCCGCCCCAGCAGCGACGTCCGACCCTTCACCCACCCTGCCAAGGCCAGCGTCTTCGGTGCAAAACGCGCAACCCGAACCGCCGCCTGGCCCAAGCGAGGAGGCCAGGGCAGCGGCCCGAGCCGATGGCGTGAATTTTGTTTGGCCAGCCAAGGGCGAGGTGGTCGCCACCTTTGACGGCAAAACCAACAAAGGCATCGGCATTGGCGGCGAAGCGGGCTCGCCGGTGACGGCCGCAGCCGATGGTCGCGTGGTGTACGCTGGATCGGGACTGCGCGGTTACGGTAACTTGGTGATTCTTAAACACAACGACACCTTGTTAACTGCTTACGCGCACAACCAGGTGCTGCTGGTTAAAGAAGACCAGGAGGTCAAACAAGGCCAAACCATTGCCCAAATGGGGAGCAGCGACGCCGACCGGGTCAAGCTGCACTTTGAAATACGGCGGCTGGGCAAGCCCGTCGATCCACTGGCATACCTGCCCGCGCCCTAGCATGGCGCGCACCCAAGCAGGGCCCGACCCCGAGTGGTTGCGGGTGGACAGCCTTGACTTGGAGGGGCAAGGTGTTGCCACCCGGGCTGATGGCAAAGTGGTCTTTATAGAAGGCGCCTTACCCGGCGAATATGTGCAGGTGGTGGTGCACCGACGTAAAGCGCGCTTTGAGCAAGCTTCGGTCGTGGCGGTGCAGCGTCCGGCTACGGCGCGTGTTACGCCGGGATGCCCGCACTTTGGGCTGCACCCAGGTGCCTGTGGTGGCTGCAAAATGCAGCACCTGCAGGCCGATACGCAAGTGGCGGTTAAGCAGCGTGGCCTAGAGGACCAGCTGTGGCATCTGGCCAAGGTTAAACCACGGCAGATCCTGCGCCCTATTCACGGCCCCACCTGGGGGTATCGGTATCGAGCTCGGCTATCGGTGCGCTACGTGCCCAAAAAAGACGCGGTATTGGTGGGATTTCATGAGCGCAAAAGCCGCTACGTTGCTGACATCACCCAGTGTCCGGTGCTGCTACCCGCCGTGGGTGCCATGCTGCCCGCGCTGCGGGCTGCCATTTACCGTATGCCCTCGCGGGCACTTTGCCCGCAAATCGAACTGGCCGCCGACGACCGCACCACCGCTTTGGTATTGCGCCACCTGGAGCCTTTGCAGGCGCAAGACGTGGCGGAATTGAAGGCCTTTGCTTCGGCGCAGCAACAACAAGGTCATCGGGTGCAGTGGTGGGTACAGCCCGGTGGCCCGGCCACCGTGGCCCCGTTGGAATCCGACCCGGATGACGGTTTGGCCTACACGCTGCCGACCTACGGGCTACGCATGCCGTTTCGACCCACCGATTTCACGCAAGTCAATCCGGCTGTCAACCGCGTGCTGGTGCCGCGGGCCCTGTCGTGGTTGGCATTGCAGCCACACGAAACCGCCATTGACTGGTTTTGTGGCTTAGGTAACTTCACCTTACCCTTGGCCACAGTCGGCGCTCGGGTCATTGGGCTTGAGGGCTCGGCCGCTTTGGTGCAGCGCGCGCAACACAACGCCGCCGCGGCTGGGGCGACCCTGCGGGCGAAGCCAGAATTTGTGGCCAGAGATTTGTTTACCTTGCAAGCCGCCGATTTGGTGGCGTTGGGCACCGCGCACAAATGGCTGATAGACCCGCCACGTGAGGGTGCGTTTGCCCTAATTAAGGCGCTGGTTGACGCCGCTGAGGCGTCCGGTCAGACCGATGGGCAGCCCGATTGGCAGCCTCCCGAGCGCATCGTTTACGTCAGCTGCAACCCCGCCACGCTGGCGCGGGATGCAGGCCTGTTGGTGCACCGTGCCGGCATGGTGTGTGAGGCCGCAGGCGTGATCAATATGTTCCCGCACACCGCGCACGTCGAGTGCATGGCGGTGTTCGGTCGCGGCGGCCAAGCCGACGCCGCCCCATCGCAGGCCGCTGGCTAGTCGCGCTGGCCGCCAAAGACGCTCAGCAGCATCAGCAGATTTTGGAAGATGTTGATGAGATTGAGGTACAACGCCAAAGTTGCGCTGATGTAGTTGGTTTCGCCGCCGTCGACAATGCGCTTGAGGTCAAACAACAAAAAGGCGCTAAATAAGCCCACGGCAAGCATGCTGAGTACGAGCATGCCCGTGGAGCTTGCCACGAACATGTTGATGACCATACCCACCAACAACACGACCAGGCCCACCATGAGCCATTGCTGCATGCCGCTTAGGTCGCGCTTGGTGGTGGTGGCCACACCGGCCATCACAAAAAACACGCCAGCGGTGCCGCCAAAGGCCGTCATGACCAATTCGGCACCGTTGCTAAAGCCCAGCACCATGGCAATCAGGCGAGACATCATCAGGCCCATGAAGAAGGTGAAGGCCAGCAACACCCACACGCCAGCGGCGCTGTTTTTGGTTTTTTGAATAGCGAAGATAAAACCAAAGGCAACCGCCAAAAACAGAATGAAGCTAAGCCCACCACCCATGGCCGCGGTGATGCCCGTGCTCACGCCCACCCAGGCGCCCAAGACGGTTGGCAAGAGGCTGATGGCCAACAGCCAGTAGGTGTTGCGCAGCACGCGGTTACGCTGCACCGCCCGGGCGGAGACGGTGGTGTCGATGGGGGTGGATGGATTGGAACCAATCATGTCGCGAGTCCTTAAGTTCAAGGTATGTTTTAGTGTAGGACATGCGAGGAAAGTTCCCAAGAGCCCCTACATGTCGTCATGTTTATTGGGGTTTACCCTATTTTTCTTGGTTGTTCGAACAAGAAACGGGTGGCTTTCAGTTAACTGTAAGCCGACCGCACGACAGTGCGCAGGGTCTGGACGGATCGCCGTGCCTTTGGGTGCGCGAGTTTGGTACCAGGTTCACTCTTGCCTCAACGCTTAAGGAGTCTCCGTATGCAAGACAGCCAAGGCTATTGGTCGGCAACGTTGGCGCTACTTACCAAGGTCCTCGTGATTTGGTTCATAGTGTCCTACCTCGCCGGTATCTTGTTGGCGCCTGCGCTCAACAACATCATGTTGGGTGGTTACCCGCTGGGCTTTTGGTTTGCTCAGCAAGGTTCCATCTACGTCTTTGTGATCCTCATTTTTTGGTACGCCAAAAAAATGGGTGAAATCGACCGCCAATTCGGCGTCGAAGAAGACTAAGGAGCGCAACCATGGATCTACAAACCATTACCTACTTGGTGGTCGGCGCCTCCTTTGCGCTGTACATCGGTATTGCAATTTGGGCGCGCGCCGGGAGCACGGGCGAGTTCTACGTGGCAGGGCGCGGTGTCAACCCCGTGATGAACGGGGCCGCCACGGCAGCTGACTGGATGTCCGCGGCGTCATTTATCTCAATGGCCGGCCTGATCTCTGGCTTTGGATACGGTGGCACCGTGTTTTTGATGGGCTGGACCGGCGGCTACGTGTTGCTGGCGATGCTACTGGCCCCGTACTTGCGCAAGTTTGGCAAGTTCACCGTGCCTGAGTTCATTGGTGATCGCTTTTATTCCCCAACGGCTCGTACCGTGGCGGTGGTCTGTTTGTTGGTTGCGTCACTGACGTACATCATTGGGCAGATGACTGGTGTGGGTATTGCCTTTGCCCGCTTTCTTGAAGTGGACAAGGACACCGGCATTTACGTGGGTATGGCCATTGTGTTTACCTACGCGGTGTTTGGTGGCATGAAGGGCATCACCTACACGCAGGTTGCGCAGTACTGTGTGCTGATTTTGGCGTACACCATTCCGGCCATCTTCATCTCGTTGAACCTCACCGGTAACCCCCTGCCCCAATTGGGCTTGGGCTCAGACTTCGCGGGTTCGGGGGTGTCGTTGCTGGCCAAACTCGACCAAGTGGTGACGGACCTGGGCTTTAGCCAGTACACCACCTCGCCTCGCTTGAGCATGCTCAACACCTTTAGCTACACGGTGTCGTTGATGATTGGCACGGCGGGCTTGCCCCACGTGATCGTGCGCTTCTTTACCGTGCCCAAGGTGGCTGATGCACGCCGCTCGGCTGGCTGGGCGTTGTTCTTCATTGCCATTTTGTACACCACCGCCCCTGCGGTGGGCGCCATGGCCAAGTTGAACCTGCACGCCACGGTGAACACCGCGGTCAAGGGTGGCGGTGACTTGTATGCCACCGAGAGCAGCATCCTGGCTAGCGAGCGTCCGGATTGGATGAAGCGTTGGGAAGCCACTGGCTTGCTGAAATTTACCGACAAGAATGGTGACGGTCGCATTCAGTACTACAACGACAAAACCAAGAACGAAGCGGTGCTGGCCAAGGCCAATGCAGCTGGCTGGAAAGGCAACGAGCTCAGCGTCAACAACGACATCATCGTGTTGGCCAACCCAGAGATCGCCATGCTGCCCAACTGGGTGATTGCGCTGGTGGCCGCTGGTGGCTTGGCTGCGGCGTTATCAACCGCTGCTGGCTTGCTGATGGCGATTGCCTCAGCCATCTCGCATGACTTGATCAAAGGGGTGATTAACCCTGAGATTGACGAAAAGAGCGAGTTGTTGGCTGGCAAGATTGCCATGGCCGTTGCCATCTTCTTGGCAGGTTATTTGGGGCTGAATCCGCCAGGATTCGCCGCAGGTACCGTGGCGCTGGCCTTTGGTATTGCCGCCTCCTCGCTGTTCCCGGCGATTATGTTGGGTATCTTCTCCAAAACCATGAACACCCGCGGTGCGGTTTGGGGAATGATTGCTGGCTTGGCGGTGACGCTGTTCTACGTGTTTGCGCACAAGGGTATCTTCTTCATCAAGGGCACCGAGTTTGTGCACATGGTGGGGGGAAACAACGGCTGGTTTGGCATTGAGCCCAACGCCATTGGTACCTTGGGTGCGATCGTGAACTTTGTGGTGGCGTTCTTGGTGGCCAAAACCACCGCGCCGGCGCCGCAGCACATTCAGGACTTGGTTGAGTCGATTCGTGTGCCCAAGGGCGCAGGAGCGGCCACCGGTCACTGATGCGTTTCGGGGGCAGCACTTTGGTGATGTCCCTGTAAACTCAATACCCACCGTCGGTTCTCCGTCGGTGGGTTTTTTCTTTGGAGGTTGCGTGCACGCCTACGTATTTGTTGTGCTGAATTGGATTTTGCTGGTGGGCCTGGTGGTCTTGGGTGTGGTGTGGCTGCGCGAAGCATGGCGCATTGCGGTTCAACGCGACTTTTCGCGCGTGGCGCTCAAACGCGGTGAGCCGCCGCCTGACCCGGCACGGGTGGCGCCATTTGCTGCGGTGGTGAATTTGCTCGGTGGCACCGTGGCCGTGGCGACGGTACTTTGGGTGGTGCTCGACCAGCCACCTTATGAGGCATGGAATGCCTTGGGGGGCATCACCATTTGGCTTAAGCTGTTTGCGAACTTTATACTGGCGCGCCACGCCCACGCTGCAACGGCGCGGAGTAAGCGGGCCGGTTAGTAGTTCAGGTGTTGCGGCAACACTTGCTGCAAGATGGTGGTGGCGATCTCTTCGATCGATTTGGTGGTCGAGGACAACCACGCAATGCCTTCGCGGCGCATCATGGCTTCGGCTTGAGAGACCTCATATTGGCAATTGGAGAGGCTGGCGTAGCGCGAGTTGGGTCGGCGCTCATGGCGGATGTCGGCCAGGCGGCTGGGGTCGATGGTCAGCCCAAAGAGTTTGTGTCGGTAGGGCAGTAGGTCTTGGGGTAGGCATTGACGCTCGAAGTCTTCAGGGATCAGTGGGTAGTTGGAGGCCTTGATGCCGTACTGCATGGCCAAGTAAAGGGTGGTGGGGGTTTTGCCGCTGCGACTCACCCCCACCAGAATCACCTCGGCGCTGCTGAGGTCGCGGGCGCTTTGGCCGTCGTCGTGCGCCAGGGCAAAGTTGATTGCCTCGATTCGATTGTGATACGCCTGGGTTTGTGCGGTTTGGCTAAAACGGCCTACGCGATGATTGCTTTTGAGGTCAAAAGCGTGCTCCAGTGGTGCAACAAAGGTGCCAAATAAGTCCATGAGTAAACCTTGGCAGTCGGCCGCGATGATGGACATGACTTCTTGGTCAACCACGGTGCTAAACACAATGGGGGGTTTGCCCTCGCGCGCAGCCGCCTCATTGATTTGCGCCACGGCCAGGTGGGCTTTGGCTGGACTGTCCACAAACGGCAGTCTGACCTGGCGTGGGGTAACCGCGAACTGGGCCAAAATGGCATGGCCAAACGTCTCTGCCGTGATGCCGGTGCCGTCGGAGAGAAAAAATACAGAGCGATTGGGCATGGATGAGGGGCCTTTGGGGTTTTTTACAATTGGGGCTTGATTGCTGCGTCGCCCTGGGCTGAATGTTAACCAGTCGCCAACCGGTTACGGTGGGGTGCGTCGGTCGCCTGTTTGTATTTTTCGGAGATTCTCATGCCTGAGCGCTTTGCAGCGACCGATTTGGTCGTTCCTTTTGAGTTGCTGCGTAACACCGACGTGGAGTGGGTGGGCGGGAAAAACGCCAGCCTGGGCGAGATGATTTCGCAACTTCCGGGCGACGTGCGTGTGCCAACGGGCTTTGCCACCACGGCCCACGCCTATCGCCTGTTCCTTGCTCACCAGGGCTTGGATCAGCGCATCAGTCAAGCGTTGGCGGCGCTGGATGTGGACGACGTGCAGGCGCTGGCGCGAACCGGCGCAACCATTCGCGCGTGGGTACAAGAACAACCCCTGCCCGAGGCCCTGGAGCAGGCCATCCGCCAGGCCTTTACCACGCTGGACGGTGGCGCCCATGCCAGTTTTGCCGTGCGTTCGTCGGCCACCGCCGAAGACTTACCCGACGCCTCGTTTGCTGGGCAGCAAGAAACTTTTCTCAATGTGCGCGGCGTAGAAGAAACGTTGGAGAAAATCAAAGAGGTATTTGCCTCGCTGTTTAACGACCGTGCCATCAGCTATCGCGTGCACAAGGGCTTTGCCCACGACGCCGTGGCCTTGTCTGCCGGGGTGCAGCGCATGGTGCGCAGCGACACCGGTGCGGCCGGGGTGATGTTTACCCTAGATACCGAGTCGGGCTTTAGCGATGTGGTTTTTATTACCTCGAGTTACGGGCTTGGTGAGATGGTGGTGCAGGGCGCCGTGAACCCCGACGAGTTTTACGTCCACAAGCCCATGCTGCAACAAGGCCACGAGGCCATTGTGCGGCGCAGCCTGGGATCTAAGCTGCAAGCCATGGTGTTTGCCAGCGAGCAAGCGCGCCAAGAAAGCGGCAAATTGGTGCAGGTGTGCGATGTTGAGGTGGCGCAACGCAATCGCTACAGCCTGACCGACCAAGAGGTACACGAACTGGCACGGGTGGCGCTGCGCATCGAGGCGCATTACGGGCGCCCCATGGACATCGAGTGGGGCAAAGACGGCGAAGACGGCCAGATGTACATTCTTCAGGCCCGCCCCGAGACGGTGAAAAGCCAATCGGGGGCGGTGGCCGAGCAGCGGTTTGCCCTCAAAGGCAAAGGAGAGGTACTGGCTTCGGGGCGGGCGATTGGACAGAAAGTGGGTACCGGCCCGGTACGCTTGGTGCAAAGCCCAGCGGAAATGAACCGGGTACAACCCGGCGACGTATTGGTAACAGACATGACCGACCCCAACTGGGAGCCGGTGATGAAGCGTGCCAGTGCCATCGTGACCAACCGCGGCGGGCGCACCTGTCACGCGGCCATCATTGCGCGTGAGTTGGGGATTCCGGCGGTGGTTGGGTGCCACGACGCGACCGAGACGTTACGCGAAGACATGCTGGTGACGGTGAGTTGCGCCGAGGGTGATACCGGGCACGTGTACGACGGGCTGTTGGAAGTGGAGGTCTCTGAGGTACAGCGCGGGGCCATGCCCGAGCTCGACGTGAAAATCATGATGAACGTGGGTAACCCCCAGTTGGCCTTTGATTTTTGCCAAATGCCCAACGCCGGCGTGGGTTTGGCGCGCCTCGAATTTGTTATCAACAACAACATTGGCGTACACCCCAAAGCGATTTTGGATTACCCCAACGTGGACGCTGAGTTGAAGTTGGCGGTGGAGTCGGTGGCGCGGGGGCATGTGTCGCCACGTGCGTTTTATGTGGACAAAATTACCGAGGGCGTGGCCACCATCGCCGCGGCCTTTTGGCCCAAACCAGTGATTGTTCGTCTCTCGGATTTCAAGAGCAACGAATATCGCAAATTGATTGGCGGCAGCCGCTACGAGCCCGAGGAAGAAAATCCCATGCTGGGCTTTCGCGGCGCGGCGCGGTACCTGAGCAAAGACTTTGCTCAAGCCTTTGCCATGGAGTGTGAAGCGCTGCGCCGCGTGCGTGAGACCATGGGTTTGACCAACGTGGAGGTAATGGTGCCGTTTGTGCGTACCCTGGCGCAGGCCGAGCGTGTGGTGCAGCTGTTGGAGGCTAACGGACTCAAACGCGGTGACAACGGTTTGCGCCTCATCATGATGTGCGAGGTGCCCAGCAACGCGGTCTTGGCCGACGCGTTTTTGCAGCACTTTGATGGTTTCTCCGTCGGCTCCAACGACTTGACGCAATTGACGCTCGGACTTGACCGCGACTCGGGGCTGGAGCTATTGGCCAACGACTTTGACGAGCGCGACCCAGCGGTGCTGGCGTTGCTTGAGCGCGCCATTGACGCGTGCCGTGCCCAGGGCAAGTACATTGGTATTTGTGGGCAAGGCCCCAGTGATCACCCCGATTTTGCACGGTGGTTGAAAGACCGAGGCATCGCCTCGATTTCACTCAATCCCGATACCGTGGTGGCGACCTGGCAGGCCCTGGCAAAGGACTAGCGTGGTGCGTACCGCCGTAGGCCAAAGTCCGCAGGGTTTACTTTGGCTCAGCTTGGCGTGGTGGGCAGGGGCATGGGGTGCGGCACTGGCGGTGGCGGTGCTGTGGTGGGGTACGTTGGCGCCGCCCTTACGCGCGCAGCTGCAGGAGGTGGCGCGTGGCGGTGGTTTGATGGCCCTGGCGTTGGTGCTGTTTACCTTGCCCCTGTTTGTGTGGGCGGTGCAGCTGGCCCAGCAACGGCGCAGCCAGTGGCGCAGCCAAACGCTTCGTGAGGCTTTGCGCCAGTCGCAAGCCAAAGCAGCGGACTTGGAGCGGCACGTGGCCGAGGCCACAAGCTCGCTGAGGCGAGACCGTCACGTGCTGGCCGCGCTGGTGGCCGAGTTGACCCAAGGCGTGCTGGTGTGTCATGGCAGTGGCGAGATCATGCTTTACAACCGGGCGGCACGCCAGTTGCTGCAGCCCCCCACCAACGGCGCCTCGGGGCAGCGGTGGCTGGGCATCGGGCGCTCGGTGCATGCCCTGCTTGACCCTGTGCTTTTGGCACAAGCCACAGGTTTTTTGCAGCGGGCGCAACAGCGTGGCCAGACGGGGGTGCACATGGCCTGGTTGGAGTCGACGCGGCTTGGACAACCGGTGATGCTGCGTGCCACCTTGGCCAAGGCGAGTGAGGCCATTGATGAGGCCCAAATGGTGCTGGTCCTCGAGCCGTGGCCTGACCAGACCCTGGCGTTGTCGCGTGGCCAAGCCAGCATGGCTGGGCCAGTCACAGCAGCCGAATGGGTGGCAACGGTGCAGCCTTGGCTGCAGCAGGTCGCGGGCGTGGCGCTGGCGGTTGACCCCGCCCCTGACCGGACCCTTAGCGTGGCGCCACTGTTGTGGGCGCAGCAAGCTTGGGCCACGGTGCAGGCCCACGCTTGTCAGCCGCGTGAGCCTGCGACTTGGCGGTGGAGCTGGCAAATACACGACGCCACCGTACGGGTGCAGTGGTGGGCTGGCGATGCGCTGATTTACCAGGCTGATCTGCCCCTATCCAACCCGGGCGATGGGGCGCGTCAAGAGCCAGCGCGTGGCGACGCGCTGACGGCGGACGATGAGCGTCCCGAGTTTTTTGATTTCGACTGGTTTGAGACACCGCCGCGCTTCGACGCGTCGCTGGATGTACCCTTGTCGCGCCTGACTTACACCGTGTTTGACCTTGAGACCACGGGGCTGAATCCTAGCGATGGGGATGAGATCATTGAAATTGGTGCGGTGCGAGTGGTCAACCAACGTGTGCGCCGGGCCGAGACGCTGCACCAATTGATCGCGCCCAAGGGGCGAATCAGTGCCTCGTCGCAGGCGGTTCACGGGCTGACGCCAGCCATGCTGGCAGGGCAGCCGCCCCTGCCAGCGGTGATGCCAGGGTTTCATGGCTTTGCCGAGGGCACGGTGCTGGTGGCGCATAACGCCGCGTTTGACATGCGATTTCTCGAGCTCTCGCAGGCCGAGACGGGCCTGCACTTTGATCAACCGGTGCTCGACACCTTGCTGTTATCGGCGGTGGTGCATCCCGAGCAGGGCTCGCATCGGCTTGACGCCATCGCGCAGCGTTTTGGCCTGCCGGTGTTTGACCGGCACCATGCGCTTGGCGACGCCTTGCTAACCGCTGAGGTGTGGCTGCGTTTGATGCCGTTGCTGCACGAAAAAGGCATTGTGACGTTGGCGCAGGCTTTGGACGCTTCACGCCAAACGTGGCACGCTCGGCTGCGGTACTAACCTGCCGCTACAAGCGACTGGCTTGATGGCGTTGGCCCAAGGCCTCTTGCAGCGTGTCGATGGTGGCAAAGGCTTGCTTGAGGTGTTGGCGCTCAAAGTTGGACAGTTCGTTGGGGCGCAAAAAATTGTCAGGGGCCTCGCCTCGCTCAATTTGGCGCTTTTGGTGCTGAATGCGCACATCGGCCAAAAAAGTCCAGGTATCGACCAAGTCGCGCGCGCCCTCGACGCTGACCTCACCGCCCTCGGTGCCATGGCTGAGTCGCTCCAGGGTGTTAACGGCATCAACTTGGCCGGCTAGCGCGTAGACCCGGGCCAAGTCGATGATGGGTACCAGGCCGCGGTGCTTTAGGTCAATGGTGCCGCGGTGCTCGCCTGAGCGGGCCGTCTGCAGGCGGCCCCACAGGCCCAGAGGGGGGGTGTGGGTGAGTGCGTTACGCACCATATGCGCCAAAAATATGCCGTTGCCGCGCGCCCTGCGCAGCACGTCTTGGCGCAGCGCATCGAGCAAATCGGTTGGGCCGTACACGGCCCGCATGTCAAAAAACACGCTTGTTAGCATCAAGGCTTTGGGGTCGGGCTGTTCAATCCAGTGCAAAAAGCACTGACGCCATTGGCTCAGTGGCATGCGCCAGGTGTCGTTCATGGCCATCATCTCGCCCGGGCAATACACATAGCCGCAAGCATGAAGACCGTCGCATACCTGAGTGGCCAGCGCTTTAAAGTACGCGCCGTGTTGCGCTGCGCGGTAGGTGTCGGCCAACACCATGCAGTTGTCCTGGTCGGTTTGTGCGGTTTGCTCACTGCGCGCTTGCGAACCAGCCGCCACCCACACATAGTCCACCGGTGGCGGGCCCAATTGGGCCTCTGCCAACTGCAGCAGGCGCACCGTGACGGCGTCGGTGATGCTGGTGATCACGTGCCCCATGCTGTGCGCCGAGGCGTGGTTTTGCGCCAGTCGTGCCAGCAGCTGCGGCACCGCTTGGGTAGCCTCAATCAGACCGGCCACATTGGGCTGGCGGTGGATGCTACCGGCTAGAAAAACTGGGGTGGTGCTTAACCATTGCGCGACGGACGTGGCGTTGAGAACCCCTACCACCTCACCGCGACGCATGACCGGCAAGTGGTGGATGTCGTGCCTGGCCATGACCATCAGTGCTTTGAACAGCGGCACGTCGTCTGGTACGGTTTGCACGGCCATGGTGGCCAGCTGCACCACGGGCGTTTGTGCCGACAAATTTTGTGCCACCAAGCGGCTGCGCAGATCGCTGTCGGTGATGATGCCGCATAGTCGTTGCTCGTCCATGAGCAGCACCGAGGTGACGTGTTGGGCCTGCATCAGCTGGGCCACTTGCTGCGCGGTTTGTTGCACATTGGCATGCACCGGCTGACGGCGCAACAGGCTGCCAACGGGCTGCGTCAGCAGCGATGTGTCAGCGGCCACTGGGGTGAGCACGCGAGGCAAAGTCGAGGCGGGGGCGACCATATGGTGACTTTACTCTACGTCCATGGCACTGGCTAGCGGCGTCGTACCCGTGGCATGATGCGTCTTAATGAACGCCCCTGACTTAACCCGTTTGGAACGCCGTGAACGCCACTGGCGCACCACGCGAGGCCTCACGCTGCTGCTGTTGCTGGTGTGGCTGCTGATGGCATTTGGCCTGCCGCTGGCGGCCCCCGCGTTGCAACAGTGGGTGGGCCAGTGGCCGCTGGCGTTTTGGTGGAGCGCCCAGGGCGCGTTGCTTGGATTTTGGCTGCTGGTGTGGCTTTATGCGTGGTTGATGCGACGCGTGGACAAACATCACGGCATGCATGAGCCAGAGGATGAGTAAGCCGCCGCGCGCGCGTACCTGGACGCAGCGGCTGCATCGCCTGTATGCAGGCTTTGTGCTTGGCTTGTTGGTCTCGGTGTTGCTGCTGGTGGCGCTGGAGTGGGCCGGCGTGCCTAAGGCGTGGTTGGGTCTTGGGTTTTTGCTGATTACGGTGTTGCTGTACGCTGGCATCGGTCTGGCGTGCCGCACCACGCAACCCGAGGCCTACTACGTCGCTGACCGGCGCGTGCCGGCCATTTACAACGGGATGGCGACCGCGGCCGACTGGATGTCAGCGGCATCCTTCATGGGTTTGGCGGGTGCCTTGTACATCTCTGGCTTTGGCGGGTTGGCCTTTGTGCTGGGGTGGACGGGTGGGTTTTGCTTGGTGGCGTTTTTGCTGGCGCCCTATTTGCGCAAGTTTGGGCAGTACACCGTGCCGGATTTTTTGGGGGCACGCTACGGTGAGCCCTGGCCCCGCTTGATTGGGGTGGGTGCGGTGATTTTGGTGTCGTTCACTTACGTGGTGGCCCAGATTGTGGGCGTAGGCCTGATTGTGTCCCGGTTGATCGGGGTGGCCTTTGAGCTGGGCGTCTTCTTGGGTTTGGGTGGGGTGCTGGTGTGCTCGTTTTTGGGTGGCATGCGCGCCATCACTTGGACCCAGGTCACGCAGTACACGGTGCTCATTGTGGCTTTTTTGCTGCCCGTGATGTGGTTGTCGGTGAAGCAAACCCATAACCCCGTGCCGCCACTGGCTTATGCCAGTCAGCTCGAGGCCATTGGAGTCAAAGAAGATAAGCTGCTTGTTGACCCCGCTGAGTTAGCCGTTCGCGGGTGGTACGCCGAGCGTTGGCAGCAACTGCAAAGCCAATTGGCGCAACCTGCCAAGGCATTGCAACAGCAGCGCGAAGCCGCCCAGTCTCAGCTCAAAGCGCTGCGCGCCCAGGGCGCGCCGGCCGAACAGCAGCGTGAGGCGGTGCGCGATTTGGCGCGGTTGCCGCGTACGGTGGAGTCGGCCAAGCAGGTGTGGTCTCAAGAGGTTACGCGTATCGAGCGCAAGGCTTTGCCGTTAAATGGCATGCCGCCCCACGCGCGGCCGTTTGTGACCGCCGAGCAGCCCAGCCAGCCTAACGCCAACGCGCGACTGAACTTTGTGGCCTTGGTTTTTTGTTTGGTGGTGGGTACCGCGGCCCTGCCGCACATTTTGGTGCGTTACTACACCACGCCCAGCGTGCATCAGGCACGGTTGTCGGTGGTGTGGACGCTGTTTTTTGTGCTGTTGTTGTACCTGACTGCCCCCGCCTTGGCGGTTTTGGTCAAGCACGAGGTATTTTTTGGTCTGGTGGGCACCCCAATTGATGCGCTACCGAGTTGGGTGGGGGCCTGGCAGGCGGTTGCCCCAGACTTGCTGCGAGTCGAAGACGTCAATGCCGATGGCCTGCTGCAGCTCAACGAACTCAGCTTGGGTGGCGACATCATTGCTCTGGCCGCTGCCGAGATTGCTGGCCTGCCTTATGTGGTCTCGGTGCTGGTGGCCGCTGGTGGCATGGCCGCGGCGTTGTCCACCGCCGATGGTTTGTTGCTTACGGTGGCCAATGCCCTAAGCCATGACGTGTACTACAAAATGGTGGACCCCTCGGCATCCACGGCGCGCCGCGTTACCCTATCAAAAATGTTGCTGTTGGTGGTGGCGCTGGCGGCGGCCTACGTGGCGGCGCAACGCCCGGCTGATATCGTCTTCATGGTGTCTGCCGCTTTCTCACTGGCGGCTTCGGCGTTCTTTCCGGCGCTGGTGTTGGGCATATTTTGGGTGCGTACCACCGGATGGGGCGCTGTCGCTGGCATGGTCAGTGGACTGGGCGTTACGCTTTACTACGTGGTTTCGCACGCGGCGTGGCCGAGGCAACTGTTGGGTTGGGGTGACCCCGGCCCGCTTTGGTTGGGCATTGAGCCCATTTCGGCTGGGGTATTTGGTGTGCCTGTGGGCATGGCGGTGACGGTGCTGGTCAGCCTGTTGACGCCACGGTCGCCCCCTCGGGTGGTGGCCATGGTGCGCAGTCTGCGGCACCCAAGCCAAGAGGCGCTATAATTTCGGGTTTTCCTTGCTGCACCCCACTCATGACGCTTGGGGGTGGCGTTTTTCCAAAAGGAGTTGTCATGCGTCACTACGAAATCGTGTTGCTCATCCACCCGGATCAGAGCGAGCAGGTTCCGGCCATGCTGGAGCGCTACAAAGGCATCATTGCCAACGGTGGCGGAAAAGTCCACCGCGAAGAAGATTGGGGGCGGCGCCAGCTGGCCTACCAGATTAACAAACTGGCCAAAGCGCACTACGTGTGCCTCAACATCGAGGCCAACCAAGCCGTGATCGAGGAACTGGAGCATGGTTTTCGCTTCAACGATGCGGTGCTGCGCCACATGACCTTGCAACGCAAAAAAGCCGAAACCGCGCCGTCGCCCATGATGAAGGCGGTTGAACGCGAAGAAGCCCGCAAGGCCCAACAACAGGAAGCTGCCGCCCAGTAAGCCCATGGCGACTGGCGTCAACCGCTTGTCGCTGCATGCCACCTTGATGGCGCGAGACACACCGCGCCACTCCCCTGCAGGGGTGCCGGTTCAGGGTTTTACCCTCAGCCACACGGCGGCATTGCCGCATCACGGCGCGCAGCGACAAGTGGCCTTTGAACTCAAGGGCATGGCCTTTGAGGCACTGGCCCAAACCGTAGCGGCTTTGCCGCTGGGGGCTTTTGGGCAGTGGCAAGGGTTTTTGGCAGGCAGTTACCGCGGGAAACAACTGGTGTTGCAGTTGCAACGCTTTACCCCATTGATTGAAGGAACAAATCATGGCACCACCGAAGAAGAACTTTAAAGACCGTCGCGGCAAGCGCAACAGCCAATCGTTGCTGTTCAAGCGCAAGCGTTTTTGCCGCTTCACCGTTGCCGGCGTAGAAGAAATTGACTACAAAGACCTCGATGTGCTGCGCGACTTTATTGGTGAAAACGGCAAAATCACGCCTGCCCGCCTCACCGGTACCCGCGCCATTTACCAGCGGCAGCTGACCACGGCCATCAAGCGCGCACGCTTTTTGGCCTTGCTGCCGTTTTCTGACAAGCACCGCGTGTAAGGGAAACAACCATGCAAATCGTATTACTCGATAAGGTGACCAACCTGGGTGGTCTTGGGGATGTGGTCAAGGTCAAAGACGGCTACGCCCGTAACTTTCTTATTCCTTCAGGGCGCGCACGGCGTGCCACGCCACAGGCGTTGGCCGAATTTGAAGCCCGCCGTGCCGAGTTGGAGCGTTTGGCTGCCGAAAAGCTGGCCACCGCCCAAGGCGTGGCCGACAAAATGCTGGGGCTCACCCTGAAGCTAAACCAAAAGGCTGGCGTGGATGGTCGTTTGTTTGGCTCGGTTACCAACCACGACATCGCCGAAGCCCTCAAAGGTAAAGGCTTTGAGGTGCACAAGTCGCAGATTCGCCTGCCCAATGGGCCCATCAAAACCGTGAGCGAAACCACGGTGAGCGTCGGTTTGCATACCGACGTAAGCTGCGACGTGACGGTGCAAGTGGTGGGTGAGTCAGACTGACCTCGCCGGTACGCCCTGCCCAAGAAGCCACCGTCAGGTGGCTTTTTTTGTTATCCCAACTTATAACCATGTGGTGCACCGACTTATCCCGAGCTTATCCACTGGTGGCATGAGGCAGCCGATGAAAGACGGCGTACCATGCGCTTTTTGACCGTTGCACCCTGCATGCAAGACCCGTTTGCCTCTCCTCTGATTGACCAACCCGAGACCCGCGCGGACTTGCGCCTGCCGCCGCATTCGGCTGAAGCCGAGTCCAGCGTGTTGGGCGGCTTGTTGCTGGACAACAGCGCCTGGGACCGCATGGGTGATGTGGTGCGTGCCGAGGACTTTTATCGTCACGACCATCGGCTAATCTTTGAGTCCATCGAGACGCTGATCAACGCCACCAAGCCGGCCGATGTGATTACGGTGCACGAGCACGTGCAGATGCTAGGCAAAGCCGATGAGATGGGTGGCTTGGCCTATCTCAACGAGTTGGCGCAGTACGTGCCCAGTGCCAGCAACATTCGCCGCTACGCGGAAATCATTCGCGAGCGCTCGGTACTGCGCCAGTTGGTCACAGTGAGTGATGAAATCGCCACGCGCGCCTTAAACCCACAGGGCAAGTCCATGGCCGAGGTGCTGGACGAGGCCGAGCAAAAGATTTTTCGTATCGGTGAGGAGGGCTCGCGGCTCAAGCAAGGCTTTCACACCATGAAGGACTTGGTCATTCACCTGATGGACCGCGTTCAGGAAATGGCCGATAACCCCAACGATATCACCGGGGTGCCCACGGGCTTTGTTGACCTTGACCGCATGACCTCTGGGTTTCAGGCTGGGGATTTGATCATCATTGCCGCACGGCCATCGATGGGTAAAACAGCGTTTGCCTTAAACATTGCCGAGCATGTGGCCTTGCGCGAAGGGTTGCCCGTGGCAGTTTTTTCAATGGAGATGAGTGCGGCGCAATTGGCGGTGCGGGTGGTGGGCTCAATAGGGCGGATTCACCAGGGCCGATTGCGCACGGGTAAGCTCACCGATGATGAGTGGCCCCGCCTGGCTGAGGCCATTGAGCGTCTGCGCGGCGTGTCGTTGCATATTGACGAGACGGCAGGCCTGACGCCTAGCGAGCTACGTGCCAACGCACGACGGCTGGCGCGGCAGTGCGGTAAGTTGGGTTTGGTGGTGGTGGACTACTTGCAGTTGATGAGTGGCAGCAGTCGCAGCGACAACGAGAACCGAGCCACCGAGCTGGGTGAGATATCGCGTAGCTTGAAGATGCTGGCCAAAGAGCTGCAGTGTCCGGTGATCGCTTTGTCGCAGTTGAACCGAAGCGTGGAGCAGCGCACCGATAAGCGGCCACTCATGAGCGATTTGCGCGAGTCGGGCGCCATTGAGCAAGACGCCGACATCATCACCTTTATTTATCGCGACGATTACTACAACAAAGAGGATAGCAAAGAGCCTGGTGTGGCCGAGATCATCATTGGTAAGCAGCGCAACGGTCCCACCGGCACGGTGAAGTTGGCGTTTCTTAACACCATGACCCGGTTTGAGAGCTTGGCCTCGGGTGAGGCCTACGACACGTACTGATCGCCTACAAGGTGTCGCTGGCGTAGTCGGCCAGACGCGAGCGCTCGCCGCGCGCCAGCGTGATGTGGCCACCATGCGCCCAGCCCTTAAAGCGATCCACCACGTAAGTCAGGCCAGACGAGCCCTCGGTGAGGTAGGGCGTGTCGATTTGGGCCAAATTACCCAAGCAGACCAATTTGGTGCCCGGGCCGGCTCGGGTGATCAAGGTCTTCATTTGCTTGGGGGTTAGGTTTTGCGCTTCGTCAATGATGACGTATTTGCTTAAAAACGTTCGCCCGCGCATGAAATTGAGGCTTTTGATTTTGATGCGTGAACGAATCAACTCGTTGGTGGCCGCGCGCCCCCACTCGCCGGCGCCGCTGCTGTCGCCTTTGGCCAAGAATTCCAGGTTGTCATCTAGGGCGCCCATCCACGGCCCCATTTTTTCTTCTTCGGTGCCGGGTAAAAAGCCAATGTCTTCGCCTACCGATACCGTAGCCCGGGTCATGATGATTTCGCTGTAGCGACGCTCGTCCAGCACCTGCGACAAGCCGGCGGCCAGGGCCAACAGCGTTTTACCTGTGCCGGCGGTGCCGGTGAGGGTAACAAAGTCCACCTCAGGGTCCATGAGCAAATTCAACGCAAAGTTTTGCTCGCGGTTACGGCTGCACACCCCCCATACCGCGTGTTTGCCGTGGCTGTAGTCTTTGAGCGTGCGCAACACCGCGCGTTTGTCTTGCACTTCGGTGACGCGGGCGTAAAGCGGCGGCTCGTCGGGCTGCTCAAAGTAGACAAATTGGTTGAGCAAAAACGGGTCGACCGCCGAACCATGCACCCGGTAAAACGTGTGCATGCCTTGTTGCCAGCTTTCAATTTGATGTCCAGCGCCGGTCCAAAAATCGGGTCCCAGCGCCAGCGCCCCGCTGTACAGCAGTTCACCGTCATCCAGCGTTTTATCGTTTTCGTAGTCCTCGGCCGGCATGCCCAGTGCCCGCGCTTTGACGCGCATGTTGATGTCTTTGGATACCAACACGACTTCACGTTTGGGAAACCGCACCTGCAGCGACTGCACCACGCTCAGAATTTGGTTGTCTGCTTTGCCCTGGGGTAAGCCCAAGTCGGTGACCTCAAACGTTTCGCTTTGAAAGAACAGGTCGCCCGTAGCCCCAGCGTGACCGCTGGCGTCCAGCGCCACGCCCTTGTCCATGCGGGGCACCATGCGCACGAGTTGGTCGAGGGCGCGGCTGGTCTGTCTGGCGTTGCGGGCAACTTCGGTGTTGCCTTTTTTGTGCTGATCGAGCTCTTCGAGCACGATCAGGGGCAAGTACACGTCGTGTTCTTCGAAGCGAAACAATGAGGTTGGGTCGTGCAGCAACACATTGGTGTCCAACACAAACAAGCGGCGCTTGGCAGCGGGCACGCGCTTGATGGCATCAACCGTGGCTGGGTCTCGTCGCTTGGCCAGGGCTGGGGGCATCAGGCTGACCACCCGGGCGCTTTGGGGCGAGGCCTTGGCTTGCGGCGCTGCTGCCGAGCGCTCAGGCGTGGGCCGGGGCGGGGTGGTTGCTGCTGCGGGTTTAAGGGCCAACACAGCGGCCGGCACCGGGGGTGTGGAGGAGAGGTCGAGTTTAGAAGCTTTGGCGGTCGGGGGAGGGGGTAGTGGCATGAGATTTAGGCAAAGAAAAAGCCGCCTTCAGCGCAGGCGGCTTGTTTGGGGGTGGCTAGGGACGAGGTCGGGCTCCAAACCATGGAACCCATTATGCACAGAAAGCCTGCCCGCGGCGCATGGCCGCCCTATGGTTTGCCCTAGGCCAATGACTTTTGAAAGGCTTTTACGGTTTTGAGCACTTCGTCCACGTGCCCAAGCACCTTAACGCCGCGCCATTCCTCGCGCAGCACGCCGTCTGGGCCAATTAAAAAGGTGCTGCGCTCAATGCCCTTAACCTTTTTGCCGTACATGATTTTGTTTTTGACCACGCCAAACATGTGGCACATTTTTTCTTCGGTGTCAGCAATCAGCTCAAAGGGCAATTCGAGCTTGGCCTTGAACCCGTCGTGCGACTTGAGGTTGTCGCGCGAGACACCAAACACCACGGCGCCAGCCTTGACGAAGTCTTTGTACTTGTCGCGGAATTGCATTGACTCGGTGGTGCAGCCAGGGGTGTTGTCTTTGGGGTAAAAGTACAAAACCACCGTTTTGCCCATGAGCGTTTGGTTGTTGATTTTGAGGTTGCCTGTGGCCATGGCCTCAAACTCAGGCACGGGTTTTTCTAGTACGACTGCCATGTTGATGGGGTGTCAGGCAACGGCGCGCGCGCCCAGCCAGGATTTGGTTGAAAGCGGCGATTTTAACCGATGCGCTTAGCTCGCCGCGAGGTCCCCGCCAGGGGGCGGTGCCAGCAGCGCGAGGCGGACATGGCGGTGTTCGCCAGCCAGCACGTTGTAGGTGCGGCAAGCCGCTACCGAGTCCATGCACTCGATGCCAACGCCGCGCTGGGCAAAGGCCGCCACCCAGCGCGGGTGCAGCCACTGGTGCCGGGCGCCCGTGCCCAGCAACACAATCTCGGGTGGGCCTTGCCATAGGGGTGCCAGGGTGGTTTCGTTAAGCTCGCTGAGCTCGTGCCATGGCCAGGGTTGCAGGCCTTGTTGGGAGTCAAGCAGCAAGCCGCTGGGGCGGTCTTGTCCGTCAATGCGCACGCCGTAGGCGGTAGCGGCTTCTATGGTGGCGGCGTCGGGTTGCAGTTTCATGGGCGGCGCCGGGCAGTGGCCGGTTAAAGTGTGGTGAAATTATAGGGTTTCGCCTGATTGTGGCCTTTCCAAGGAAGCCTTGCCCATGTCCCCCCTTATTGCCAAATCAACCAAGCTGGCCAACGTGTGCTACGACATTCGTGGCCCGGTGCTGGACAAGGCGCGCATGATGGAGGAGGAAGGGCAAAAAATCATCAAGCTCAACATTGGCAACCTCGCGGTGTTTGGCCTGGAGCCGCCCGACGAAATTGTGCAAGACATGATTCGTAACCTGCCCAGTGCCGGCGGCTACACCGACAGCAAGGGCTTGTTTGCTCCGCGCAAGGCCGTGGTGCATTACTGCCAGCAAAAGCACATTGCTGGGGTGACGGTGGATGACGTGTACCTGGGCAACGGGGCCAGCGAGCTGATTACCATGAGCATGAACGCGTTGCTCAATGCCGGCGATGAGATTTTGGTTCCAGCGCCCGACTACCCGCTGTGGACGGCCTCGGTGTCGCTGTCGGGGGGCACGCCGGTGCACTACCTGTGTGACGAGGGGGCTGACTGGACCCCCGATTTGGCCGACATGGAGAGCAAAATTTCGCCGCGTACACGTGGCATGGTGATTATTAACCCCAACAACCCCACGGGCGCGTTGTACAGCGAGGCGGTGCTGCACGACATGCTGGCGTTGGCGCGCAAACATGGTTTGATTGTGTTTGCCGACGAAATATACGACAAGACCCTATTCGACGGCCATCGGCACACCTCGGTGGCGTCGTTGGCGCAAGACGTGTTGTGCGTAACGTTCAACGGTTTATCTAAAAACTACCGCTCGTGTGGCTACCGGGCTGGTTGGATGGTGGTCTCGGGTGACAAGCGTCAGGCCGCGGATTACATTGAGGGCCTGACCATGTTGGCGTCGATGCGTTTGTGCGCCAATACGCCCGGCCAACTGGCAATTCAAACCGCGCTGGGTGGGTATCAGTCGATTGACGACTTGGTGGCCCCAGGCGGCCGATTGTGCCGACAGCGCGACATGGCCTACGACATGCTTAGCAGCATCCCCGGCGTGTCCGTGGTTAAGCCCAAGGCGGCGCTTTATATGTTTCCTAGGCTTGACCCTAAGGTTTACCCAATCGTTGACGATCAGCAGTTTGCCTACGACCTGCTGGAGCAGGAGCGGGTGCTGGTGGTGCAGGGCACGGGCTTCAATTTCCCTACGCCGGATCACTTTCGGTTGGTGTTTTTGCCGCACGAAGACGATTTGGCTGAGGCCGTTGGGCGCATTGGCCGTTTTCTTGAGCGCATGCGCCAGGGCAAGACGATCCGGGTGGCGGCATGAGCGCATCGCAGAAGCGGCCGATTCGGCTGGGTTTGCTGGGCCTGGGCACGGTAGGTCAAGCCGCCTACGACTTACTGCGTCGTAACCAAGGTGAAATAACCCGCCGCAGCGGCCACGCGTTGCAGGTGGTGGCGGTGGCGCGACGCGATACCGAGGCGGCGCGCCGTTGCGTCGACGATTCGGTGCAGGTGCTGGCCGATGGGCACGCGCTGGTGACGCATGCAGAGGTGGACGTGGTGGTTGAGCTCATGGGTGGCGTCGACCCAGCCAAGCAGTGGGTGTTGGCAGCCATTGACGCGGGCAAGCACGTGGTGACGGCCAATAAGGCGCTGCTGGCGTTGCACGGTAACGAAATTTTTGACCGAGCCCGTAAACGTGGTGTGGTGGTGGCGTTCGAGGCGGCCGTAGCCGGCGGCATTCCGATTATCAAAACGCTGCGCGAGGGTTTGTCGGCCAACCGCATTCAGTGGGTGGCAGGCATCATCAACGGCACCACCAACTTCATCTTGACCCAAATGCGGCAAAAGGGGCTGGACTTTGCCAGCGCCTTGGCGCAGGCCCAAGCGTTGGGCTATGCCGAGGCCGATCCCACCTTTGACATTGAAGGGGTAGATGCAGCGCACAAAATTGCGTTGGTCAGTGCCATGGCCTTTGGTGTACGGGTGCAGTTTGACCGCGTGCACGTTGAGGGCATCACCCAGTTGCAGGCCGCAGACATGCGCTACGCCGAGCAACTGGGCTATCGCATCAAGCTGCTTGGCATCACCAAGCGTGTGGACAACGGCGTGGAGTTGCGGGTGCACCCCACGCTGTTGCCCCAGCGTAGCTTGTTGGCCAGTGTAGAAGACGCCATGAACGCGGTGATGGTGTGTGGCGACGCCGTGGGCAGCACCCTGTACTACGGCAAGGGCGCCGGCGGCGACCCCACCGCCAGTGCGGTGGTGGCCGATGTCTTAGACGTCGCGCGGCTGATGGATGCCGACGCGGTGCATCACGCGCCGGCGCTGGCGTTTCAACCCAGCGCGGTGGACGATGGCCCGGTGTTGCCGCAAGATGAGGTGGTGACCAGCTACTACCTGCGTTTGCGCGTGCGCGACGAGGCTGGGGTGTTGGCGCAGTTGACTGCGATTTTGGCGCAACGCCACATCAGCCTTGATGCGGTGATTCAGCGCGAGGCCGAGGGTGATGAGGCCACACCGCACACCGACTTGATTGTGCTCACCCATGCCGCGCGTGAGGGCCTGATGAATCAGGCCATCGACGCCATGCAAGCCCTTGACGTGGTGGTGCAGCCGGTGGTGCGGTTGCGACGCGAGGTGTTCGCCTGATGCGGTACGTCTCCACCCGAGGTGACGCCACCGAACGCGGCTTTAGCGACATCTTGCTCGAGGGGCTCGCCCCGGATGGCGGTTTGTACATGCCCGTGCACTACCCGCAGGTAGACGAGGCCACGCTGGCGCATTGGCGTGGCCTAAGCTATCCGGAATTGGCGTGTGCCATCTTGTCGCGTTACATCGATGACATTGCGCCCGAGGACTTGCGCCAGTTGTGTGCCCGAGCCTACACCGCCGAGCGCTTTGGTGGAGATGCGCGCATCGCGCCGCTGCGGCCGTTGCAAGGGCGGCTGCATGTGCTGGGGCTATCCAATGGGCCAACGCTGGCCTTTAAAGACATGGCCATGCAGTTGCTGGGTCAATTGTTTGAATATGAGTTGGCGCGCCGAGGCGAGCGCTTGAACATTTTGGGCGCCACCAGCGGCGACACCGGCAGCGCCGCCGAGTACGCCATGCGCGGCAAACGCGGCATTCAGGTGTTCATGATTAGCCCGGATGGGCGCATGAGCCCGTTTCAGCAGGCGCAAATGTTTAGTTTGCAAGACCCCAACATTTTTAACATCGCCATGCAAGGCGTGTTTGATGACTGCCAAGACGTGGTCAAAGCGGTATCAGCCGATTTGCCCTTTAAGCGGCGCCACGCCATCGGTACGGTCAACAGCATCAATTGGGCGCGCTTGCTGGCGCAGGTGGTGTACTACTTTGCAGGGTATTTTCAGGCCACCCAACGCAACGACGAGTTGGTAAGCTTTTGTGTGCCCAGCGGCAACTTTGGTAACGTGTGCGCCGGGCACGTGGCGCGCATGATGGGTTTGCCGATTAAGCAGCTGGTGGTGGCCACCAACGAAAACAATGTGTTGCACGAGTTTTTTCAAACTGGGGTGTATCGTCCGCGCAGCAGCGCCGAGACACACGAGACCTCCAGCCCTTCGATGGATATTTCCAAAGCGAGCAACTTTGAGCGTTTTGTGTTTGACTTGGTGCAGCGCGACACGCAGCAAGTGGCCACGTGGTTTGGGTCAACGTTGGCGCGCGATGGCGCCTTTGCACTGAACACCCCCAACGCCTTAAAACGTTTGCGTGAGGTATTTGGCTTTGTGAGCGGCAGCAGCAGCCACGCCAAGCGTTTGCGCACCATCGCTTGGGCGTACGAGACATGTGGACAGATGATTGACCCGCATACAGCCGATGGGGTGTGGGTGGCGCAGTCGCTGCCGGATTCGCCCGAGCCCATGATTGTGCTTGAGACGGCGTTGCCGATTAAGTTTGCCGCCACCATTGAAGAGGCGTTGGGGCAGGTGCCCACGCGCCCCGCGGCGTTTGAGGGCATTGAAGACCAGCCCAAGCGCGTGCAGCGCATGGCGCATGACGTGCAACAGGTTAAGGCCTACATAGAGGCACACGCGGCATGAGTGGTTCTCGCCCGCCCCTGATGACGCTGGAAGACGCGCTGCAGCAACTGCTGGCGCACGCCAGTGTGTTGCCCGCGGTGGACTGCGATACGCTGCACGCCACCGGGCGGGTGCTACGGCAAGACGGGGTGGCTGAGTTGGATGTGCCCGGCTTTGACAACAGTGCCATGGACGGTTACGCCGTGCGGGCCGCCCAAGCGCAACCCGGTGTGCGCCTGCCAGTTACGCAACGCATCGCCGCCGGTCACCCGGCCGCGCCGTTGGCCCCGGGTGAGGCTGCACGCATTTTTACCGGTGCGCCGCTGCCCGCCGGCGCCGACGCCGTGTTGATGCAAGAAGACACCCAAGCGCAAGACGACGGGACCGTGGTGCTTCAGGCCAAGGCGCAGGCCGGGCAGTTTGTGCGGCGCCGCGGCGAGGACATGGCGCGCGGCGACGTGGTGTTGCGCGCGGGTACGCGGCTGTTGCCGGCGCACGTGGGGCTGGCCGCTAGCATGGGCATGGCGCGTGTGGTGGTGGGGCAAGCGCCGCGCGTGGCCCTGTTTAGCACGGGCGACGAGTTGGTGATGCCCGGCACCGTGGCGCCGCGTGACATGGCTGCGGGGGCGATTTACAACTCCAACCGGTATTTTTTGCACGCCTTGCTGCAGCAAGCCGGCTGCGACGTGACCGACATGGGCATCGTGCCCGATTCGCTCAGCGCCACCGAGGCGGCGTTGGCCGATGCCGCCCACACGCACGACGTGGTGTTGACCAGTGGCGGCGTCTCGGTGGGCGAAGAAGACCATATCAAGCCTGCGGTGCAAGCGCTGGGCCAATTGGCGCTTTGGTCACTCAACATCAAGCCCGGCAAGCCTTTTGCGTACGGGCGGCTTGGCCGAAACGGGCAAGCGGGCGCCCACTTCATTGGGCTGCCGGGTAACCCGGTGTCGAGCTTTGTTACCTTTGTGTTGTTGGTGCAACCGTTCGTGATGGCGTTACAAGGGGCACGATTGGGCGGCTTGCGGCATCGTGTGGGGCAGGCGCGCTTTGACTGGCCCCGGCCCGACAAGCGGCGCGAGTTTCTTCGGGTGCGGCTGCACCCCGATGCAGGGGTGACGTGTTTTGAGAACCAAAGCTCAGGCGTGCTCACCTCGCTGGCCTGGGCGGATGGCCTATTGGACAACCCACCGGGGCAAGTCATTCGGCACGGTGACACGGTCCGCGTGATCGCGCTGGATAGGCCCTGGTTGCAGGAGGGTTGATGGCAGACGAAAAACACGTGACCCTTCGGTACTTCGCCTCGGTGCGTGAGGCCCTGGGGTGCGACACCGAGCGCTGGCCAACCCGGGCGGCCACCGTGGCCGCGTTGCACGCCGAATTGTTAAACCGTGGTGCGCCGTGGGCCGATGCCTTGTCGGCCAAAGGCCTGCGCATGGCGCACAACCACGCCATGGTGGCGGGCGAGGTGGCACTCAGCGCGGGTGACGAAGTGGCGTTTTTTCCACCCGTGACTGGAGGCTGAGCTCAGCCATGGCCGCGCGGGTCACGATACAGCCCAACGACTTTGACGTCAGCGCCGAGCTTGCCGCATTACGCCACGGCGACGGACGCGTTGGCGCGGTGTGCTGTTTTGTGGGTACGGTGCGCGACGTGTACCCCGACGGTGCCCGTGTGCAGCAACTTGAGCTAGAACACTACCCGGGCATGACCGAGCGCGCCATTGAAGCGATGATTGAGCAGGCCGAGGCCCGGTTTAGCATGCTAGGGGCGCGGGTGGTGCACCGGGTGGGGTTGTTGCAACCTTGTGACCAAATTGTGCTCGTGGCGGTTACCTCAGCGCATCGCGGGCAAAGTTTTTTGGCGTGTGAGTTTTTAATGGATTACCTTAAGACCCAGGCGCCGTTTTGGAAGAAAGAAACCACGCCAAATGGTGCGCATTGGGTGGATGCACGGGCCAGCGACGATCAAGCCTTGGTGCGTTGGGGCATCCACGCGGGTAACGCTTCGCCTCCACCCGGGGCTTGAAATCACCCCCCAACCGCCCCATGTAACGGGGTAGTGAATCAATAGGAGGGGTGCCATGCGTGCAGACAAACTCACCACCAAATTGCAAGAGGCCTTGGCCGAGGCGCAGAGCCTAGCGCTGGCCAACGATCACGCGTATATCGAACCGGTTCATGTGTTGCTGGCCATGCTGCGCCAAACCGACGGACCCGCGGCGCTGTTGCAACGTGCTGGGGCGCACGTGCAGCCGCTTTCGGCAGAGGCCGAGGCGGCGCTGCGTCAGTTGCCGCAGGTGCAAGGCCAAGAACAGGTGCAGGTGGGGCGAGACATGATGGCGGTTTTGCAAAACGCCGAAAAAGATGCTCTCAAACGCGGCGATCAGTACGTGGCCAGCGAATCATTTTTGTTGGCGCTGGCCGAGCACAAGGGCAGCACCGGTGAACTGCTGCGCCGGCACGGCGTTACGCGCACCGCACTGGCCGCGGCCGTGGACGCCGTGCGAGGCGGCCAGCGCGTGGACAACGCCGAAGCCGAAGGGCAGCGCGACGCGCTCAAAAAGTTCACGCTCGATCTGACCGAGCGCGCCCGCCAAGGCAAGCTCGACCCGGTGATTGGACGCGACGATGAAATACGGCGCGCCATCCAGGTGTTGCAGCGGCGTAGCAAAAACAATCCGGTACTCATTGGCGAGCCAGGTGTGGGCAAAACCGCGATCGTCGAGGGCCTGGCACAACGCATTGTGGCGGGCGAAGTACCCGACTCGCTGCGCGATAAGCGCGTGTTGGTGCTTGACATGGCTGGCTTGTTGGCCGGGGCCAAGTTTCGCGGCGAGTTTGAAGAGCGGCTCAAAGGTGTGCTTAAAGAAGTTGCCGCCGACGAGGGGCGCATTATTTTGTTTATTGACGAAATTCACACCATGGTGGGGGCGGGTAAGGCCGAAGGCGCCATTGACGCGGGCAACATGCTCAAGCCGGCATTGGCGCGTGGCGAGTTGCACTGCATTGGCGCAACCACGCTGGACGAATACCGCAAGTACATTGAAAAAGACGCGGCCCTGGAGCGGCGCTTTCAAAAAATTGTGGTGGACGAACCCAGTGTGGAGGCCACGATTGCGATTTTGCGCGGATTGCAAGAGCGCTACGAGGTACATCACGGCGTGGACATTACCGACCCGGCGATTGTTGCAGCCGCCGAGCTCTCGCACCGGTACATCACCGACCGCTTTTTGCCCGATAAGGCGATTGATTTGATTGACGAAGCCGCGGCGAAAATCAAAATCGAAATCGACTCCAAGCCCGAGGTCATGGATAAACTTGACCGGCGCCTGATTCAGCTCAAAATTGAGCGCGAGGCGATGCGCAAAGAAACCGACGACGCTTCACAAAAGCGGCTGGGCCTGCTGGAAGAAGAAATCACCCGCTTGCAGCGCGAATACGCCGATTTGCAAGAGGTGTGGCAGGCCGAAAAAGCTGCGGCGCAGGGTTCGGCCACGCTTAAAGAATCGATTGACCGCGTTCGGTTTCAGATTGAGGAGCTCAAGCGCAAAGGCGAGTTCAACCAAGTGGCCGAATTGCAGTACGGCAAGTTGCCCGAGATGGAGAAACAGCTGGCCGCTGCGCAGGCGCAAGAGGCCAGCAAGGCGGGGCAGGCCGCACGCCTGCTGCGCACCCAGGTGGGAGCAGAAGAAATTGCCGACGTGGTGGCGCGGGCCACTGGCATTCCGGTGTCTAAGTTGATGCAAGGCGAGCGCGACAAGCTGTTGCACATGGAGGCCAAACTGCACGAACGCGTGGTGGGGCAGGACGAGGCGATTGCCGCGGTCTCTCATGCCATTCGCCGCTCGCGCGCCGGCCTGTCTGACCCCCACCGACCCACGGGATCGTTTTTGTTTTTGGGGCCAACGGGTGTGGGCAAGACCGAGTTGTGCAAGGCGCTGGCGGGCTTTATGTTTGACAGCGTGGATCACTTGGTGCGTGTTGACATGAGCGAATTCATGGAAAAACACGCGGTTAGCCGACTGATTGGCGCCCCGCCCGGGTACGTGGGCTACGAAGAGGGTGGCTACCTTACCGAGGCCGTGCGGCGCAAGCCATACAGTGTGGTGCTGCTTGACGAAATTGAAAAAGCCCACCCAGACGTGTTTAACGTGCTGCTGCAGGTGCTTGACGATGGACGGTTAACCGATGGCCAAGGCCGTACGGTGGACTTTAAAAACACCGTGATCGTCATGACCAGCAACATCGGCTCGCACCTGATTCAAAGCATGGCGGGCCGCCCGCACGAAGAGATTCGCGACGCGGTGTGGGAGGAACTCAAGGCACAGTTTCGGCCTGAGTTGCTCAACCGCATCGACGAGACCGTGGTGTTTCACGCCCTGGACGCGCAGCATATTGGGGCCATTGCCCAAATTCAGCTCGACGCGCTGCGTCAGCGCTTGGCCGCGCAAGACTTGGCCATTGAGGTCAGTCCAGCGGCCGTGGCCGAATTGGCCAAGGTGGGCTTTGACCCGGTATTTGGCGCCAGACCGCTTAAGCGTGCGATTCAGCAACGCATTGAAAATCCCTTGTCGTTGCGATTGCTCGAAGGGCGTTTTGGCCCAGGCAGCGTGATTAAAGTGGATGCCCAGCCTGCGCTGGACCCCGGGGTGTTTCAGTTTTCCACCTAAAGCCGCTTGCCATGGGGCGCGCGCCAGGGCCGTAAAATGCCTTGGTGCGCCTTATAAAAAAATACCCCAACCGCCGTCTGTACGATACCTCCACCTCAGGCTACGTGGCCATGGCCGACATCAAGGCTTTGGTGCTGGCGTTTGAGCCGTTTCGGGTCATCGACGCCAAGACCGAGGCGGATTTGACCCGTGCCACGCTGCTACAAATTATTTTGGAAGAAGAAAGCGTCGGCGCCCCAGTTTTCAGCGAGGCCACGCTGGCGCAGGTAATTCGGCTATACGGCCACGCCCAGCAAGGCCCTTTGAGTCAATTGTTGGAGCAGCAATTCACCGCACTGGCGCGTGTGCTGGAGCAAACCCCGGGCAGCGTGCACGCGGTGCAAGCTTCGTGGCAAGACGGCATGCGGCAGTTCTGGTCGGCGTGGTTGCCTGGTGCAGCCGCGGCGGATAAACGATGAAGCCCGCACCAACCATTGGGTTTGCCAGCCTAGGATGCCCCAAGGCTTTAACCGACTCGGAGCTGATTTTGACGCGCTTGAGCGCCGAGGGTTACCAAACCAGCCAAACCTTTGCGGGTGCCGATTTGGTGGTGGTTAACACTTGCGGGTTTATTGACGAGGCGGTACGCGAGAGCTTGGAGACGATTGGTGAGGCCCTGGCCGAAAACGGTAAGGTGATCGTCACTGGCTGCTTGGGTGCGCGTCAGGATGCGCAAGGCGCCAATTGGGTGCAGGGCTTGCACCCAGCGGTGTTGGCCGTTACTGGGCCGCACGCCACCGATGAGGTGCTTGACGCGGTGCATGCGCACCTGCCCAAGCCACACGACCCGTTCACCGACTTGGTGCCGCCGCAAGGCGTCAAGCTCACCCCCAAGCACTACGCTTACCTCAAAATCAGCGAGGGTTGCAACCACCGCTGCACGTTTTGCATCATTCCGTCCATGCGAGGCGACTTGGTAAGCCGCCCCATTGGAGACGTGCTGGGCGAGGCTCAGCGGTTGTTTGCCAACGGCGTCAAAGAATTGCTGGTGGTAAGCCAAGACACCTCGGCTTATGGCGTAGACGCCAAATACCGAACGGGGTTTTGGCAGGGTCGGCCAGTCAAAACCCGTATGCTGGATTTGGTGCAGGCCCTGGGCGAATTGGCCCAGCCTTACGGCGCCTGGGTGCGTTTGCACTACGTGTACCCCTATCCGCATGTGGATGCGCTGTTGCCGCTGATGGCCCAGGGCGTGTGTTTGCCGTACTTGGACATTCCGTTTCAGCACAGCCACCCCGACGTGCTGCAACGCATGAAGCGTCCGGCCAGTGGCGAGCGCCATTTGGCGCGCATTCAAGCGTGGCGTCAAGCGTGTCCAGCCCTGGTGCTACGCAGCACGTTTATTGTGGGTTTTCCGGGCGAAACAGAGGCCGAGTTTGAGGATTTGTTGGCGTTCGTGGACGCCGCTGAAGTGGACCGGGCGGGGGTGTTTGCGTACTCGCCCGTGGCCGGAGCCGCCGCCAACGAACTGCCCAACCCGGTGCCGCCCGAGGTGCAACACGAGCGTAAGCAACGCTTTGAGGCGCAGGCCCAAGCGGTGCAGCTGCGCCGACAGGCGCAGCGCGTGGGCACCGAGGTGCAGGTGCTGGTGGACCAGGCGCACGCGCAGGGGCGCCGTGGTGGGGTGGGGCGCAGTTACGCCGAGGCGCCCGAGGTGGACGGCGTGTTGCAACTGGCCCCCGTGGACAAAGCCAGTAAGCTTTACAAGGCTGGTGACTGGGTGCGCGCCGTGATTACCGGGCAACAGGGCGGCGACCTACAGGCACGGGTGGTTTAAGCCTCAGGCTGGGCTGGGCGTAGGCGTGTTGGCCAGCGCACGGTAGGCGTGTGGCAGGTGGGCAACCAAGTCTTCGGCAATCATGGCAAAAGGGCCGGCCGCCCGCGCAGCGTGGGTATGCAACCAGGCCGCGCCAGCGGCTGCGGCATGGGCGGGTAGGCCTTGGGCCATCAGCCCAACCAACACGCCAGCCAGCACGTCACCGCTGCCGGCGGTGGCCAGCCAAGGGGTATCGCTGGCGTGGTTGACGCACACTGGGCCAGTGGGGGCGGCAATGTGGGTTAGCGCCCCCTTAAGCAGCAACACCGCACCCAATCGCTGGGCTTGCCGCACCAGCCATGCATCGGGCGCGGCGGGGGGTGTCTCGCCCAGTAGGGTGGCGCACTCGGCGGCGTGGGGCGTCAGCGCCACCCGTCCGGGCAGGACCAGCAGGGCGGCACGTAACGCGTCCACGTGGTGAGCAAAACTGCTGACTGCGCCGGCGTCAAGCACCACCTGGCGCTTTGCGTGGCGCGGCTGCGCGGCCTGTTGTAGCACCTGCAGCACGCGCTGACGGGTGTTGGCGTGAGCCAGCCAGCCGCTGCCCAGCAGCACGGCGTTGACGCGCGGGTCCTCAAGCAAGGGTGGGGGCCATGGGTCTGACGCGTGCGTGGCCACCATCAGGCTGCCCGCGCCCACCTCAAACGCCAGGCGTTGCTCGGCGGCACAGCTGACGCTGACCAGACCGGCCCCAGCACGTTGCGCCGCCCGCGCCGCCAGTTGCGCGGCTCCCACCCAGTGGCCAGCCATCACGCAGGCATGGCCAAAATGGTATTTGTGCTGCTGCGGCGTGCGCGCCGGCAGGTAATGGGCCCAGCACGACGGCGAATTGACCGGGTAGGTGACCATGGTGCCTATGGCTTAACCACTTCAAGCAGCCGGTCCAGCCCCCCTTGCTCAATGGCAACCTGGCATTGCTCTCGCACCGCCGGTTTGGCGTGATAGGCCACACTTAGCCCAGCGCACGCCATCATGGGCAGGTCGTTGGCGCCATCGCCCACGGCCACGGCCTGGCTTGGCTCGCAGCCAATGGCTGCGCAGGTTTGCCGCAGCATGCGGGCTTTTTCTGCGCCGTCGCATATGTCGCCCCACGCTTGGGGCACCACTTCGCCCGTGAGCACGCCGTTGGCGATGCCCAGCTGGTTGCTGCGCGTGTAGTCCAGGCCTAGCCGTTGCTGCAAATGGTCGGTAAAAAAGGTAAAGCCGCCGCTGACCAGCAGCGTGCGCAGACCGGCGCGTTGGCAGGCTTGAATGAGGGTTTGTGCCCCAGCAGACAAACGCAGCCGTTGCGTGAGGACGTGGTGCAAGTACGATTCGGGCACACCCTTAAGTAGCGCCACGCGGCGGCGCAGGCTGTCTTTGTAGTCGGTGATTTCACCCCGCATGGCCGCTTCGGTGATGGCGGCTACCTCAGCCTTGCGACCAGCAGCCTCGGCAATCTCGTCCACGCATTCGATGGTGATGAGGGTGGAGTCCATGTCAAAGGCAATGAGGCGAAACTCAGCCAATGCCCGTGGTGCGGTGAGCCCGCGCAGGGTGATGCCGCTGGGGGGCCACAGCGGTTGGGTCATGTGGCGGCCTCTAGGGCGGGGGTGGTGGGTTGGCCGAGTCGGCCAATGATGTCGCGCACCAGTTGCGCACGCTGCAGCGGCTCGGCGCACTCGCGCTCGATGCGCAGTTTGTCGTTGCCGGCCAGACGCACCTCGCGCTGGGTTTGCACCAGGCGCAGCACCGCGGCTGGGTCAACCGGTGCGTGGGGTTTGAAGACGATTTGCACCACGCCTGGGGCGGCGTCGACTTTTACGATGCCAAACGGCTCGCTTAGCACCCGCAGCCGGTGCACCTCAAACAGCATCAGCGCCGGTGGTGGCAGCTTGCCAAAGCGGTCAGCCAGTTCTTCGCGCAAGTGGTCTAACTGCGCCAGGCTGCGCGCGGTGGCAAGTTTTTTGTAAAAGCTCAGCCGGGTGTGCACGTCGCCACAGTAATCGTTGGGCAGCAGGGCTGGGGCGTGCAGGTTGATGTCAGTCATGGCGTCCAGTGGGCGCAGCAGGTCGGGCTCGCGCCCGGCTTTGAGCGCAGCCACCGCCTCGGCCAGCATGTCGTTGTACATCTGAAAGCCCACCTCGAGCATGTTGCCGCTTTGGTTCTCGCCCAGTACCTCGCCGGCGCCGCGTATTTCAAGGTCGTGCATGGCCAAGTAAAAGCCCGAGCCCAGCTCTTCCATTTGTTGAATCGCGTCTAGGCGCTGTTGCGCCGCGCGCGTGAGGCTTTGTAAGTCGGGCACCATGAGGTAGGCGTAGGCTTGATGGTGACTGCGCCCAACGCGACCGCGCAGTTGGTGCAGTTGAGCCAAGCCAAACTTATCGGCGCGTGAAATCACAATGGTGTTGGCGCTGGGTACATCAATGCCGGTTTCGATGATGGTTGAGCACAGCAGCACGTTGTGGCGCTGCGCGACAAAGTCGCGCATCACTTGCTCCAACTGGCGCTCGGGCATTTGGCCATGGGCCACGGCCAAACGCGCCTCGGGAATCAGTGCACGCAGCTCGTCGGCACGGCGCTCAATGGACTGTACCTCGTTGTGCAAAAAGTACACCTGCCCGCCACGTTGCAGCTCGCGCATCACCGCCTCGCGGATCACCCCTTTTCCTTCGCTGCGCACAAAGGTTTTGATGGCCAAGCGGCGCTGCGGCGCCGTGGCGATGACGCTTAAGTCGCGCAGCCCTTCCAGCGCCATGCCCATGGTGCGCGGAATCGGGGTGGCGGTAAGGGTGAGCACGTCCACCTCGGCACGCATGGCCTTAAGAGCCTCTTTGTGGCGCACGCCAAAGCGGTGCTCTTCGTCAATGATGAGCAAGCCCAGCCGCTTAAACGCCACGCTCGAGCCAATTAACTTGTGTGTGCCCACCACAATATCCACGGTGCCATCGGCCAACGCTTGGAGCGTGGCTTGGGCTTCTTTGGCCGAACGAAAGCGGCTGAGCTCAGCCACTTTTACGGGCCAGCGGGCAAAGCGGTCGGTTAGCGTTTGGTGGTGCTGCTCGGCCAGCAGCGTGGTGGGCGCCAGCAGCGCCACCTGTTTGCCCCCCATGACGGCAACAAACGCCGCGCGCAGGGCGACTTCGGTTTTGCCAAAGCCCACGTCGCCGCACACCAAGCGGTCCATGGGG
>JAYPEA010000006.1:40188-65661 GCA_038125525.1 Burkholderiaceae bacterium | reverse complement strand
CATGACTTTGGCCGAATCCACCAGTTCGGCCACGCCCACGTATTCGTCGGGCTGGTGCGCCAAATCCAAAATTCCGGGGCCGTAAGCAATGCAGTCGCGCAGCTTGCCAGTGCGCACGATGTGCTTTTGGTCGTAGGTGCCAGGGCTGGCAATGTAGCTGGGTTCGCGCCCCAGCACACGCGCAATGGCCCGCGCCGTGGCCTGCACCACCGGCGCATCGGCTGGCGTGGCGGTGGGCACAAAGCTCATGATGTCGCGCACCGCGTAGCGAAAACCCGGGCGCACCCGGGTAAGCTCATCGAGCATGTCCACGATTTCTTGCTTCACAGCGTCTAGGTTTTCTTCGGCAATAAAGCGCCTGTCAAGCACCGCGCGGCAACTGTGCGCCACCACCGGCGCGGGCAAGTCGCCCGTGGGCTCGCCCGCTTGGTTGGTGGTGTAGCGCTGCTCGGGGTGTCCGCCGTGTACGCCGTTGATGTTAAGCGTGCTCACCCGCGCACCCTCGGGCTGCACGGGCTCGGCGGTGTGGCGCTGCTGCAAACGCGGCTGCAAGTCGGTTTCAAGCAGGTGCAAAAACGCCGCCATGTGCGAGACGGCGCTGTCGCCCAAAAACGGCATGGAACCGTGTGCGATGCGGCCAAAGGTTTCCACCTCACCCCACCACACGCCGCGGTGCCCCAAACACACCCGGTCAACCCCCAGCGGCTCGGGAATGATGACGTGTTGCACGCGCGGCGCGCTGAAGTAACCGCGTTGCGCCAAATACCCCACGCCGCTGAAGCCGCCGCTTTCTTCGTCCACGGTGCCGCTGATTTCGATGGCCCCGGGCAGGTCGATGCCAGCTTCAATCAGCGCTTCGCAGGCAATCATGCTTGCGGCAATGCCGCCTTTCATGTCGCAGCTGCCACGGCCATATACCTTGCCGTCTTGCAAGGTGCCGGCAAACGGGTCAACCGTCCAGCCGCTGCCCACCTCCACCACGTCAATGTGGCCGTTAAAGTGCACGCAGGGGCCACTGCCGCTGCCCTCACGCCGCGCCACCACGTTAACGCGCGGGTAGGCGTCGCTGTCGCCCGGGGCACCCACGGCGCGCACGTACTCCACGCCAAAACCTCGCGCCCGCAAGCGCTCGCCCATGAGCCGGGCGCAGGCCTCGTAGGCATCGCCCGGGGGGTTAATGGTGGGAATTTGAATCAGCGCTTGGGTCAGCGCAATCAGCTCGTCGCGTTTGGCCTCGATACGCTGCAAGATGGCGTCGGTGACTTGTCTCATGATGCGTTGCAGTCTACAACCAAGCGCACGTAAACTCGTGCCCCTTATGCAAAACAAACTTCACTTCATCAATCACCGGTGGCAAGCGTCGGCTTCGGGGGCCACGCTGGATGTGCTTGACCCGTCAGACGGCGAGGTGTTTGCCACGCTGGCGCGCGGCAACGCGCCAGACATTGACGCGGCCGTGCGCGCTGCGCGCGCCTGCTTTGACGGGCCATGGCAGGCCATTGACGCGGCCGCACGCGGGCGGCTGCTGATGGCCTTGTCGCGGCGCGTGGGCGAGTGCACCGACGAGCTGGCCGCGCTGGAGCAGCGCGACTGCGGCAAACCCACCAAGCAAGCGCGCGCCGACGCCGTGGCGCTGGCGCGCTACTTTGAGTTTTATGCCGGTGCCTGCGACAAACTGCACGGCCAGACCATTCCGTACCAAAACGGCTACAGCGTGCTCACCTGGCGCGAGCCCCACGGCGTAACTGGCCACGTGGTGCCGTGGAACTACCCCATGCAGATTTTTGGCCGCAGCGTGGGCGGCGCGTTGGCCGCGGGCAATGTGTGCGTGGTCAAGCCGGCGGAGGACGCGTGCTTGTCGCTGCTGCGCGTGGCCGAGCTCATGGCCGAGGTGGGCTTTCCGCCCGGCAGCATCAACCTTGTTACGGGTTACGGCCACGAGGCCGGAGACGCCTTGGTACGCCACCCCGGCATTGACCACATCAGCTTTACCGGCAGCCCGCGCGTGGGCACGCTGGTGCAACAACTCGCCGCCGAGCGGCACTGCCCCGTGACGCTGGAGCTGGGCGGCAAAAGCCCACAGGTGGTGTTTGACGACGCCGACCTGGACGCCGCCATTGCGGTGATTGTGAACGCGATTGTGCAAAACAGCGGCCAAACGTGCTCGGCCGGTTCGCGCTTGCTGGTGCAACGCGGCGTTTACCCGCAGCTGTTGCAGCGGCTTGGTGCCGCCTTTGAGGCGCTGCGCGCCGGGCCAGCGGCGGACGACTTGGATTTGGGCCCGCTGATTCGCGCCAGTCAACTGCAACGCGTGCAAAGCATGCTGGGCCAGGCGCAGGCCGATGGCATCGCCACGGCCGCGCAGGGCCAAGTGGTGGCGCACGCGCCTGCCAGCGGGTTTTACCAAGCCCCGGTGCTGCTGCGCGATGTGCCGGTGCAACACCGCTTAGCCCAAGAAGAGGTGTTTGGCCCGGTGCTGGTGGCCATGCCGTTTGACACCGAAGACGACGCGGTGCAAATGGCCAACGCCACGGCGTTTGGCCTGGTGGCGGGGGTATGGACGGAGAACGGCGCGCGCCAATTTCGCCTGGCCAAGCGCTTGCGCTGCGGCCAGGTATTTGTGAACAACTACGGCGCCGGCGGCGGGGTGGAGTTGCCCTTTGGCGGCGTGGGCGCCAGCGGGCATGGCCGCGAAAAGGGCTTTGAGGCGCTGCTGGGCTTTACCCAACTTAAAACCGTGGCCATTCGCCACAACTGACCCAAGGAGACAACGCGATGCGTGTAAAAGACAAAGTGGTGGTAGTAACCGGCTCTGGGGGTGGCATTGGCGAAGGCATTGCGCACCGCATGGCCGAAGAAGGCGCCAAGGTGGTGGTGTCTGACGTACGCGCCGACGCGGGCGAGGCCGTGGCCCAAGCCATTGCCGCCAAGGGCGGCACGGCCAGCTTTTGTGCCGCCAACGTTACGGTAGACGCCGACATGGCCGCGCTGGTGGCGCACGCCCAGCGCACCCATGGCCGGCTGGACGTGATGGTGAACAACGCCGGCTGGACACATGTGAACCAACCGGCCATTGACACCACTGAGGCAGATTTTGACAAGGTGTATGCCATTAACGTCAAAAGCATTTTTTTGAGCACCAAACACACCGTACCGGTGTTTCGCCAGCAAGGCGGGGGCTGCTTTGTCAACATTGCCTCCACCGCCGGCGTGCGACCACGCCCCGGGCTGACGTGGTACAACGGCAGCAAAGGCGCGGTAATTATTGTGAGCAAGTCGCTTGCCGCCGAGCTGGGGCCAGACAACATTCGCGTCAATTGCGTCAACCCGGTCATGAACCCCTACACCGGCCTGGGCACCGCCTTCGCCGGGGGCGAACTTACCCCCGAGCGGCTAGACAAATTTCGCAGCACGATTCCGCTGGGGCGATTTTCTACCCCGCAAGACGTGGCCAACGCCACGCTTTACCTCGCCAGCGACGAGGCGGCGTTTATTAGCGGCATTTGCCTTGAGGTGGACGGCGGGCGCTGCGCCTAAAGCGTGGCGTAGTCGCTGCGCAAGGCAGCAATGGCCTGCGCCATGCGCTGGCGCGCGTGCTCGGGGTCTACGCCCAGCAGCACCGCGTCGTCCAGCGCGTCTTGCGCGGTTTCAACCAGTTCGCGCAGGTTGTCTTCGAGTACCTTTATTTTTTCTACACACGCCACGGGCTCGCCGCCGGGCGCAAGCCACGGCTGGCTGGTTGCATTGGCCATCACGTCCTCCCTGTTTTTTGTGTCGCGTTAGGCTACGCTGACACTTTACTGCATGGCACGGAGGCCACAATGAAACAAGGCAAGGGCTGGAGGCGGCACCAAACGGCACGTGGCTTGGCCACGGCCGCGTGCTTGGGCGGGCTAAGCGCGGCGGGGTGGGCCAAGCCCAACGTGGTGGCGTTTAACGGCTGGGCCATGGACCAAACCGAAGTCACCATTGCGCAGTTTGGCCGCTTTGTGCAAGCCACGGGGCTGCAAACACAAGCCGAACGCGAAGGGGGTGGCTTTGAATTTGCCGCCGGGTGGGAGCGCCGCCCGGGCTGGACCTGGTATGCCCCCAACGGCGAGCGCGATGCCGACCCACGCCTACCTGCGGTACACGTAACCCACGCCGAGGCCCAGCGCTACTGCCAATGGGCCGGCGGCACCCTGCCCAGCGCCAGCCAGTGGCAACAGGCCGCTTACGTGGAGCAGCGGCCCGCACCACCCAAAGGCTTGGTGCGCGGCCAACGCTACCCTTACCCCACGGGCGCCGACGCGCAAGGCGCCAACACCAGCAACCCCGACCCCTGGCCACGCGCGGCACCGGCGGGGGCCACGCGCGCCGGTGTCAATGGCCTGTACGACATGGGCGCCAACGTGTGGGAATGGGTGAGCGACGCGCAAGGCCAGACGCGCCGCACCATGGGGGGCTCGTGGTGGTACCCGCCGTACCAAATGCAAGCCAACGTGGTGGCCTACAAACCCGCCAGCTTTTACGCGGTGTACATTGGGTTTCGCTGCGTGTACCCCGCGCCGGCGGCGGCCAATCAATAGTTAAATCAGCCCACCGTTGGGCTGCACCACCTGCCCCAGCACCCAAGAGGCACGGCTCGAGGCCAAAAACGCCACCACCTCGGCCACCTCTTGCGGCTGCCCGACCCGGTTTAACGGGCTCATGGCAGCACTGCGCGCAATCGCCGCTTCGTCTTTGCCTGAGCGAAACAAATCGGTGTCCACCGGCCCCGGGGCCACGGCGTTAACCCGCACCCGCCGCGGCGCGAGCTCTTTGGACATGGAGCGCACCAAGCACTCCACGGCGGCTTTGGTGGCGCTGTACGGCCCCAAGCCGGGTGCGGCATGGCGCACCAGTGAGGTGGTTAAGGCCACGATGGCGCCACCGTCAAGCACATGACGCGCGGCATGCTGCAGCACATGAAACGCCCCCATCACGTTAACCTGCAGCAAGCGCTCAAAGGCTTGGGCGTCAAACTGGGCCATGGGCCCGGGCGGCACGTTGATGCCGGCGTTGGCCACCACCACCGCGGGGGCCACCCCGGCGTCTTGCGCGGCTTGCGTAAACACCGCTGCCACTTGGGCGCTGTCGGTGATGTCGGCACGGTAGGCGCGCCCCGGACAATCGGGGTTGGCTGCCGTGGCGTAGGTGTAGGCCACGGTGTAGCCCTCGCGCGCCAGGGTTTGCACACACGCGGCGCCAATGCCACGCGAGCCACCAAAAACCAATGCCAGTTGCGTCACGGTAACCTCCAAAAAAATTTAGGCCTTCGCGTTATAGCACCTGCGGCGGGTTTGGCCCGTTGGCAGCGCGACACCGCTTTTGCTATGCTCAAGGCATGAACGCTCCCACCCCCATTCACTGGGAAGCCGGCGACACCAGTCGGGTTCCGTTTGCGGTGTACACCGACGCGGCGCTGCACGCCAAAGAAATGCAGCGTTTTTTTTATGAAAACCACTGGTGCTACGTTGGCCTAGAGGCCGAAGTGCCCAACCCGGGCGACTTTAAGCGCACCAAAATTGGTGAACGCTCGGTGGTGATGGTTCGCGACAACGACCACAGCGTGCACGTGATTGAAAACGTGTGCGCCCATCGCGGCATGCAGTTTTGCCGCGAACGGCACGGCAACATCAAAGAGTTTGTGTGCCCTTACCACCAGTGGAGCTACACCTTGCAAGGCGACTTGCAAGGCGTGCCCATGCGCCGCGGTGTGCGCCAAGACGGCAAAATTAATGGCGGCATGCCCGCAGACTTTGAAATGGCCGAGCACGGCCTAAACAAGCTGCGCGTGACGTGCCGAGGCGGCGTGGTGTTTGCCACCTTTGACCACCACATGCAAAGCCTTGAGGCGTACATGGGCCCCACCATCTTGGGGTACTTTGACCGGGTTTTTAACGGCCGGCGGCTTACCCTGCTGGGCTACAACCGCCAGCGTATTCCGGGCAACTGGAAGCTGATGCAAGAAAACATCAAAGACCCCTACCACCCGGGCTTGCTGCACACGTGGTTTGTTACCTTTGGGCTGTGGCGTGCCGATAACAAAGCCCAGCTGCGCATGGACGAACACGGGCGGCACGCGGCCATGATTTCGACCCGTGGCAACGCCGGCAAGGCCGGCGAGGTGGCGCAGGTAAGCAGCTTTAAGCAAAGCATGACGCTGCATGACCCGAGCTTTTTGGACATCGTGCCCGAGCCCTGGTGGGATGGGCCCACGGCGGTCATGACGACTTTATTTCCCAGCCTGGTGATTCAGCAGCAAGTCAACAGCGTCTCCACCCGCCACATTCAACCCGACGGCCACGACGCCTTTGACTTTGTATGGACGCACTTTGGCTTTGAAGACGACAGCGCCGAGATGACCGAGCGCCGCCTGCGCCAAAGCAACCTGTTTGGCCCGGCAGGCTTTGTATCGGCCGACGACGGCGAGGTGATTGAGTTTTCGCAGCAAGGCTTTGCCCAAAAACCCCAGCACCGCGCGCTGGTTGAAATGGGTGGACGCGACACCGCCGAGACCGACCACATGGTGAGCGAGACCTGCATTCGCGCCATGTACGCGTACTGGCGACAAGTGATGGAGCGGCCATGACGCAAGCCCTGAACGTAGACGACTACATTGCCGTGCAACAACTGTACGCCGACTACGGCCTTACCCTAGACAGCGGCGACTTTGACCATTGGCCCACTTTTTTTACCGACGACTGCCGCTACCTGGTGCAGCCGCGCGACAACCACGACCGTGGCCTGCCACTGGCCACCATCATGCTCACCAGCAAAGGCATGTTGCTTGACCGGGTGTACGGTATTAAAGAAACCTTGTTTCACGACCCGTACTACCAACGCCACGTGATTGGCGCACCGGTGGTGCGCCAGCGCCAAGCCAACGAATGGCACTGCGAGGCCAGCTACGCGGTGTTTCGCACCAAGCGCGACCAGCTTAGCACCGTGTTTAACGTGGGCCGCAGCCTAGACACCCTGCGCCGCACCGAAGCCGGCTGGCGCTTTGCCACCCGGCTGTGTGTGTACGACAGCGAAATGGTGCCCAACTCCATCATCTACCCGGTGTAACCCACGCATGACCGAACCTTGGTACCCCATCGGCGCGGCCGACGATTTTTTTGACGACACCCCCATGCCGGCGCAAGCCGGCGAGCACGCGCTGTGCGTGGTGCGCCGTGGTAACCATGTCTTTGCCCTGGCCGACTGGTGCAGCCACGGCAACGCCCGCCTAAGCGAAGGGTTTGTTGAGGGTGACGACGTGGAGTGCCCTTTTCACCAGGGGCGGTTTTGCTTGCGCACCGGCGTGGCAACCGTGGCGCCAGCCACCGAGCCGGTGGCCACCTACCCCACCAAAATACAAGACGGCATGGTGTGGGTGGCCGTGCCCGCGACCCCGGCCCAAACCGCCGACTGACGCGGCCGCCCCGCTGCCATGAACACCACCGAACACTGGCAACATATTTACCAAACCCGCTCAACCCAAGCGGTGAGCTGGTACGCGCCGCAACTAACCGACTCGCTGCGCTGGGTAACGCGCCTGTGCCCGCAGCTAAGCGCGCGCATTGTTGACGTTGGGGCTGGCGCCGGCACCTTGGTTGACGACTTATTGGCCCGTGGCTACACGCAGCTCACGGCCATGGACCTTTCGGCAGCGGCCCTACAACACAGCCAGCAACGCCTGGGCCAAGCCAGCGCCAACGTGCATTGGCTGGTGGCCGACGCCACCCAAGCCCCGCTGGCAGCGCAAGCCTACGACTTGTGGCACGACCGGGCGGTGTTTCACTTTTTAACCCAGGCCGACCAGCAACAAGCGTATGTTGTGGCCTGCGCGCGCGCCCTGCGCCCGGGAGGCCACGCCGTGCTGGCCACCTTTGGCCCGCAAGGTGCTCAGCGCTGCAGCGGCCTGCCCGTGCAGCGCTACAACGCCGCGCAACTGGCCCACGCCATGGGGCCGGGCTTTGCGTTGATTGGCAGCGAATTAACCATGCACCACACCCCCTCGGGGGCCGAGCAGCAGTTTTTGTACGCCGCCTTTGAGCGGCAGGCCGACTGAACCCAGCGCAAACAAAAAAGCCCCGCAACGTAGGCGAGGCTTTTTTAAAAAAGATGGCGCGGCTGGCAGGATTCGAACCCACGACCCCTTGGTTCGTAGCCAAGTACTCTATCCAACTGAGCTACAGCCGCGCGAGGCCGCAATTTTAGCACTACCGCGCGCACTCGGGCGCGGGCGTGGCAGCTTGTACGCAGCGCGCCAGTTGCGTGCCGGCCAACCACTTGGCAAACGTGGCGGCACGGCCCTCAAACCCCGGCAGCCACAGCGGGCGCCAGCCCGGCACGCTTTGCCCCGAGACGGTGCCCAGCCAGTTAACCAACCACGCGGCGCGGCCGCTGGCATCGGGCACGGGTAGGCGCCGCGCATTAAAGGTCGCTGGCCACAGGCGCACGGCTTGCAAGTGGCCGGTTTGGGGGTGCAAGGCGGCCTCGAGCACGGCGGTGACGTTGGCCAAATTGCGCGCGCTTAAGCCACCGGCGGACACAAAATTGCCCAACGAGTACGCCACCAATTTGCCCTGTATGCACTCCAGCGGGCGCAACACATGCGGGCCGTGCCCCAGCACCAGGTCGGCCCCAGCGGCTACCACGGTTTGGGCAAAGCGGCGGGGGTTGCCGCGGTCTTCGCCGGCGTAGGTCTCGTCGCCCCCGGCCAGCACGGCCCCGGCGTCACCCTCGGCGCCGCCGTGAAACGTAACCACCACCAAGTCGGCGTGGCGTCGCGCCAGGCGCACCATGCGCGCGGCTTGGGTTAACTGGGTAACGTTGTTGTGCCTACCGTAGGGGCTAAACGCCAACACCGCCACGCGTTTGCCCGACCACTGCGCCAGGGCAAACTCACCGGCCAGGCCGGTGGCCACCACCCCGGCGCGGGCCAGGTGCACCATGGTGTCGCTGATGCCGTCGGGGCCGTAGTCGTTGCTGTGGTTGTTGGCCACGCTAACTACGTCAAAGCCCACGCCGGCCAATTGGGCGGCGGCACCGGCCGGAAAGCGAAACGGATACGACTTGCCCGGTATGAAGGGCTTGAGCGATTCCTCGCGCTCGGTGATGGCGCCTTCAAGGTTGGCCAGTGCCACATCGGCCCCGCGCAAAATGGGCACAAAGGCACGCATGGCACCGGCGTTGCCCTCGGCGCGGCCGGACAGCGTAAGGTCGCCCACGGCGGTCACAACAAACGCCCCACTGGGGGGCGGCACGGGCTGGCTTGCGCAGTTAACCCAAGCGGTGGCCACGGGCTGGGCGTGCAGCGGCAGCAGTGCAGCGGCCAGCGTAAGCGCCAACAGCCGCGCCGCGCCCAACCCAAGGCGGCGAAGGTTAAAAGGCGAGTTTTTCGGCTTCAAGGTAGGCCAAGCTAACGTATTTGCCAATGTTGTTGGCAAAGCCTTGCATGGTGCGGGCGTGCGGGGCCACGCGCGGGTCGGCCAGCACCGCGGCACGCGCTTGCGTCATGGAGCGGCCTTGCTCGACGGCTTGCAAACAAGGCTGCCAAATGCCTTGCAAAAAGCGTTGGTAGTTGGCCAGCAGGTCGCCGCTGGCAGCGCCGTGCCCGGGCACCCAGCGCTGCTCGCCCGCAGCGGCTTGCAGCTTGGCGTAGGTGGCAAAGGTGCCGGGGTAAGAGCCGTCGTCCATGTTGGCGATGCGGTTGCCCATGGCAATGTCGCCCACGTGGGTGATGCCCTCTTGCACCACTTGTACGCAAAGGTCGGCTGGCGTGTGCGCCACACCGTAGTGGTGCATCACAAAGGTGTGGTCGCCAATGCTCAGGCGTTGCCCGGGCTGCACCACGCGGTTGGGTGGTACCACCTCGGTGCCCAGGGTGCTTTGGTTGGTCCAGCGTAGCATCATGGCCTGCCAGCGGCTGCCTTCGTCTTGCTTGATGCGCTCAAGGGTTTGCGCCAGGGCGTAAATGGGTAAGTCCGCACCAAAGTGTTTCACCATGGCGTGGTTGCCCAGCCAGTGGTCGCCGTGGTAGTGGCTGTTAAACACCGCCACCACGGGCTGGTCGGTAACCTCGCGCAGCCGGCGCAAGGCCATTTCGCCGATTTGCAGCGAGGCGCCCGAGTCCAGTACCACCACCCCTTGGTTGGTAACCACAAAGGTAACGTTGGCCATGTTGCCCCGGTTGGCTTCGGTGGGAAAGCCGTCGGGGGTATACACCATCCAACTGCGCGGGCCCAGTTGGCGCAGCGGCATGTTGGGCGCGGGTGGGCCCAGCACAAAATCTTTGGCTTGCTGCGCCAGCAGCTGCACCGGGGGCGTGGCCATTAGGGCCGTGCCGCCGGCCAGCGCCAGGCCGGCGTGCAGCAGGCCACGGCGCTTCATGGCGCCGCCGGTGGCCCCGCCAGTTGCTGGGCCACGTGTTGCATCAGGCGTCGCGCCAAGTCAATTTTGGGCGCGCGTGGCCACTCGGTGTGGCCTTGGGCATCCACCAGCAGCAAGGCGTTGTCGTCCGCGCCAAAGGTGCTGGGGCCAATGTTGCCCACCAGCAGTGGCACGTTTTTGCGTGCGCGCTTGGCCTTGGCGTGGCGGAGCAACTGGTGGCTCTCGGCGGCAAAGCCCACGCAATACAGCGCGCCGGTGCGCGCGGCGTCGCTGGCCGCGGCCTCGGCCAATATGTCGGGGTTGGGCACAAATTGCATCGCCGGCATGCGGGCGTTTTGGTCTTTTTTTATTTTGCTCGCGTGGGTGGTCTCGGGGCGCCAGTCGGCCACTGCGGCGCAGGCAAACAGCACCTGCGTGTGCGCCAGCAAAGGCTGCACCGCCGCGTGCATGTCGCGCGCGCTGCGCACGTCCACACGCTGCACACCCCAGGGCGTGGGCTCGGCCACCGGGCCCGTCACCAGCGTCACGCGGGCGCCGGCTTCGCGGGCGGCACGCGCCAGCGCAAAGCCCATCTTGCCCGAAGATAAGTTGGTGAGGCCGCGCACGGGGTCAAGCGCCTCGTAGGTTGGCCCGGCCGTCACCAGCACGTGGCGCCCAGCCAAGGCGGGGGGGCTTACGGCCGCGGCGATGGCTTGCAACAAGTCGGGGGGCTCGAGCATGCGGCCGTCGCCAAATTCGCCGCAGGCTTGCTCGCCGTGGCCCACGCCCAGCACGGTGGCGCCATCGGCCATTAATTGGGCCACGTTGCGTTGCGTGGCTGGGTGCTGCCACATTTCGCGGTTCATGGCCGGCGCCAGCAACAGCGGCACCCGTGCCAACGGGCGCGCCAAACACAGCAGCGAGAGCAACTCATCGGCTCGGCCATGCACCAAACGGGCCAAAAAATCGGCACTGGCTGGGGCCACCACCACCACGTCGCACTGGCGCCCTATTTCAATGTGGGGCATGGCGTTTGCGGTGCGCGCGTCCCACTGCGAGGTGTGCACCGGCTGCCCGCTTAGCGCTTGCATGGTGGTGGGCGTTATAAAGTGCTCGGCGCCTTCGGTCATAACAACTTGCACCTGAGCGCCAGCCTTAACCAGGGCACGACACAGTGCCGCGGCTTTGTAGCAGGCCACCCCCCCGGTCAGGCCCAGCACCACACGTTTGCCGCGCAGCAAGGCGTCGGGGGCAGAAGCATGGTCGGGCTGCATGCCCCGCAATGTACCGCAATTGACCAGGCGCCGCCGTGCCTATAATTGAAATTTCCCTCAGGGAGCAAACTTAATCGGTTTGCCAGCGACATGACCAAATACGTGTTTGTTACGGGCGGTGTGGTGTCTTCTTTGGGCAAGGGCATCGCCTCGGCGTCATTGGCGGCACTGCTCGAGTCGCGTGGCCTCAGCGTCACCCTCATCAAGCTCGATCCCTACCTTAACGTTGACCCCGGCACCATGTCGCCGTTTCAGCACGGTGAGGTGTTTGTTACGGACGACGGCGCCGAGACCGACCTAGACCTTGGGCACTACGAGCGTTTTATTGAAACGCGCATGCGCAAGAGCAACAACTTCACCACCGGGCAAATTTATCAAACCGTGCTCGAAAAAGAGCGCCGTGGCGACTACCTGGGCAAAACGGTTCAGGTGATTCCGCACGTCACCAATGAAATTCAAACCTTTGTGCGCCGCGGCGCGGGCGAAGACACACCACAGGCCGTGGATGTGGCCATTGTGGAGATTGGCGGCACCGTGGGCGACATTGAATCGCTGCCGTTTTTGGAGGCCGTGCGGCAACTTAGCCTGCGGCTGGGGCCAGCGCACACGGCGTTTGTGCACCTAACGTACTTGCCGTGGATAGGCACCGCTGGCGAACTCAAGACCAAGCCCACCCAGCACACCGTGCAAAAGCTGCGCGAAATCGGGATTCAACCCGACGCGCTGCTGTGCCGCGCCGACCGGCGCATTCCGCAAGACGAGCGAGAAAAAATCTCCATGTTCACCAACGTGGCGCCGTGGGGGGTGATCTCCATGCCCGACGTGGACACCATTTACAAGGTGCCTCGCATGTTGCACGAGCAAGGCCTTGACGGCCTGATTTGCGACAAGCTGCACCTGCACACGCCGCCAGCCAACTTGCAGCGCTGGGACACGCTGGTGCAAGAGGTGGAGCACCCACAGGGCGAGGTGTCCATTGCCATGGTGGGCAAGTACGTGGATTTGTCCGACAGCTACAAATCGCTCAACGAGGCGCTGCGCCACGCGGGGCTTAAAAACCACTGCCGCGTCAACATCACCTACATCGACTCCGAAACCCTGACCCCCGACAACGTGGCCCAGCTTGACCCCTACGACGCCGTGCTGGTGCCCGGGGGGTTTGGGCAGCGCGGCATTGAGGGCAAGATTGCCGCGGCGCGCCACGCACGTGAGCACAAGCTGCCGTATTTGGGTATTTGCTTAGGCATGCAAATTGCCACCATTGAGTTTGCGCGGCACGTGGCGGGCTTGCCCGAGGCCAACTCAACCGAGTTTGACCCCCAAACCCCTGCCCCGGTAATTGCCTTAATTACGGAATGGCAAGACGCCGAGGGCCGCACGCACCGCCGCGATGCCCAATCCGACTTGGGTGGCACCATGCGCTTGGGCGCGCAAAGCTCTGACGTGCAACCCGACACGCTGGCGCACAGTATTTACGGCTCGGTGGTAACCGAGCGACACCGCCACCGCTACGAGGCCAACGTGCACTACCTTGATACGTTGCGTGAGGCCGGGCTGGTGATTTCGGCGCTGACGCAGCGCGAGCAGCTCACCGAAATTGTGGAGCTGCCCACCAGCGTGCACCCGTGGTACATGGGCGTGCAATTTCACCCCGAATTCAAATCCACGCCGTGGGATGGACACCCGTTGTTCAACGCTTTTATTAAGGCGGCCCTCACGCAGCACGGCCAGCGTGGTCGCCCGAGCCTAGAGGTGGTGCGTTGAGCACTCGGGCGCCGCGCGTGTCGGTGTGCGGCTTTGAGGCCGGCTTGGACTTGCCGTTTTTTTTAATCGCCGGGCCCTGCGTGGTCGAGTCTGAGCAGTTGCAAATGGACACCGCAGGCACGCTGCGCGAGCTTTGCACCGAGCTGGGTATACCGTTGGTGTTTAAAAGCAGTTACGACAAAGCCAACCGCTCCAGCGGCCAAAGCTTTAGGGGGCCGGGCATGGAGCGCGGGCTGGAGATTTTGGCCAAGGTCAAACGCGACCTGGGCGTGCCCGTGCTTACCGACGTGCACAGCGAAGCCGAGGTGCCCGCGGTGGCCTCGGTGGTAGACATGCTGCAAACACCGGCCTTTTTGTGTCGGCAAACCGACTTCATTGCCGCCGTGGCGCGAAGTGGCAAGCCGGTGAACATCAAAAAAGGGCAGTTTCTCGCACCTCACGACATGGTGCACGTGATCGACAAAGCACGGGCCGCCGCGCGCCAGGCCGGCCTAAGCGAAGACCGCTTTTTTGCCTGTGAGCGCGGTGCCTCATTTGGCTACAACAACTTGGTCTCTGACATGCGCAGCTTGGCCATCATGCGCGCCACCGGTGCCCCGGTGGTGTTTGACGCCACACACAGCGTGCAGCTGCCGGGCGCCCAGGGCAGCAGCAGCGGCGGTCAGCGCCACATGGTGCCGGTGTTGGCGCGCGCGGCCGTGGCCAGCGGCGTGGCCGGGCTGTTCATGGAAACCCACCCCAACCCCGAGCGTGCGCTGTCTGACGGCCCCAACGCCGTGCCGCTCAAGCACATGGCCGCGCTGCTGCACAGCCTGCGCGAGCTTGACGCGGTGGTTAAGCGCCAACCATGGCTGGAAGACGCCTTTGAATCAATTGAGTAAATTAAGGGAAACCCAATGAGTGCGATTGTGGATATTGTGGGGCGTGAAATTTTAGACAGCCGCGGCAACCCCACCGTTGAGTGCGACGTGCTGCTCGAGTCCGGCGTCATGGGCCGCGCAGCGGTGCCGTCGGGGGCCTCCACCGGCAGCCGCGAAGCCATTGAGCTGCGCGACGGCGACGCCAAGCGTTACTTGGGCAAAGGGGTGCTCAAAGCGGTGGAGCACGTGAACCAAGAAATTGCCGAAGCCGTGATGGGGCTTGATGCCGCTGAGCAAGCGTTTCTTGACCGCACCCTAATTGAACTCGATGGCAGCGACAACAAAGGCCGGCTCGGCGCCAACGCCACGCTGGCCGTAAGCATGGCCGTGGCGCGGGCCGCCGCCGAAGAATCGGGCTTGCCGCTGTACCGTTACTTTGGTGGCATGAACGCGGTGCAATTGCCCGTGCCCATGATGAACGTGATCAACGGCGGCGCCCACGCCAACAACAACCTCGACTTGCAAGAGTTCATGATCATCCCGGTAGGCGCGCCCAACCTGCGCGAGGCCCTGCGCTGGGGGGCTGAAACCTTCCACGCCCTAAAAGCCCTCTTGCACGACAAAGGCATGAGCGTGGCCGTGGGCGACGAAGGCGGCTTTGCCCCCAACGTGGACAACCACGAGGCGGCGATTCAGCTTATTCTGCAAGCCATTGAGCGAGCAGGTTACCAAGCGGGCAGCGACATTGCGCTGGGCCTGGACTGCGCCTCGAGTGAATTTTTTCGGGACGGTCAGTACCACTTAACCGGCGAGGGCCTAACGCTGGACGCGGCGCAGTGGACCGACATGCTGGCGACCTGGGCCGACAAATACCCGATTCTTAGCATTGAAGACGGCATGGCCGAGGGCGACTGGGCGGGCTGGAAGACGCTGACGCAACGCCTGGGCAAGCAGCTGCAGCTGGTGGGTGACGATTTGTTTGTTACCAACACCACCATACTCAAAACCGGTATTGAGCAGCAAGTTGCCAACTCCATCCTCATCAAAATCAACCAAATTGGCACCTTGTCTGAGACCTTTGCTGCCATTGAAATGGCCAAGCGCGCGGGCTATACCGCCGTCATCAGCCACCGCTCGGGCGAAACCGAAGACCACACCATTGCCGACATCGCCGTGGGCACCAACGCCGGTCAAATCAAAACCGGTTCCATGTCGCGCTCTGACCGCATGGCCAAGTACAACCAGTTGTTGCGCATCGAAGAAGACTTGGGCGATACCGCGGTGTACCCCGGGCGCGAGGCGTTTTACAACCTAAAGGCCTAAGTCAGGAGCGCTGCACATGCTGCGTCGCTACTGGCCCACTGCGTTGTTGCTGGCGCTGCTGCTGCTGCTGCAAAGCCAGCTGTGGCTGGGCCGAGGTGCGCTGCCCGACGTATGGCAGCTGCGTGACGCTTTGGCAGATTTGGCGCAAGACAACCGCAACGCACAACTGGCCAACCAGGCCCTGGCCAACGAGGTACGCGACTTGCAAACCGGGCTGGATTCGATTGAGGCACAAGCGCGCATGAATTTGGGGTTGATCAAACCCAACGAGGTGTTTGTTCAATACCCCCGCTAAGGCCGCATGAATCGGCCGCTGCGCGTGGCGCTGCTGGGCGGCCCCACGCTTGACCTTGCGGGGTGGACGCGCACCCTAGCCAATGCGCTTACCCAACAAGGCGTGGCCGTGCAGGTGGGCGATGCGCCGGCCCATGCTGCGACCCAGGTGCGGCTGTGCCCACACTCGGCGCTGCAACGCGCGCTGCATGCGCCGGCTGACACCGCCGACTGGGCCGCATTGGCGCACGCGCATACCCAACAACACGACCTTACCCTGTGGCACGCCAGCGCGGCCCCGCCGCGTGCCGCCGGCGCGCACACGCTGCGGCTGCACGGCGTGCCGTACTGCGCGGTTGGGTTTGATGCCCAAACTGCCACCAGCCAGGCGCTGGCGGCCATGGCCCCGCTGGCTAGGCAAAGGGGCTGGCAAATTGAAGCCGGGCGGCCGGTGCCGCCGCCGCGCTGGCAGGGCGTGTGCGAACGCTGCGCCGACCCGCAGTGCGAGCGCGCGCTGTTTAGGGGGCTGCTTGGGTAACCCCCCGTGGGCTACTGCACGCTGGGGGGTGGCTTGGTGGCGGGGGTGGTGGTAAAGAGTTGCGCGGCGTCAACCGCATCAAAGGTGTACTGAGCACCGCAAAACTCACACCCCACTTGCACTTGGCCTTGCTCGGCCAGCACCGATTCGGTTTCTTGCTGACCCAAGCCCTGCAGCATGCCCATGACTCGCTGGCGCGAGCAGTTGCACCCAAAACGCGGTGTGGCCAGCGCGTCTTGCGGCAAGATTTGATGCGGGTCGTTCCAATACAAACGGTGCAGCCAGTCGTTGGGGGGCAGCTGCAACAGCTCTTGTTCGGTTAAGCTGGCCATGAGCATCGCCAGACGGTTAAATGCCTCATGCTCGCCCAAGGCCACGCTGGGCCCGGTATGCCCCCCCAAGTTACCAGCGCCGCTCACCGGCATGCGTTGCAGCAGCATGCCTGCGGCCACCTGCGCGTTGGCGGCCAACACCAATTGCGTGTCAAGCTGCTCGCTTTGCGCCATGTAGTGCTTAAGCGCCTGCGCCACGCTGGGCACTGGGGTGCCCGCCTCGTCGGCCAATGGCACCACGCCTTGGTAGGCTTGCTGGCCCGGCGCGCGGGGCTCGGGCTCAAGTGTCAGCGCGCAGCGGCCGTGGCCGCCAAGGTTAATCAATGCGTTGAGCCCGGCCTCAGCGGGCACCTCGCCGCGTACCGTGGCCGTGGCGCGCAGGCGGTTGTCTTGGCGCACCTCGGCCACCAGCAACGACACCGGCCCATCGCCGGCGATTTGCAAAATCAGCTTACCCTCAAACCGTATGCTGGACTGCAGCAAAACCGATGCGGCCAACGCCTCGCCCAACAGGCGTTGCACCGGCTCGGCATAAGGCTGCGTTTGCGCGCGGCGCTGCAACAGCTCGCCCCAGGCGTGTTCCAGCCGCACCAGGGCGCCGCGCACGGGCAGCCCGTCAAACAAAAACCGGGTCAGTTGGTCGGCGGCCACGCCTAGTCCAAGCGCTTGAGGCCACGGCGGTAACGCGCCGCGTTGTCTTGGTAGTGCTGGGCGCTCACGGCCAGGTGGTCAAGCTCGGCCTGCGTTAGCGGCCGCACCGCCTTGGCCGGCGCCCCCAAAATCAGCTGCCCCGGCTCAAAGCGCTTGCCTTCGGTTACCACCGCACCCGCGCCCACCACGCACCGTGCACCAATGTGCGCATGATTAAGCACCACCGCGCCAATGCCAATCAGGGCCAGGTCGTCCACGGTGCAGCCGTGCAGCATCACCAAATGCCCCACGGTTACGTTTTGCCCAACGGTCACGGGGGCACCATCGTCGGCGTGCACCACGCAACTGTCTTGAATGTTGCTGCCACGGCCAATGGTTAACGGGCCGCTGTCACCGCGCAGTACGGCACCAAACCACACACTGGTGTGCGCGGCCAGGCGCACGTCGCCCATCACCTGGGCAGACTCGGCCACCCAGGCACTGGGGTCAACCTGCGGTACCCAATCGTCGAGTTGATAAATGGCCATGCCTCTCACTCCATGGTTGCAACCCCGCGATGTTGCCACACTGCGGCACAATGCCGCCATGCGGTGTCTTCGCTCTTTGGCTCTGCGCGCCCTGCTCACCCCCAACCCCACCGCCAAGGTGGACGCGGTTGCGCAACTGTGGCAAACCCGGGCAACGTGCACGCTTGATTCGCACGCGCGGCTGCAGCCGCCAGCCAACGCCACGTTACCCGGACGCCCGGCGCAACCGGTGCTGGTGGCCCCGGCTCAGGTGCCCAAGCGCCAGCTCAACAGCCCGAGCGGCCTAGCCGCCTTGCTGCATGCCTTGGCGCATATTGAATTCAACGCCATCAATTTGGCCTTAGACGCGGTGTGGCGCTTTGCCCATATGCCCGCGGCCTATTACCACGACTGGTTGCAAGTGGCCGCCGAAGAGGCCCAGCACTTTACGCTGCTGCGCACGCACCTGCAAAGCCTGCCCGGGCAACCCGACTACGGCAGCTTCGCCGCGCACGATGGCCTGTGGCAAATGGCCCAGCGCACCGCGCACGACGTGGTGGCGCGCATGGCCTTGGTGCCACGCACGCTGGAGGCGCGCGGCCTGGACGCCACACCCCCCATGCAAGCCAAGCTGCGCGCCTTGGGCGGGCCCGCGGCGCAACGCACCGTGGAGATTTTGGACATCATTGTGCGCGACGAGGTGGGCCACGTGGCCATTGGCAACCACTGGTACGGCTGGCTGTGCCAACAACGCCAGTTGCACCCGCTGCGCCATTACCGCGAGCTGGTTAAACACCATCGGGCGCCCCGGCTGCAACCGCCCTTTAACCTGGTGGCGCGGCAACGCGCGGGCTTTAGCGCCCAAGAGCTAGCCGACTTGGCCGGCCAAACCTAGCCGCGCGGATGATGCCGGGCGTGTAGCTGGCGCAAGCGCTCGCGCGCGACGTGGGTGTAAATGGTGGTGGTAGAAATATCGCTGTGCCCAAGCAGCAACTGCACGGCGCGCAAATCGGCACCATGGTTGAGCAAATGCGTGGCAAAGGCATGGCGCAGCGTATGCGGCGACAGCGGCACGGCCACCCCAGCGGCGCGGGCGTGGCGCTTAACCAAGGTCCAAAACATCACCCGTGTCATGCCCGCGCCGCGCGCGGTTACAAACACGTCGTCGCTGTGCTGACCGCGCAAAATGGCCGCACGGGCCTGCCCAAGATAGCGCTGCAACCACTGCTCGGCGTGTTCGCCGTAGGGTACCAGTCGCTCTTTGTTGCCTTTGCCAGTGATGCGCAGCACCTGCTCTTGCCGGCCGACGTGCCACAGCTTAAGCTGCACCAATTCGCTCACGCGCAGGCCACTGGCGTACATCAGCTCAAGCATGGCGCGGTCTCGCAGGCCCAACGGCTTGGTCAAATCGGGGGCTTGCAGCAGGGCCTCCACCTGCGCCTCGCTTAAGGTTTTGGGCACGCGCAGCGGCTGCTTGGCGGCGTCTAGGCGCAACGTGGGGTCAGCGGCAACGTGCCCCTCGCGCAGCGCCCAACGGTAAAACCGCTTAAACACGGTCAGCCGCCGATTGGCCGAGGTGGCCCGCGAGCCGGCGTGCCGGGCCGCGGCGTACGCCAGCAAGTCGGCCTCTTGCAAGCCAAGCAAGGCCGCGTCGCGCGCCTGGGCAAAGCGGGCCAGGCCCAGCAAATCGCTGCGATAACTTTGCAAGGTGCGCGGCGCCAAACCGTCTTCTAGCCACAGCGCGTCCAAAAACGCTTGAAGCGCGTCGTCTTGCGCGGCGTGAGCACTGGCTTGTGGCCCTATCATGTACGGCACTTTATCGCAAACCCAGACCGCGCCGGTCACCATAAACACAGGGAGTATTGGGTTGGAACACGTTTGGCTGCTGCTGCCCGACTTTGCTTTGATTTTGATCGGCTACTTGGTGTGTCATCTCACCCCGCTCAACCGCTCGGTGTGGCAACAGGTGGACGCGCTGGTGTATTTTTTCTTGTTCCCCACGCTGCTGTTTCACAGCATCGTGCGTCACCCACTTGACGTCTCGCAAGCCTCCACGCTGATGCTTGGCGGCGCCCTGTTGGGGCTGGGCTCGATCGCGCTGGCCTTGAGCCTGCCCTACTGGCCGGGCCTGCGCGGCAGGCTTGAGCCACGCTTGCACGCGGCCAGCGCGCAGGTGGCGTTTCGCTTCAATTCGTTTATTGCCCTGGCGGTGGCGCAAAAGCTACTTGGCGGCGAGGGGTTGTTGCTGATTGCGGTGATTATTGGGGTGTGTGTGCCGCTGTTTAACGTGGCCGCGGTGTACCCCATGGCCAAACACGTGGGCCGCGGCTTGGGCCGCGAACTGGCACGCAACCCGCTTATTTGGGGTACGGGCTTGGGTTTGGCCACCAACTTGCTGCAGCTGGCGCCGCCCAATTGGCTGGAGCCCACGCTGGGGCGCATCGGCCAAACGGGCTTGGTGTTGGGGTTGATGGCCGCTGGTGCCGGCATGCGGCTTGACGCGCTGAGGCAGGCGCCACGGCTGTCGGTTGCGGTGCTGGGTATACGCCACGTGGTCACGCCGCTGCTGGCCGCTGCACTGGTGTGGTTGCTTGGGCTGCAAGGTGCGCAAGCCACGGCGTTGCTGGTGTTTTCATCGATTCCCACGGCCTCAAGCTGCTACGTGCTGGCCGCGCGCATGGGCTACGACGGGCCTTACGTGGCCGGCTTGGTGACGCTGTCTACCCTCATGGGTATGGCCAGTTTGCCTTTGGCGCTTACGTGGTTGGCGCCAGCGGTTTAGGCCCCGGGCTGCTGCGCCAAGGCCCAGGCCACGTGCTCGCGCACCATCGGGCTGGGGTGATGCGCCCGGTGCAACAACTCGGCGCGCGCTTGCTGCGCCCAAGCGTGTTGTGTACGCGGGTTGGCCAGTGCGTTGCCCATGGCGGTGGCCACGTTGCGTAACCACCGCGCGTGGCCAATGCGGCGCACCGCACTGCCTTGCGTGGCTTGCAAAAATTCGTCTTCTGTCCAGCGCCACCAATGCAGCAAGTCTTGTGGACTCAGCGCTTGGCGCGGCGCAAAGTCGGGTACTGCGCTGGCCGTGGCGTAGCGATTCCACGGGCACACCGCCTGGCAGTCGTCGCAACCGTACACCCGATTGCCGATGGCGCGGCGCCATTGCGGGTCAATTGCCCCTGGATGCTCGATGGTGAGATAGGCAATGCAGCGGCGAGCATCCAGCCGGTACGGCGCCACAATGGCGCCGGTGGGGCACACATCAATACAGGCTTGGCAGGTGCCGCAATGGGCACTAACGGGGGCGCTGGGCGCAAGCGCCATGTTGACAAAGATTTCGCCCAAAAACGCCATGGAGCCGCCCTCACGGCTGAGCATTAAGGTGTGCTTGCCACGCCAGCCCAACCCACTGCGACTGGCCAACTCCACCTCCAGCACCGGGGCTGAGTCGGTAAACACCCGATACCCCAACGGGCCCACCGCCGCTTGCCACTGCTGCGCCAGTTGCTGCAATCGGGTGCGTACCACCTTGTGGTAATCGCGCCCCCGCGCGTACCACGACACCACGCCCCGCTGTGGTTGACCCAGGTCGTCAAACACCCCTTGCTGCCACCCTTTGGCCTGCGCCGGCAGGTAGGGCATGCGCAAGGTCAACACGCTAAGCGTACCCGGCACCAGTTCGGCCGGGCGCGCACGCTTCATGCCGTGGCGACTCATGTAGTCCATGGCGCCATGAAAGCCCTGCGCCAACCAGCGCTGCAGCCCAGGCTCGGCGTCGCGCAAGTCCACCCCAGCCACGCCCATGGCGTCAAAGCCCAGCGCCTGCGCTCGGGGTTGCAGCCAAGCCAGCCAGTCGGTGTGTGCCGCGTCGGTCATTGGCGCATTGTAAAAATCCCGTGCCCAACGGGTGCCGTTAAGTTTGGGACAATAGGCGTCATGGTCGGTTTATCTGCGCGTTCGCCCCACCTATCCACGTCGCTGCGCTGGCGTTGGACCAGTGAGCAAGACACCGAAGCCTGCGCCCAGCAACTGGCCGCGTGTACCGCGCTGGAGCGGGCGTTGGTGTCGCTGCGCGGCGACTTGGGGGCGGGCAAAACCACCTGGGTGCGGTATTTGCTGCGAGCCTTGGGGGTGAGTGGCGTCATCAAAAGCCCCACCTACGGGCTGCTTGAACCCTACGAGGCCACCACCGCACACGGCACCTTCCCGGTGGCGCATCTCGACTTGTACCGCTTACACACACCGCAAGACCTCACCGAGGCCGGCCTTGACGAGGTGTTGGCTGGCCCCGGGCTGCGGTTGGTTGAGTGGCTGCAACAGGCCGGGCCGCTGGCGCCCACGCCCGACCTGGAGCTCGCCATCACCCTTACCGCCGAAGGCACACGCGAGGTGGTGGTCACCAGCCACACCGCCTTGGGCGGCGTGCTGCAGCAGCCATGGCGCTGAAGCGACGGCACCTGCTGCAAGGCGCGGCGGCCACGCTCACGTTTGGCGTGTGGCGTGCGCACGCGGCCGAGGTGGTGGACGTGCGGCTGTGGCCTGCGGCCGATTACACGCGCTTAACCATTGAATCAGCCCACCCATTGCGCTTTGCCCAGCGGTTTGTGGCCGACCCACCACGGCTGGCGGTTGACTTGCTTGGCCTGCAGCTGCAGCCGGCGCTGCGCGAGGTGGTAGGCAAGCTCAAGCCCGAAGACCCCAACATCGCGGCCATACGGGTGGGGCAGTTCACCCCCGACACGGTGCGCTTGGTGCTTGACCTTAAGGTGCCCATGGCGCCGCAAATTTTTACGCTGCAGCCAATCGCACCCTACCAGAACCGGCTGGTGTTTGACTTGTACCCGCTGCAACCGCCCGACCCGCTCGAGCAGCTGATTGCGCAGCGCTTGCGCGAACTCGAGTCGGCCGTGGCCGGTGCCCCGGCGGCTGACCCGCTGGGCGACTTCATCGCCCAGCGCCAGCCCACGGCGCCGGCTACGCCACGCACCGACCGGCTGATTGTGGTGGCGCTTGACCCTGGCCACGGCGGCGAAGACCCCGGCGCCATTGGCCCGGGCGGCACGCTTGAGAAGACCATTGTGCTGCGCATTGCGCAAAAGCTGCGTGACCGCATCAACGACAGCCGCGCCAACGGCAACCCCATGCGTGCCTTCATGACGCGTGACGCCGACTACTTTGTGCCGCTGCACAAACGGGTACAAAAGGCCCAGCGCGTCAAAGCCGACCTCATGATTAGCATCCACGCCGATGCCTTTTACACCCCGCGCCCAGCCGGGGCCAGCATTTATGCGCTAAGCACGGGCGGGGCCAGCAGCACCATGGCGCGCTGGATGGCCAAAAAAGAAAACAACGCCGACTTAGTCGGTGGTGTCAACGTCGCGTCGCTGGACTCGGCGGTGCAGCGTGCCGTACTGGACATGACCACCACACGCCAAATTCACGACAGCCTGCGCTTGGGCCAAGCCATGCTGGGCGAGCTCGATGATGTGGGCAAACTGCACAAACCGCACGTCGAGCAAGCCGGCTTTGCCGTACTCAAAGCACCGGACATTCCCAGCGTACTGGTGGAAACTGGCTTCATCAGCAACCCCGCCGAAGAGCGCCAACTGCGCAACGACGCCTACCAAGATCAACTCGCCGATGCGCTGATGCGCGGCATCACGCGCTACTTTGCGCTCAATCCCCCGCTGGCACGCGAGCGCCAGCTGTAGCCCGCCCCTTGCGCCACGCACCCACCACGGCAATTAGCCCTGGCCCAATAATCAGGCCCCAAATCAGCCACTCTAGGTTGGCCTTAACCCAAGGCAAGTTACCAAAGGCGTAGCCCGCCACGCCCACACCCCACACCCACAGCGTGGCGCCCAGCACATTAAACGCGGTAAACCGCGCCCGGTTCATGTGCGCCACACCAGCCACAAACGGGGCAAACGTGCGCACAAAGGGCAAAAAACGCGCCAGCACAATGGTGATGGGGCCATAGCGGTCGTAAAACGCGTGGGCTTGGTCAAACGCCCGCCGGTTGAACCAGCGCGACTGCTCCCAGCCAAACACCTTGGGGCCAATCCAGCGCCCTATGTGGTAATTCACCTGGTCCCCCGCCACCGCAGCCACCCACATCAAACCCAAAGCAAGTGGCAGACTTAACTCGCCCGTGCCGGCCAGCGCGCCCACCACAAACAGCAGCGAATCGCCGGGCAAAAACGGCATCACCACCAAGCCGGTTTCCACAAACACAATCAAAAACAACAGGGCGTAAACCCAAAACCCGTAGTCGCGCACCAATTGAATCAAATGCGCGTCTACGTGCAAAATAAAGTCCACCAGCCACCAAATCACGTCCATGGGTCGCATTATCGCGGTGCTCCCTACAATGGGCGGCGTGCCTGCTTTTACCCCCTCACCACGGCCCATCGCGCCGCTTCCCGACACCCTAATTAGCCAAATCGCGGCTGGGGAAGTGATTGAGCGGCCGGCTTCGGTGGTGCGCGAGCTGCTCGATAACGCCCGCGACGCTGGCGCCGACCGCATCGTGCTGCGTATGACCGGCGGCGGCGTGGGGTTAATTGCGGTTGAAGACAACGGCCACGGCATGCCCCGTCGTGACCTAGCTTTGGCCCTGCAGCGCCACGCCACAAGCAAAATCGGCAGTTTGGCTGACCTTGAGTCGGTACGCACCATGGGCTTTCGCGGTGAGGCCCTCGCGGCCATGGCCTCGGTGGCGCGGGTGGTCATCGACACCCGTTGCGCCGATACCAATGACCACGGCTGGCAACTGAGCAACGAAACCGGTGAACTCGCACCCGTGGCCCGATCGATCGGCACCACGGTGGCGGTGCACGACTTGTTTGCCAACACCCCAGCCCGGCGTAAGTTTTTAAAGTCCGAAAGTACCGAGCTGGCGCACTGCGTGGAGGCGGTGCGCCGCCAAGCCCTGGCCAACCCCGCGGTGGCCTACGACGTGTGGCACAACGGCAAGCTGCTGCACCACTGGCGCGCGCAACCCGAGCAGCCCGAGGCGCGCTGGCAAGATGTGCTGGGTCGCGCCTTCATGGAGCAATCGCTACCGGTGCACAACGACAACGGCCAAGGCTGGCAACTGCGCGGGCGACTGGGCCTGCCCGATGCCGCCCGCGCACGCACCGACGCCCAGTGGCTTTTTGTCAACGGCCGGCTGGTGCGCGACAAAACCATTGGCCACGCCCTGCGCGCGGCCTACGCCGACGTGCTGCATGGCCAGCGTCAACCAACCTACTTGCTGTATTTGGATATCCCGCCCGAATCGGTAGACGTCAACGTCCACCCAGCCAAGGCCGAGGTGCGGTTTCGTGACAGCCGTGGCTTACACCACTGGATTGAGCACCTCGCCCAGACCGCGCTGGCGGCCCCGCGCGGCGGCCTGCCTGCGCCCGCGGCCAGCCCCGCCTCACCGGGTTCGGCCGTACCCACCACGCACGCCGGGTTGTGGCCACCGGCCACCCAAGCCGGGCTGGGCCTAGACCACCCGTTTACCCACCCGTTTACCCACCCGTTTGCCTACGCCGTGCCGCCGGCCAACCCCACGGCCACCGGAGGCGC
>JAYPEA010000006.1:0-40088 GCA_038125525.1 Burkholderiaceae bacterium | reverse complement strand
CCCACCCGTTTGCCTACGCCGTGCCGCCGGCCAACCCCACGGCCACCGGAGGCGCCCTGGCGGCGGTGGGCGAGCCACCTGCCTCGTCCATGGACACCAGCGACGAATGGCCACTGGGCCGGGCGCTGGCGCAGTTGCACGGCGTGTACCTGCTGGCCGAAAACCGCCACGGGCTGATACTGGTGGACATGCACGCCGCGCACGAACGCATTGTGTACGAGCAACTCAAAGCCGCGCACCATCTGCGCACCGGGCAACCCGCGCAACAACTGTTGGTGCCGCAACCCTTTGTTGCCAGCGGCGTGCAAGTGGCCACCGCGCAAAGCCACCAAGCCACTTTGCAGCAGCTGGGGCTTGAGCTGGACGCGTGGTCGCACGAACAACTGGTGGTGCGCAGCGTACCCGCGCCGCTGGTTCAAGCCGACGCCGTGGCCCTGGCCCGCAGCGTACTTGACGAGCTGGTGCAACACGACAGCGCCACGGTGCTGCAACGTGCCACCGACGATTTGCTGGCCACCATGGCTTGCCACGCCGCGGTGCGCGCCAACCGCTTGCTGACGCTGCAAGAAATGAACGCCCTGCTGCGCCAAATGGAGCAAACCGAGCGCGCCGACCAATGCAACCACGGGCGCCCCACGTGGCGCCAGCTCAGCATGGCCGAACTTGACAAGCTGTTTTTGCGCGGCCGCTGACGCCATGCCTCACGCCGCGCACACCCACGCTATCTCACCGCGCATGTCACCGGCCCGGGTGGTGCTTTTGCTCTCGCTCATGATGGGGCTACAACCGGTGGCAACCGACCTGTACTTGCCGGCACTGCCGGCCATCTCGCGGGCGTTGGGGGCCAGCGCCGGTACGGCGCAACTCACCCTCACGGCGATGCTGTTGGCGTTTGGCTTGTCACAACTGGCGTGGGGACCACTGTCGGACCGCTGGGGCCGCCGCCCCATGCTGTTGCTGGGCTTGGCTCTGTTCACCTTGGCTGGGGTCTACGGTGCTGCGGTTAACAACATGAATCAACTCATTGTGGCGCGCTGCCTGCAGGGTATCGGCATGGGTGCGGTGGTGACGTGCGGTCGCGCCCTCATCCGCGACTTGTACGACCACGAAGAGGGCGCCCGCGTCATGAGTCAAGGCCTCACCGGGTTAGGGGTGGTGGCTTGCCTTAGCCCGCCGTTGGGCGGCTTAATCGCACAGTATTTGGGCTGGCATGTCACGCTGCTGGCGCTGGCCGTGTTTGCCGCTGTCACCCTGGCCTTGGTGGCCACACGCTTTAACGAAACGCTCGCCACGCCCAACCCACACGCGCTTGCGCTGGTTCCCATGGCGCGCACCTGTTGGCACATTCTGCGTCATCGGCATTTTCAGGTGTACGCCATGCTAAGCACCGCCACCTACGGCGGATTGTTCACGTTTTTGGTTGCCTCGCCCTTTGTCTTCATTCAAGTCTATGGCCTCAGCCCAGCCGAGTTTGGCCTGGCCATGTTGTTTCAATCCGTCAGCTACACCGGTGGCACGTTTTTGTGTCGCCGCTTGCTCAAGCGCCTCGGCGTCCACCGCACCCTTAGGGTGGGTGGTGTGCTTAGCCTTTGCTCGGGCGTGGCGCTGGTAGCTTTTTCTCTGCTGCACTGGCACACCGTTACCACCGTATTGGCGTGTTACTTTGGCTTCATCGTTGCGCACGGCATTCATCAACCGTGCGGGCAGTCGGGGGCGGTGGCACCGTTTGCCCATGCCGCGGGCACGGCCTCGGCGCTGGCCGGTTGCCTGATGATGGTGGTGGCCTTTATTAACGGCTGGTGGTTGGGTGCACACCTCGACGGCAACGAGCGTGCGCTAACCTTTGGCATTGCCTTTTGGAGCGCGGTATTGGCTTTGCTGACTTGGGGCCCGGTGCAGCGCCTCGGACGCGCCACGCCATGAGCGTGTTGGTGTTGGCGGGCCCCACGGCCAGCGGCAAGAGCCACTGGGCGCTGCAACTCGCCCAGCACTTTGACGCCGAAATCATCAGCATGGACTCGGCGTTGGTGTACCAAGGCATGGACATTGGTACCGCCAAACCCACCCCACAAGAACAGGCGCGGGTGCCGCACCATGGAATGGATAGGGTGGCCCCTAGCCAAAGCTACAGCGCGGCGCGTTTTGCCACAGACGCACAACTGGCTTACGAGGCCATCTGTGCCCGGGGTAAACGGGTGTTGGTGGTGGGCGGCACCATGCTGTACCACCGCGCTTGGTTACAAGGTTTGCACCCGTTGCCTGCGGCCGACCCCGCGTGGCGACAAGCCATGGCTGAGCGCGCCCAAGCCGTGGGCTGGCCCGCGCTGCACGCCGAATTGGCCCATGTTGACCCCATCACCGCCAAGCGCCTGGCTCCCCACGACAGCCAGCGCATTCAGCGTGCGCTTGAGGTGTGGCACGTCAGCGGCAAACCGCTGTCGCAGTGGCACGCCAGCCCGCCCCCGGCACGCCAGGCCCCGCGCGCCACGCTGGTCTCGCTTGAGCCCAGCACCAAAGCCTGGTTGCTGCAACGCATCGAAGCACGCCTACACACCATGCTCGAGCAAGGCGTAGCGCACGAGATGGTACGGCTGATGCAAACGCCAGGTCTGCACGCACAACTGCCGGCCATGCGCTGCGTGGGCTACCGCCAAGCCTGGCAACTGCTGGCCGAGCAAGACGCGTGGAGCGCGCAAATACAAACACAATGGCTTGAACTAACTGCCGTGGCCACGCGCCAACTGGCCAAGCGCCAACTCACCTGGTTACGCAGCATGCCCACGCGCCACGTGGTGCACGCCGACGCCCCGGACGTGGCCGAACAATTGCTGGCCCTGGCCACAACGCATTGGGGTTCACACCATGCTTGAGGTGCGCGACTTGGCCCACGGCTACCCAGGCCAGCCGGTGTTTCGCAACGTCTCCCTCACCCTGGCACCGGGACAGTCCGTGGCCATTGTGGGCGCCTCGGGGGTAGGCAAATCCACCCTACTGCAGTGCCTAGCGGGCTTGGAGCGCTGGCAAGGCGGAGCGGTCAACGCCAACGGCGTCAATCTCGGGACGCTGGACGACGAGGCCCGCGCACGCTGGCGTCGCCAGTACGTGGGGTTTGTGTTTCAGGCGTTTCATCTGTTGCCCTACCTTTCGGTATTTGACAACGTGCACCTGCCCCTGATGCTGCTGCAGCGGCCCAACCGCGCCCGCGCGCAGGCCATGCTTGAAGCTGTTGGCTTGCAGGCCTTGGGCGAGCGGTTACCCGAGCAGCTCTCGGGCGGTCAAATGCAACGCGTGGCCATTGCCCGCGCCCTGGTGCACCAACCGCCACTGCTGCTGGCCGACGAGCCCACCGGCAACCTCGACCCTGCGCACGCCGCTGAGGTGCTTGAGTTGCTGCTCACGCAAAGCACGCGCCAGGGCGCCTCGCTGGTGCTGGTGACCCACAACCTACAAGCCGCACAACAAACCCATCACGTGCTTGAACTCACGCCCACGGGGCTGCGGCCATGGTGCGCGGCTTCTTAGCGCAGCTCACGCTGCTGCACACGGTTTCGTGGCCAAGTTGGCGACACCGACCCGTTCGCCCGCTGCTGGCGCTGTGCGCCATCGCCTGCGGGGTGGCCTTGGGGCTGGCGGTGCATCTCATCAACCAGTCGGCTTTGGGTGAATTTGACAAAAGCCTACGCACCACCGACGGTGTGCCCGACCTGACGATAAACAGCCACCGCGGTTTGCCTAGCGAACTGGTGCACACACTACGCCAACACCCGGGGGTGGCGCTGGTCGCCCCGTTTGTGCGCCGCCACGCCTGGATTGAGCAAGACGGCCGCAGCCAGCCGGTTCGGCTTCTGGGTGTGGACGCCTTGGCCCTGGCCCAAGCCCAAGGGCAGCCCGCGGTGCAACCGGCACAAAGCCCATTGGACGCATTTGCCGCCGACGCTGTGTTTGCCAACGCCGAGGTCCGCCAGCGTCTAGCCAGCCCCACGGCTACCGTGTCGCTGCGTATCGGTCAGCAGGCAACCACGTGGCGTTTGGCCGGCCAGTGGCAAGGCGCACCAGGACCACAAATGGCGGTGGACATTGCGGCGCTGCAACAGGTATTGGGCACCACCCAGGTTGACGCCATCGAGGTGCGACTGGCCCCCGGGGCCACGCGCGAATCGGTGTTGCAAGACCTCACGCTGCCCTCCGGTGCCTGGGTGGACGCCCCCAGCCTGCAACGCGAGCGCCAACAGTCGGCGTCGCGGGCGTATCGGGTGAACCTCACGGCGCTGGCGTTGGTGGCGCTGTTCACTGGCAGCTTTTTGGTGTTCTCGGTGTTGTGGCTGGGCGTGGCACAACGTCTGCAAACTTTTGCCCTGCTTGGGGTGCTGGGCCTAAGCGCCAAACAGCGCATGCGGTGGGTGCTGGCCGAGGCCACCGTGTTGGGTGTGTTGGGCAGCGCGCTGGGCGTGGCGTTGGGCACATGGCTGGCGGCGTTGGCGCTGCAGCTGGTGGGCGCCGACCTGGGTGGTGGGTATTTTTCATCACGCCCCATGCAATTGGTGTGGCAGCCTACAGCGGCCTTGGCGTATGCCGCCTTAGGCCTGGCTGCCACGCTGCTTGGGGCGTGGTGGCCAGCGCAGCGCGTGCAGCAACTGGCGCCGTCGCAAACGCTTAAAGGGCTGCACACCCATGTGGGCCAAGCGCCCAAGCCGTGGGGGTTGGCGTGGTTAAGCCTAGGCGTCGTGCTGTGCTTGCTACCTGCTTGGCAAGGGGTGCCGTGGGGAGCGTACCTGGGCATTGCTTTGATTTTGTTGGGTGGCATTTTCTCTATCCCGTGGCTGCTGCATCATGGCTTACGGGCCATGACACGCCACCAGCCCCGTACCGCCATGACCCTGTGCTTGTGGCAACGGGCCAAACACCTGCCGCACGAGGGTGCCCTAGCCACCAGCGGCGTGGTCGCCAGCTTGGCCTTGGCAACGGCGCTCAGCGTCATGGTGGGCAGCTTTCGGCAATCGGTAAGCGACTGGCTGGACGTGGTGCTGCCCGCGGACATGTACGTGCGCAGCGCCGCGCTGGCCGACGGCTCTACCCCAGCCCTGTCACCCGAGGTATGGCAAGCCCTCACCGCGCTGCCCGGGGTGCAACGTATTCGCCCCTCAACCAGTTTTAAGCTCACCCTGGACCAGCGGCGTGTGCCCATCACGGTGTTGGCCCGACCGCTCAGCGGGCAAGGCCAATACCCTGACGACCTGCCGCTGCTGCAATCGCGCCCGGTGCCGCCCCAATCGGTGGCCGTGTGGATAAGCGAATCGGCGCGCGACGCCTACGACCTTACCTTGGGCCAACACTGGCGTACGCTGCAAAACGTGTGGCCCAGCGCCCCACCGCTGGTGGTGGCCGGCGTATGGCGCGATTACGCGCGCCAACACGGCAGCGTGCTCATCGACTGGCATGACCTGCCGCGTTTGGGCGAACCCGCGCAAGCCACCGAGGCCGCGTTGTGGCTTGGGCCCCAAGCCCGCGTGACTGCGGCGCTGCAAGCCTGGCGCAACACCGCTGCCCAGCGCGGCTGGCAAGACACATTGGATGTGGTGGGCACCCAAGACCTTAGGGCGCGCTCCATGCAAATTTTTGACCGCAGCTTTGCCATCACGCGCTGGCTGCAGGTGGTGGCCGTGGCCATTGGGCTGTTTGGCGTGGCCGCCACCTACAGCGCGCACCTGCTGGCGCGCGGCATCGAAATGGGGTTGCTCACCCATTTGGGCGTTACCCGCGCCCAACAGTGGCGCTTGCTCATGGCTGAGAGCGCGTTGTGGAGTGCCCTGGGCGTGTGCGGCGGGCTGGTGCTTGGCCTGGCCATCAGCCTGGTTTTGGTGTTCGGCGTCAACCCCCAAAGCTTTCACTGGAGCATGGACCTGCACGTGCCTTGGCTTACCCTAACAGGGCTGGCCGCCGGCGTATTGGCCTCGTGCATACTCACCTGCGCCTGGTGCGCCAAGCAGCTGCGGCAGCAACACGCTACCCGTCTGGTTAAACAGGTCTGGTAACCTCAACCACCCCAATGCGCCCCCCGCCCTTGCCCTTGCCCTTGTTTCATGCCTCGGTTGCCCGCCGCCAGTGGCTGGCGCTGGCCGCCTGCGGCACGCTAACGCAACCACTAGCGGCACAAACGTTAACGCCGCGGCCAAGGCTTGCGTGGCCCGCCGACCACGGTGCGCACCCACAAACTACCATTGAGTGGTGGTACCTTACCGGCTGGCTGCAATGGGCCGATGCCCCCAAGGCGACCCCCATGGGCTTTCAGCTCACGTTTTTTCGGCGCTTGGTGCCACGCACCCAGCACCTAAGCAGCCCACTGGCGGCCAAGCACATCATTGCCGCCCACGCCGCAATAAGCCTACCGCAACAAGCACGCCAATGGCATGCCCAGCGCAGCGCGCGCTGGGATGGTACGGCCAATGCGGGCGCGGTACGCATGGCCACACAAGGGCTAGACGTTCGCCTCGATCACCCGCTACCCGGTTGGCACCTGCGCTTGGACCATTCCACGCACGCGCCAAGCCTGCACTTGGGCTTGAGCGATCAGCGGTTTGCCCTGTCGCTGGCGGCACGACCCACCCAAGCGCTGCTGTTACAAGGCGAGCAAGGCATATCGCAAAAAGGCCCCACCCCGGCACACCAAAGCGTTTACGTCTCTTGGCCGCATCTGGCCGTGCAAGGCCAACTGCGCACGCCCAATCGCCGCCCGCGTGAGGTAACGGGCCGCGCCTGGCTCGACCACGAGTGGAGCAACGGCCTGATGCCGCCCAACGCGGTCGGGTGGGACTGGGTAGGCCTAATGTGGGACGACGGCCACAGCCTGATGGCATTTCAGATGCGCGACCCACAAGGCATGGCCGTGTGGCGCGCGGGCTCGTGGCGCAGCAGCCAAGCCACGCAGGCCACCCACTGGCCCCACCACGCGTTACGCTTTGAACCGCTGCGTACCTGGCAAAGCCCACAAACCGGCGCGCGCTACCCGGTGGCCTGGCGTGTGCACACCCCGCAAGGCGTGTGGCGCGTTGAGGCGGTGTTTGACCAGCAAGAACTCGACGGTCGCGCCAGCACCGGCATTATTTATTGGGAGGGGCTCGTAAGCGTGCACCACGCCAACGGCCAACGGGTGGGCTGGGGCTACCTTGAGATGACCGGTTACCAGCAAAAACTGCGGCTCTAAGCCCTTACATGCCCAGCGGGCTCACGCCAAACAGCCAGGCATGCCAACGCCACACCAAACCCGCCCATAGCGCCACGCCCACCACCACGGTCACCGTGGTTGCCAAGCCTGACGAGGGGCCAAACTCGACATCACGCCGTCTGGCCGCACGAAAATTGAACACCGCCCAAACCAGCAACGTGCCAAACAACAGCCAATCGGCCAAGTTGCCGTTGGCCAACAAATGGGCAATCGCCCACACCTTAACTGCCAGCACCATGGGGTGCTTAAGCTTGGCACGAATCGCGTTGGCTGGCGCGTAGGCCGCTACCAGCAATACCATGGACACCAACATCAACAGCGCAGCAATGTGCCGCGTGGCCAGCGCTGGCTGCCACATCACCACTGGGTCAAGGCGCGCGGTACCGTAACCCTGCACAATGAACCACAGCGACACCAAAGACAACAACGACACCGCCACCTTAAAACCCAGTGGACCAAAATTGAGTAACTGCCGCTCACGCCACGCTGGTGCCGTGACCCGCAGCGAATGCGTGACGACAAAAATCAACAAACCCAAAACCAATTCAATCATGGTGGCGTCTCCTTAGCGGCATCATTGCAAGGTTTCCTTCATGTCAGCCGGCAGCGGCAAAGGCATCACGTGCACGCCGTCCTCTAGCAAGCTCTTAACCTCTTGTGCGCTGGCCTGGCCGCGTATGCCACGCTCGGGCGCTTGCCCTTCATGAATGCGCCGCGCCTCCTCGGCAAAGCCGGCGCCCACGTCTTCGGTGTGCGCCAACACCTCGCGCACCGCCCGCCACAGCCGGGCCTGGCGTGCGTGTTCGGCGTCGGCGTCGGCCGCGGCCACCACCTCGGTGCCGCGTGCGGTGGCACCCAAATTCAACCGAGGCGCACTAAGCTTTTTTTCTACCACGGCGCTGCCACATGCCGGGCACGCCAGCAGCCCCTGCTGCCGTTGCTGCAGGTAGTCGTCCTCGGAGCCAAACCAGCCCTCAAACGAATGCCCCACGTCGCACGCCAAATCCAAAACTTTCATACCAATATTATGAGGCCTTACCCCAAAGCCCCTCGCTTAACCCCTGCTTTGCACCGCGCCCGCCACGGGTACCCGGTGCCGCATGAGGTAACGCCACACAAAGCCCGGAAACGCCAAAGTGGCAAAAAGACTCAGCGTCACGGCATAAAACTCCCAGCCCTGCGGGGCGTTTTGACCAATACGCGCCTCCATGGCCATGGCCACCACGCCTACGGCCACGTACAACACCAACCACTCAACCAAGCGCCAAACCAGCGACTTGTGCGCGCGTTGCGGCCCAATGCCCAACCACCGATGATTGACAAACGGCAGATTGGCCGCCACCAAGGCCAACCCCAAGGTGCTCCACACTTCAAACGATTGGTTCATGGCCTCACACCAACAGCGACACCATGGCCTGTGTGCACAGCGCAAACAAGCCACTGGGCAACAACCCCAGCACCAGCATGGCGGCCACGTTTAGCGTCAGCGTCACGCGTGCCCCAACCCCAGGGTTGGGGGCTTGGGTTTGGCTGGGTACATCAAAGTACATGATTTTGATGAGCCTGAGGTAGTAAAACGCACCCACCAACGACATGGCCAACGCAAACAACACCATCGGCAGGGCAAATGGTGTATGGCTGGCCAGCACCGCTTGCAGTACGGCGAACTTGGCGTAAAACCCCACCAACGGGGGCACCCCTGCCAACGAAAACATGCACGCGGCCATGGCACCGGCCAGCCATGGGCTACGTTGATTCAGGCCTGAAAAATCTTCTAACCTATCGCTCTCAAAGCCCTCACGCGAGAGCAGCAACATCACGCCAAATGTGGCCAGCGTGGTAAGCACATACGTGAGCGCGTAAAACATGCTGGCGCTGTATGCCTGCACAGCCTGCTCGGCCCCGCCCTGCGCACTCACCCCCGCCACCAAGCCCAGCAGCAAAAAGCCCACATGAGAGATGGTAGAAAAAGCCAACATGCGCTTGAGGCTGCGCTGGGCGATAGCGGCCAAGTTACCCACCAGCAGCGACATCACCGCCAGCAACGCCAACATGGGCTGCCAATCCATGGCCAAGGGCAAAAACCCAGCCACCAGCAAGCGCATGGCCAGCGCAAACGCCGCCAGCTTGGGCGCAGCCGCCAGCATCAAGGTCACTGCGGTGGGCGCACCCTCGTAGACGTCGGGCACCCACATGTGAAAGGGCACGGCACCGAGCTTAAACGCCAAGCCCGCCACGACAAACACCACCCCAAGGGCCAGCACGCGACTGTCGGCTTGACCCAAACTTAGCTGAGCCGCCAAGGCGGGTAGCTCCAGGGTGCCAGTTGCGCCGTACATCATGGACATACCGTAAAGCATGAAGCCGCTGGCTAGGGCACCCAGCACAAAGTACTTCATGGCGGCCTCAGAGGCCGAGAGGTCATCGCGGCGCAACGCCACCAGGGCGTAGCTGCAAAGCGTAAGCAGCTCAAGCCCCATGTAGAGCAGCAGCAGGTGGTTACCGCTCATCATGACAAACATGCCCAGTAGCGCCAGCAGCGACAACGAAAACATTTCGCTGCCGCGCAGCATGTCTCGACTTTGCGCGTAGGGCTTGGCATATACCAGCGTCACCAGCAGCGCCAACGATGCTGCTGACTTAAGCCAACTGCCCATGGTGTCGAGCACCACCATGCCGCCAAACGCCGTGCCTTGCATGTCATTAACCGCCACAATGGCATGCCACAACGCCAATGCCGCCAGCGTCATCAGCGTGGTTAGGTACGCGCGTTGGCGCAACGGGTCTTGACTCCACAAATCAAGCAGTGCCACCACGCAGGCCATGATGAGCAGAAAAATCTCGGGGTAAATCACAAACCAATTCATTGCCACTTGCTCCGCCTTACAGCAGTTTGCCTTTGGCCACGTGCATCAGCAACTCGGCCACCGACGGATCAATGATGTCGGTAAAAGGCTTGGGGTACACCCCCATGCCCAGTACCGCCAACGCCAACAGCGTCAACACCACCGCCTCGCGACTGGTGAGGTCGGTAAGCTGGGCCACGGTGGGGTTGGCCACCGCGCCAAACACCACGCGCTTAACCATCCACAGCGTATACGCCGCGCCCAGTACCAAGGCGCTGGCGGCCCCCAAGCCCAACCAAAAGTTGGCCTTAACCGCAGCCAAAATCACCATCCACTCGCCCACAAACCCAGCCGTGCCTGGCAAGCCACTGTTGGCCATGGCAAACAACACGGCAAACGCTGCAAAGCGCGGCATGGTGTTTACCACGCCACCGTAGCTGGCAATGTCACGCGAGTGGGTGCGGTCGTACAGCACGCCAATGCACAAAAACATGGCCGCTGACACAAACCCGTGGGCAATCATTTGCACCACCGCCCCACTCATGCCCAGAGGCGCGAAAACAAAAAAGCCAAGGGTGACAAAGCCCATGTGCGCCACCGAAGAGTACGCGACCAGCTTTTTCATGTCGGTCTGCACCAAAGCCACCAACCCCACGTACACCACCGCCACCAACGACAACGCCAGCATCAACCAAGCCCAGCTCTGCGAAGCGTCTGGGGCAATGGGCAACGAAAACCGCAAAAAGCCATACGCCCCGAGCTTGAGCATGATCGCGGCCAACACCGCCGAGCCTCCGGTGGGGGCCTCCACGTGGACGTCAGGCAACCACGTGTGCACCGGCCACATGGGCACCTTCACGGCAAACGCGGCCAAAAACGCGAAGAACAATGCCGTCTGCGCTGCCCCGGACAACGGCAGGTTGGCCCATACGCCCAGGTTAAAACTGCCGCCCGAGGCGTTGTACAGGTAAATCACCGCCGCGAGCATCAGCAGCGAACCCGCCAAGGTGTACAGAAAAAACTTAAACGCTGCGTAAATCCGATTGGGGCCGCCCCACACCCCAATGATGAGGTACATCGGAATTAACGTGGCTTCGAAAAAGATGTAAAACAGCAAGCCGTCAATGGCGCAGAACACACCAATCATCAAACCGGACAACACCAAAAACGCGCCCAGGTATTGATGCAAACGCTCGCTTACCCCATGCCCAACCGACAACACCACCACCCACGTGGTGAATGCTGTAAGCAAAATCAGCCAAAACGAAATGCCGTCCACCCCCAAGTGGTAAGTTACTGCAAAGCGCTCAATCCACGGCACTTGCTCTTGCAACTGCATGCCGGCCACGCCCGGGGTAAATTGCCACACCAAAGGCACCAAGGCCAGCATACTCAGCAGCGCCAACCAAGACGCCACCTGCTGCACCCGCTGCACACTTGCCTTTTGTCCAAGGGCCAAGACCAGACACCCCGAGACGATCGGGGCCCAAATGGCAAGGCTTAAAGCTCCCATGCTGTTTTGCTCCTTAAGCCAGCCACACAAATACCGTTATCAGCGCGAACACCCCAACCAGCATGGCCAAGGCATAGTGATACAAATACCCACTTTGCCACTGCCGCACCTGGGCCGACGCCCAGCCCACCATGCGCCAACTGGCGTTGACCACACCGGTTTCAATCAAGCCCTGGTCGCCGCCGCGCCACAGCCCACGCCCCAGCGCGCGGGCACCGCGCGCCAGCACGTTTTCGTTAAACCAATCAAAGTAATACTTGTTCTCAAGCACGGTCACCACTGGTCGCATCGCCTTCGCCACGCGCGCTGGCACGTTGGGCTTGACCAAATAGCACCACCACGCCGCCACCGCACCGGCAACCAACAGCACAAACGGCAACGTACCCAAACCGTGCAGCGCCATGCCGGTAGGCCCCAAAAACGTTTGGGCCAACTCCGCCATGGCGGGGTGCTTGGTCGCGTCAACCACCACCGCGCCCTCAAGCCAATTGCCATACAACATGGGCTCAATCAGCGCATAACCCAACAGCACCGAAGGTACCGCCAGCAACACCAGGGGCAGCGTGACCACCCAGGGCGATTCGTGCGGCTTGGCGCCATGCGCGTCGTGGTGGCCGTGGTCGTCGTGGCCATGGTGTGCGGGTTGCTGGTCGTACCGCTCGGCGCCGTGAAACACCAAAAACACCAGACGGAACGAATAAAACGCCGTAATGAATACCCCGGCCACCACCGCGGCGTAAGCCCAACCGGCCGCAGGCAAGGCACTTAAATGCACGGCTTCGATGATGCTGTCTTTGGAATAAAAGCCCGAGAAGAACGGCATACCCACCAAGGCCAAGGTCCCAATTAACGATGTGAGGTAGGTAATGGGCATGTATTTGCGTACCCCGCCCATGTATCGCATGTCTTGGTTGTGATGCAAACCCATGATGACCGAGCCTGCAGCCAAAAACAGCAACGCTTTAAAAAACGCGTGCGTGGCCAGGTGAAACACCGCCACCGAATACGCCGAGGCGCCCAGGGCAACGGTCATGTACCCCAGCTGAGACAGCGTGGAGTAGGCCACCACGCGCTTGATGTCGTTTTGCACCACGCCCAGCAGTCCCATAAATAAGGCCGTGATGGCGCCCACCACCAACACCAAGTTGAGCGCGGCATCGGATAACTCAAACAGCGGCGACATGCGCGCCACCATAAAAATGCCGGCGGTGACCATGGTTGCCGCGTGAATCAGCGCCGAGATGGGCGTTGGGCCCTCCATGGAGTCGGGCAGCCACACGTGCAGCGGAAATTGGGCCGATTTACCCATGGCTCCCACAAACAAGCCCACGCAGGCCACCGTGATCACCAGCCAGTCGGTGCCAGGCAGGGTTTGCTGCGTCAGCGCCGAGGCCTGACCAAAAAGCTCGGTGTAGTTAAGCGTACCGCTGTAGCTGACCAACACGCCAATGCCCAAAATAAAGCCAAAGTCACCCACCCGGTTAACCAAAAACGCTTTGAGGTTGGCAAACACGGCGGTGGGCCGGGTGTACCAAAAGCCAATCAGCAAATACGAAACCAAGCCCACCGCTTCCCAACCAAAAAACAACTGCAGCAAGTTGTTGCTCATCACAAGCATGAGCATGGCAAAGGTAAACAGCGACAGGTAAGAGAAGAACCGGTTGTATCCCGGATCGTCGGCCATGTAGCCAATGGTGTAGACGTGCACCATCAGCGAAACAAAGGTCACCACGCACATCATGAGGGCGGTGAGGCCATCGACCATGAAGCCAATCTCCATGCGCAGGCCACCTACGGTCATCCACTCGTACAAGGTGCCATTGAATCGGGCGCCCTCCGTCACCACTTGCCACAGCGTTAGGGCCGACAACGCAAACGCCACGCCCACGGCGGCAATGGTTAAACAATGCACCGCCTGGCGGCCCAGCCAGTTGCCGCCCAATCGGGTACCCAACACACCGGCGAGCAGGGCGCCGAGCAAAGGCGCCAACGGCACCCACAACAATTGCGTTACGGATAAAAGAGGGGTCATTGCAGCAGCAGCCTATTTAGCCCTTAAGGCGGTCCAGCGCCTCCACGTCAATCGTGGAGCGGTTACGAAACAGCAGCACCAAAATGGCCAAGCCGATGGCCGACTCGGCTGCTGCCACCGTCAAAATAAAAAACACAAACACTTGCCCGTGCATGTCGCCCAAATACGCCGAGAACGCCACAAAGTTCATGTTCACCGCCAGCAGCATGAGCTCGATGGCCATGAGCAGCACGATCAGGTTTTTGCGGTTCATAAAAATACCCACCACGGCAATGGCAAACAACACCGCGGCCAGCACCAAAAAATGTCCCAACTGCAACGTCATGCATCGTCTCCTTGCGCCTGGGCGCCGGGCGCTGAGCTGGGCCGCGCCGGCGGCATGCTTACCACCCGCAGCCGGTCGGCCTTGCGCGCACGCACCTGCACGCTGGCGTCAAGGTGGCGCGAGTCCTTGCGCTCGCGCAGGGTCAGCGCAATGGCCGCCACAATCGCCACCAGCAGCAGCACCGCGGCTATTTCAAGCGGATACACGTACTCGGTGTACAACAACATGCCCAGTGCCTTGGTGTTGCTTTCTTGGCCGGCGGGCAAACCCGAGACTTGCCCAAACCCCTGCCACAGCACCGAGCCAAGCTCGGCGGCCATGAGCCCACCAATTAACGCGGCCAAGGGCAAGTGGCGCCAAAACTGACCACGCAGGGCATCCACGTTGATGTCAAGCATCATCACCACAAACAAAAACAGCACCATTACCGCGCCCAAATAGACCAGCACCAGCACGATGGACAAAAACTCGGCCTTAAGCAGCATCCAAATAAGCGCCGCCTGAAAAAACGCCAACATCAAGTACAGCGTGGCGTGTACGGTGTTGCGGGCTGTAACCACCCGCAACGCGGCAAACAACAGCACGGCAGCAAACACATAAAAAAGCGTAGCAATCCAGTCCATGAGCCCGGCCTAGCGGTAGCGCGCGTCGGCCGCGCGGTTGGCTGCAATTTCTTGTTCGTAGCGGTCACCCACCGCCAGCAGCATGTCTTTGGTGAAGTACAGGTCGCCACGTTTTTCGCCGTGGTATTCCAAAATATGGGTCTCAACAATCGAGTCCACGGGGCAGCTTTCCTCGCAAAACCCACAAAAAATGCACTTGGTCAAATCGATGTCGTAGCGCGTGGTGCGGCGTGAGCCGTCGTCGCGCTGGCCGGCCTCGATGGTGATGGCCATGGCTGGGCAAACCGCCTCGCATAGCTTGCAGGCAATGCAACGCTCCTCGCCATTGGGGTAACGGCGCAACGCATGCAGGCCACGAAAACGTGGAGACAACGGTGTTTTTTCTTCGGGAAACTGTACCGTTACCTTGGGCTGAAACAGGTATTTACCCGTTAGCGCCATGCCGCGAAACAACTCGAGCAGCATGAAGCTGGAGAGAAAATCGCGCCACGAAAAGGGCACGCGAGACTTGGAGACCACGGCTTGATTCATGCTTGCTCTTTACCAGATATTCAATGGGGTCTGCATCCACAACCCCACCAGCAACAGCCAAACCAGCGTCACGGGAATAAAAATCTTCCACCCCAGGCGCATGATTTGGTCGTATCGAAAACGCGGAAACGTGGCGCGTATCCAAATGAACAGCGAAACCACAAAAAAGGTCTTAAGGCCAAGCCAAATCCAGCCCGGTATCCAAGTAAAGGGAGCAAAGTCAAGCGGTGGCAGCCAGCCGCCCAAAAACATCAACACCGCCAAGATCGACACCAACCACATGCTGGCGTATTCGGCCAAGAAGAAAATGGCAAAGCCCATGCCCGAGTACTCGACCATGTGCCCGGCCACGATTTCTGACTCACCCTCAACCACATCAAACGGGTGTCGGTTGGTTTCGGCCACACCCGAAATAAGGTACACGCCAAAAATAGGCAACAAGGGCAACCAGTTCCAAGACAAAAAGCCCAACCCCCAATCGGCGGCCATGCCACGCCCTTGCGCGGCCACCACCTCGCCTAGGTTCATGCTGCCCGAGACCATGATGACGACCACCAGACAAAATCCCATGGCAATTTCGTAGCTCACCATTTGCGCTGAAGCACGCAGCGCACCCAAGAAGGCGTACTTTGAATTGGACGCCCAACCAGCGATGATCACCCCGTACACCTCAATTGAGGTGATGGCCATGATGAGCAACAAGCCGGCGTTGACGTTGGCTAACACCGCGTCGGGGCCAAACGGTATGGCCACCCACGCGGCCAACGCGGGCATGATGGCCATGACCGGGCCGAGCCGAAACAGCCCGCCACTGGCGGCTTGGGGTTGGATGAGCTCTTTGGTGAGCAACTTAAGCGCGTCGGCAATGGGCTGCAGCAGCCCAGCTGGCCCCACCCGGTTAGGGCCCACGCGCACCTGCATCCACCCCAAAAAGCGGCGCTCCCAAAGGGTAAGGTAGGCCACTGCACCCAGCAGTGGCAACAGCACCGCCACAATCCCCAGCAAGGCCCACAGCACCGGCCAAGCGGCGTCCTGCCACCACGCGGCGCCGAACCAATGCAGCCCGGCTTGATACAGTGCGTCAATCATGACGTGCCCTCAAATTGCGCGTCGTGCGTGGCCTGCAACGCCGGTGCACGCCGCACCAAACCGTCCAGGCCGTAAATGGGCGCCACGCACGGGGCGCCCGCCACGGGCTCAAGCACAACATCAGCGCCTGTGGCGTTGTCCAGCCGGGCGCGATCGACCCAGCCGGGCGCCAGCCCGGTCTCGGCCAGTACCTGGGTGGACTGCTCTTGCGCCATGCCGGCCACACCCAGCAGATTACCCAGCACGCGCAGCACCTTCCACGCCGGACGGGTTTGCCCCAAGGGGGGCACCACCGCATGAAAGCTCTGCACCCGACCTTCGGCGTTAACAAAACTGCCCGAAGTCTCGGTAAATGGCGCCACGGGCAGCAGCACGTCGGCCACGTCCATGTTGGTTTGAAAAGCGTTGAGCGAGACCACCATGTCGGCCTGCCCCAGGGCGTGCCGCGCACCGGCGGCGGTATCGCCCTCGGGTTCAACGTGCAGCAACAGCACCGCTTTGGCATGCCCGGCCAAGATTTGTGCGGCGTTGAGGCCATTGGCCTGCGGTTGCGCGCCCACAAGCTGCGCCCCCACGGTGTTGGCTGCCTCGGTTAAATAGCCCACGCGCGCCCCTGTGGTTTGCGCCACAAAACCCGCCAACGCCAGCAGCGATTCGGCCTGCGCATGATGCGCCGCAGCATTGCCCAACAACACAGCGGCCCCGGCGTCCAAACGCTGAGCCATGGCCAGCGCCGCCTCGCCGGGCGTCACGTCAACCGGCGGCTTGACGCCATGCGCTTGCGCGACGGCCGCGGCCACCTCGGCCATGGCCTGCACCCAATGCGCCGGCTCGAGCAGCTGGGCTTGCCGCACCGGCATGGCCCAATCTTTGCCACCACGCCACTCGCGCGCCGAGCCCAGCACGTCCAACGAGCCGCCACGGCGTATTGCCTGACGCAGGCGCTGTGCAAAAAGTGGGTGGTCTTTGCGCAAGCGACTGCCCACCACCAAGGCGTGCTTAAGGTGGCTGAGCTCAGCCACCTCCATGCCCAACCAGCGGACCCCACCGGCACGGCCATGCTGGGCATGGCGTAGACGGTGGTCTACGCTGTCGCTGCCCATGCCGCGCCACAACTGGGTAGCCAAATGCAACTCTTCAAGCGTGCTGTGCGGGCTGAGCAACGCGCCCAGGGCATGGGCACCGTGCTCGGCCTTAACTTGCGTTAGGCCGCGCGCCACGTAATCGAGGGCCGTGCTCCAGTCCACCGTTTGCCACTGCCCGTTTTGCTTAATCATGGGCTCGGTAAGCCGCTCAGGGCTGTTGAGCGCCTCGTAGCTGAAGCGGTCACGGTCGGCCAGCCAACATTCGTTCACCGCCTCGTTCTCAAACGGCACCACGCGCATCACGCGTGCGTTTTTAACCTGCACCACCAAGTTGGCCCCGGTGCTGTCGTGCGGGCTGATGGACTTGCGCCGCGACAACTCCCAAGTGCGCGCACTGTAGCGAAACGGCTTGCTGGTTAAGGCGCCCACGGGGCAGATATCGATCATGTTGCCCGACAACTCCGAGTCGATGGTGGCCCCCAAAAAGGTTTGAATTTCGGCGTGTTCGCCTCGGTGCGACATGCCCAGTTCCATGTCTCCGGCGATTTCTTCGCCAAAACGCACGCAGCGGGTGCAGTGAATGCAGCGGCTCATCTCCTCCATGCTGATGAGCGGTCCCACCTCTTTGTGCGGCACCACCCGCTTTTCTTCGCTGTAGCGCGATCCATCGCGTCCGTAGCCTACGGCCAAATCTTGTAACTGGCATTCGCCGCCTTGGTCGCAAATGGGGCAGTCAAGCGGATGGTTGATGAGCAAAAACTCCATCACCGACTGCTGGGCTTGCACCGCCTTGTCGCTACGCGTGCGCACCACCATACCCGGGGCCACCGGCGTGGCACAGGCCGGCACGGCCTTGGGGGCCTTTTCCACGTCCACCAAACACATGCGGCAGTTGGCCGCGATTGACAGCTTTTTGTGGTAACAAAAGTGCGGCACAGCCACACCGGCAGCTTCGGCGGCATGCATCACCATGCTGCCCTCGCTCACCTCAACTTTTTGGCCGTCGACTTCAACTTCAATCATGACCTGGCATACCCTGTGCAATGCGTCAAACGTAAGACCGAACCATGCAGGTTTGGTGCGTGACGTGGTATTCGAATTCGTGTCGGTAATGCTTGAGCATGGCGCGCACCGGCATGGCCGCGGCATCTCCCAATGCGCAAATGGTGCGGCCCTGAATACCCTGCGCCACGGCATCAAGCCGCTCCAAATCATCGGGCGTGCCCGCCCCGTGCTCAATGCGGTGCACCATGCGCCACAACCAGCCCGTGCCCTCGCGACACGGGGTGCACTGGCCACAGCTCTCGTGCATGTAAAAGTAGCTCAGCCGCAGCAAACTGCGCACCATGCAGCGCGAATCGTCCATGACAATCACTGCACCCGAACCCAGCATGGAACCGGCCTTGGCGATGCTGTCGTAGTCCATGTCGGTATCGAGCATCACCTCGGCCGGCAGCACCGGCATGGACGAGCCACCCGGAATCACCGCTTTGAGTTGGCGCCCTTGGGGTACGCCACCGGCGAGTTCAAGCAAGGTGGCAAACGGTGTGCCCAGCGGCACCTCGTAGTTACCGGGGCGCTGCACATCGCCGCTGACTGAGAAGATTTTGGTCCCGCCGTTGTTGGGCTTGCCTATCGACAGGTAGGCCTCGCCGCCGTGACGAATAATCCACGGCACCGCGGCAAAGGTTTCGGTGTTGTTGATGGTGGTGGGCTTGCCGTACAAGCCATAACTGGCGGGAAACGGCGGCTTGTACCGCGGCTGTCCCTTTTTGCCCTCGAGTGATTCGAGCAACGCCGTTTCTTCGCCGCAAATATAAGCACCAAAACCATGATGGGCGTGCAGCTGAAAATCAAACGACGAACCCAACACGCCTTGGCCCAGCAGCCCGGCGGCACGGGCTTCTTCTAGGGCCTCTTCAAAGCGCTCGTACACCTCAAAAATTTCACCGTGGATGTAGTTGTAACCCACGCTGATGCCCATGGCGTAGGCGGCAATGGCCATGCCTTCAATCACGATGTGCGGGTTAAAACGCAAGATGTCACGGTCTTTGCAGGTGCCGGGTTCGCCTTCGTCCGAATTGCACACCAGGTACTTTTGGCCGGGAAACTGGCGCGGCATGAAACTCCACTTGAGCCCGGTGGGAAATCCCGCCCCGCCCCGCCCACGCAGCGAAGACGCCTTGATCGATGCAATTACCTCATCCGGCGTCATGCCCGCGCCGCCATCGGCACCCAGTACCTTGCGCAGCGCCTGATAGCCGCCACGCGCCTCATAGTCGCTCAAGCGCCAATCGTTACCCTTGAGCCCGGCATAAATTTGCGGCTGCAGATGCCGGTCATGAAAGCAACTGAGGCTGCCGTCGGTCTGGAAGTCTTTGAGCACAGCGGCCAATGTCATGCGGCATCTCCAACTGGTGCCAGCGCCTGGGCACGCAGCGCTTCGAGCAAGGTGTCAAGGCGTTCAGGGGTCATGTGGCTGCACATGTGGCGGTCGTTGACCAGCATCACCGGCGCGTCGGCGCACGCACCCAGGCATTCGCTGGGCTGCACGGTAAATAAGCCGTCGGCCGTGGTTTGACCGGGCGATACCTGCAACCGTTGGCACACGTGCTGCAAGGCGTCTTCGCCCCGGCGCAACTGACACGGCAAGTTGGTGCAGACGTTGAGCTTGAATTGCCCCACCGGCTGTTGGTTGTACATGTTGTAAAACGTCACCACCTCGTGCACCGCCATCACCGACATGCCCAAGTGGTTGGCCACGTCCACCTCGGCCTCGGGCGAAACCCAGCCTTGTTCGTGCTGCACGATGGCCAAACACGCCATCACCGCCGACTCGCGGCGCTCGGCCGGGTACTTAGCTAGCTCGCGATCAAAGCGGGCGCGCATGGCAGCGTCGATCATCGGTCAATCTCTCCAAAAACGATGTCCATGGTGCCAATAATGGCCACCGCGTCGGCCAGCATGTGGCCACGGGTAAGCTCGTCAAGCCCGGCCAAGTGGGCAAAGCCTGGGGCACGAATCTTGAGCCGGTAAGGCTTGTTGGCGCCGTCGCTTACCATGTAAATGCCAAACTCGCCTTTGGGGTGTTCCACCGCCGCGTACGCCTCGCCTTCGGGCACGGCAAAGCCCTCGGTGAACAGCTTAAAGTGATGGATCAACGACTCCATGTTGGCCTTCATGGCCTCGCGCGCAGGCGGCGCGATTTTGTGGTTGTCGGTAATAACCGGGCCAGGATGGGCGCGCAACCACTGAATGCACTGCTGCACGATGCGGTTGGACTGGCGCATTTCTTCCACCCGCACCAGGTAGCGGTCGTAGCAATCGCCCTCGGTGCCCACGGCCACGTCAAAGTCCAAATCGGCGTAAACGTCGTAAGGTTGGGTTTTGCGTAAATCCCAAGCCAAGCCGCTGCCACGCAACATGGGCCCGGTAAAGCCCATGTTGAGCGCACGCTCAGGGCTTACCACGCCAATGCCTACGGTGCGCTGCTTCCAAATGCGGTTGTCGGTCAGCAGGGTTTCGTATTCGTCAATGTAGGTTGGAAACCGCTGGCAAAAGTCGTCTAAGTAATCAAGCAAACTGCCTTGACGGTTGGCATTGAGCGCGGCAATGGCGCGGGCATTGCGGATTTTGCTGGCTTGGTACTGCGGCATGCTCTCGGGTAGGTCGCGGTAAACGCCACCGGGGCGAAAATACGCCGCGTGCATGCGCGCGCCCGAGACGGCTTCGTACGCATCAAACAACGCCTCGCGTTCGCGAAAGCAGTAAATCAGCACCGTGGAGGCGCCGCAATCGTGGGCGTGCGCCCCCAGCCACAACAAATGGTTGAGGATGCGCGTGATCTCGGCAAACATCACCCGTATGTATTGCGCCCGCTGCGGCACTTGCAGGTCGAGCATTTTTTCAATGGCCAGGCAATAGGCGTGCTCGTTGCACATCATGGAGACGTAGTCCAGCCGGTCCATGTAAGGCAACGATTGAATGTATGTTTTTTGCTCTGCCAACTTTTCAGTGGCGCGGTGCAGCAGCCCAATGTGCGGGTCGGCGCGCTGCACCACCTCACCGTCGAGCTCAAGCACCAAGCGCAACACGCCGTGCGCCGCTGGGTGCTGCGGGCCAAAGTTGAGGGTGTAGTTTTTAATTTCAGCCATGAGGCACATCGTCCTGACGGTTGGCGCCGTAGTGCGGCTCGCGGATCACCCGAGGAGTGATTTCGCGCGGTTCAATCGTGACGGGTTGGTAAATCACACGCTGTTGCTCAGCGTCGTAGCGCATTTCGACGTGCCCACTAACCGGAAAATCTTTGCGCATGGGGTGGCCAATGAAGCCGTAATCGGTAAGGATGCGGCGTAAGTCAGGGTGCCCTTGAAACAAAATACCAAACAGGTCAAACGCCTCGCGCTCGTACCAGTTGGCGCCCGACCACACGGCCCCAACCGAATCCACGCACGGCGCGTCGTCATCGTCGCACCATACTCGCACCCGCAGGCGCTGGTTAAGCGAAACCGACAACAAGTGCAACACCACCGCATAGCGGGGCCCCTCACGTGTGCCGTCGGCGTAGGCTTGGTAGTCCACGCCACACAAGTCAATCAGTTGATCAAAAGCGCAGTCGGGGTGGTCACGTAATTGCTGGGCGCAATTCAAGTAGTCTGTGGCACGCAGCTCAACGGTGCATTCATGGTTGGCATGACTGACGTGCAACACGCACTCGCCCAGGACCTGTTGGATGGTGGCAGCTAACATGGCCCGCCCTAGACCCGCGCAATGGTTTGGGTGCGACGAATTTTGTCTTGCAGCTGAATGATGCCGTAGAGCAAAGCCTCTGCCGTGGGCGGACACCCCGGCACGTACACATCAACGGGCACAATGCGGTCACAGCCGCGCACCACCGAGTAACTGTAGTGGTAATACCCTCCGCCGTTGGCGCATGAGCCCATAGAAATCACCCACCGCGGCTCACTCATTTGGTCGTATACCCGGCGCAACGCTGGCGCCATTTTGTTGCACAGTGTGCCGGCCACAATCATTAGGTCAGATTGACGCGGGCTGGCACGAAACACCTCAGCGCCAAAACGCGCCAAATCGTAACGCGCCGCACCCGCGTGCATCATCTCAACCGCACAACAGGCCAAACCAAATGTCATGGGCCAGAGTGAACCGGTTTTGGCCCAGTTGACCACCGCGTCGTAGCTGGTGGTAACAAAGCCCTTTTCAAATACCCCTTCAATTGCCATGCATGTTTACCCTCAAGCTACTCCCAGTCAAGGGCGCCCTTTTTCCATTCATAAACAAAACCCACCACCAAGATGCCCAAAAACACCACCACGGCCCAAAAGGCGGGTGCCCCAAGTTCTTTAAGGGCAACCGCCCAGGGGAATAAAAAGGCGATTTCTAGGTCAAAAAGAATAAAAAGAATGGCAACCAAGTAGTAGCGCACATCAAACTTCATGCGCGCGTCCTCAAACGCTTCAAAGCCACATTCGTAAGGCGCGTTTTTGGCGGCATCGGGCCGGTTTGGGCCAAGCACATACCCAATCACCTGGGGCACCACGCCCACGGCGAGGCCGACCAATATGAACAGGATGACGGGTAGGTACTGCTCGTAATTCATGTTGTCTCGCCACCCACCCCTGAAGGGCACGGGTTGCGCATTGGTGCCGACGGCGAGACTCGAACTCGCACAGCTTTCGCCACTACCCCCTCAAGATAGCGTGTCTACCAATTTCACCACGTCGGCACGGGTATTTGCCACAGGACGCACCACATTCGGAGGGCAAAAGTGCGTCTAAGCAAACCCGCAGAGTTTACCCCGAAAAAGTCATCAGCCGATGCCGGCTTAGGCCATTAGATTCAATTCTTGGGGATGGCATCGACGCCACTGGCAGGTGCCGGGGATGGGGCCGCAGCAGGTACGGTGGTCGCTGGCACCGGCACAGCTGGCGCCTCACGCTCGAGCACGCTGCTGCCGCCACTGCCAGCGGTGTTGGGCGCGGAGTAGCCAAAGTAGGCCAGCGCCAGCGTGGTGCCCAAAAACACCGCTGCCAACAAGGCCGTGGTTCGAGACAAAAAGTTGGCACCACCGGTGGCACCAAATAAACTGGCGGAGCCGCCACCGCCGCCGCCACCAAAGGCGGCACCGGCGTCAGCACCTTTGCCGTGCTGCATCAAAATTAAACCCACCATGGCCAGTGCCGAAAGTATTTGCACCACCACCAAAAGATTCAACGCAAACTGCATGACGCGACCGTCCGTGTGAAAAGTAAATCAAACTGTAGCCGCGGACAACGCGGCTTGACCAATTGCAAGAAAATCATCGGCCTTAAGTGAGGCCCCGCCCACCAGGGCGCCGTTAATGTCGGCCTGCGCCAGCAAATCGGTGGCGTTGCTCGGATTGACGCTACCGCCGTAGAGCAGCGGAACCGTTGCCGCCCCGTGTTGACGCAGTTGGGCACGCAGCGCCGCATGCACGGCTTGGGCTTGCCCGGCCGTGGCGGTTTGGCCCGTGCCAATTGCCCATATGGGCTCGTAGGCCAGCACCATCGCCGAGGCCTGTTCGCCCAAGGCATCGAGTACCGCATTAAGTTGGCCTAACACCACCGCCTCGGTTTGCCCGGCCTGGCGCTGCGCCAACGACTCGCCCACGCACACGATGGGTGTGATACCAGCCTGCAGCGCGGCCTGCGCTTTGGCGCCCACGTGCTCGCTGGTTTCGCCGTGGTACTGGCGCCGCTCAGAGTGCCCAACGATGGCGTAGCGCGCACCAAAATCCACAAGCATGGCCGCGCTCACCTCGCCGGTGTACGCGCCGGCGGCGTGCGCCGAGACGTCTTGTGCGCCCCAGGCCACCGCGCCGTGCTGCAGCGCCTGCTGTGCCTGTCCCAGGTAGGGGCTGGGCACGCACACCGCCAACGTAACCACCGAGCTGGCCAACCACCGTTGATGCAAGGCGTCCAAGCGCTGCGCGTTGCCGCGCCAGTCGCCGTGCATCTTCCAGTTGCCAACCACCAGCATGGCGTACGCCCTAGCCCTCGGACTGACCGTCGTCGGCCGGCGCGGCGCTGGGCGCCTCGCGCTCGAGCAAGGCTTTCATTGAGAGCTTGATGCGCCCGCGGTCATCCGTCTCGAGCACCTTAACCCGTACCACTTGGCCTTCTTGCAGCACGTCGCTGACGCGCTCGATACGTTCGTGGGCAATTTGGCTGATGTGCAACAAACCGTCTTTACCCGGCAGCAAGTTTACGAGGGCACCGAAATCGAGGATTTTGGTGATGGGCCCTTCGTATACGTGGCCCACTTCGACCTCGGCGGTGAGCTCGGTGATGCGGCGCTTGGCCTGCTCGGCGCGCTCGGCATCGGTCGATGCGATGGTGATGGTGCCATCTTCGCCAATATCGATCGTGGTGCCGGTTTCTTCGGTAAGGGCACGAATGGTGGCACCACCTTTGCCAATCACGTCCCGAATGCGCTCGGGGTTGATCTTCATCACGTACAAACGCGGCGCGTAACTTGAGATTTCGGTGTTGGCACCGGCTTGCGCCTCGTGCATCTTGCCCAAAATGTGCAACCGGGCTTCTTTGGCCTGCGCCAGCGCCACTTGCATGATTTCTTTGGTGATGCCTTGGATTTTGATATCCATTTGCAGCGCGGTCACGCCCTCGGTGGTACCCGCCACTTTAAAGTCCATGTCGCCTAGGTGGTCCTCGTCACCCAAGATGTCGGTGAGCACGGCAAAGCGGTTGTCTTCTTTGATCAAACCCATGGCAATACCGGCCACATGTGCCTTGAGGGGAACCCCTGCATCCAGCATGCTCAAGCACCCACCGCACACCGAGGCCATGGACGATGAGCCGTTGGACTCGGTGATTTCACTAACCACACGCAGCGTGTAAGGAAAGTCTTCTTTGTTGGGCAACACGGCCACCAACGCGCGCTTGGCCAACCGACCGTGGCCGATTTCGCGGCGCTTGGGGCTGCCCACGCGGCCGGTCTCGCCCGTGGCGAACGGCGGCATGTTGTAGTGCAACATAAAACGGTCGCTGAACTCGCCGGCAAGGGCGTCAATGCGTTGTGCGTCTTGCTCGGTGCCCAGCGTGGTCACCACCAAGGCTTGGGTTTCGCCGCGGGTGAACAGTGCCGAGCCGTGGGTGCGTTGCAGCACCCCGGTGCGAATTTCAATCGGGCGCACGGTACGGGTGTCGCGGCCGTCGATGCGCGGCTCGCCAGCCAAAATTTGGCTGCGCACGATGTTGGCCTCAATGTCGTGCAGCAGCCCTTCAACTTTGACCGCGTCAAAGTTCATGCCCGCCTCAGTGAGGCCTTGCATCACCGCGGCGTAGGCCGCGCGACAGGCTTGGGTGCGGGCTTGTTTGCTGCGAATTTGATACGCCGCTTCAAGCGCGCCGCGGCCCAGTTCGGTCACCTTGGCCACCAACGCCTCATCTTGCGCCGGCGCTTGCCATGCCCACGCCTCTTTGCCGCCTTCGCGCACCAAGTCGTGAATGGCGTCAATGGCAACCTTGCCTTGGTCATGGCCAAACACCACAGCACCCAGCATCACCTCCTCGGTGAGTTGGTCGGCCTCCGACTCCACCATCAGCACCGCGGCTTCGGTGCCAGCAACCACCAAATCAAGTTGTGACTGCTTGCGCTGTGTGGGGCCAGGGTTGAGCACGTACTGGCCGTTGATGTAACCCACACGGGCCGCACCAATGGGGCCGTTAAAGGGCAGGCCCGAGACAGCCAACGCCGCGCTGGTGGCAATCAAGGCGGCGATGTCAGCGTCAACCTCGGGGTTGAGCGACAGGGTGTGAATGACAACTTGCACCTCGTTGAAGAAACCCTCGGGAAACAACGGGCGAATGGGGCGGTCAATCAGCCGCGAGGTCAGGGTCTCGTGTTCACTGGGGCGCCCCTCGCGCTTAAAAAAGCTGCCCGGAATTTTGCCTGCGGCGTAGGTTTTTTCGATGTAGTCCACGGTCAGGGGGAAGAAGTCTTGCCCGGCCTTGGCCTCGCTGCGCGCCACCACGGTGGCCAGCACGGTGGTGCCGTCCATGTCAAGCAGCACGGCGCCGCTGGATTGGCGGGCAATCTCGCCGGTTTCCATGGTGACCGTGTGGTCTCCCCATTGGAAGGTTTTGGTGACTTTGTTAAATAAGCTCATGTGGTTCTCCGGTTCCAAAATGAAGGAGCGGCGCGCACATGGCAAAGACGATGCCATTCCAACGAGGGGGCGTACCCCACCTCCTTGGAATGACACAGCTTCGTTGTGCCCATTCGTTGCGCACCGCGCCACGGGCCTTGTAGGGCCCAAAAGAACGGGGCCAAGCGTTGGCCCCGCGTGCAGACTTACTTACGTAAGCCAAGTTTGGCAATAAGTGCCAGGTAACGCTGCGAGTCACGCGACTTGAGGTAGTCGAGTAACTTACGCCGACGGCTCACCATGCGCAACAAACCGCGCCGACCGTGGTGGTCTTTGGCGTGCGTTTTGAAGTGAGGGGTGAGTTCGTTGATGCGGGCGGTGAGTAGGGCCACCTGCACCTCGGGGCTGCCGGTGTCGGCCGCACCACGTGCGTTGTCTTTGATGATGTCGACTTTGTCCATGATGATTCCAAGCAAGGTTTGCCACTGGCGCCGCCCATAGGAATTCGCGCTAAGCGCTTAGCCCCGGCGAACGGCGTGCTGATGCACTGCCCAATGGCAGCGCAACCCAGCATTGTAGCGGTTAGGCCAATTCGGCGCCAGCCAGTGCCCAACGCGGCTGAACCGATAAACCACGCGCCGGGCCCAGGTTGGCCAACCCGGCTTGCCAACGCATCGCTGCGGCCCAGGCGATCATGGCTCCGTTATCGGTGCACCAGGCCAAATCCGGGTAGTGAATGCTTACTTTTTGTTCAAAGGCCATGGCATTGAGCGCCTCACGTAAGGCGGCATTGGCCCCCACACCACCGGCCACCACCATGGTGGGCAATTGGGTTTGCTGCAGGGCGCGGCGGCTTTTTTGCATCAACACATCGACGATGGCAGCCTGGGTGCTGGCGGCCAGATCGGCCAGCGCCTGCGCCGGCGGCTGATCTCCCATGGCCCGACGGCGGGTAGCCACCGCCGTTTTGAGGCCCGCAAAAGAAAAATCGAGGTTGGGATGCTGCAACAGTGGCCGCGGCAAATCGAAGGCACGGGCGTTGCCTTGTTGCGCCATCTTGGCCAAGGCTGGCCCACCTGGGTAAGGCAAGCCCAACAGCTTGGCGCTTTTGTCAAACGCCTCGCCCGCGGCGTCGTCAATGGTTTGTCCAAGCAGTGCGTAGCGGCCCACGCCGTGCACGGCCATCAACTGTGTGTGTCCGCCCGAGACCAGCAAAGCCAAAAACGGAAACGTTAAAGCCGGCTGCCCAATGAAAGGGGAGAGCAAGTGGCCCTCGAGGTGATGCACCGCCATCAGCGGCACGCCCCAGGCCTGCGCCAAGCCGGTAGCAAAGCCAGTGCCCACCAACAAGGCGCCCGCCAGCCCTGGGCCAGCGGTCACGGCCACGGCGCCCACCTCAGCGGGGGCCACACCTGCTTGGGCTAACACCTGCTGCGTCAAGGGCACCAGGCGCCGAATGTGATCGCGGCTGGCCAACTCGGGCACCACCCCGCCGTACGGCACGTGCGCGGCGATTTGGCTGTGCAAGGCGTGCGCCACCAGCTGGGGGGTGGGCCCGTTGGCCTGCACCAGCGCCACGCCGGTTTCATCGCAAGAGGTCTCGATTCCCAACATCAGCATGGCGGCAGTTTACGTTGCCGCCCCTTTGCCGGGCCATGCGCCACGATTGGTATGTGCATATACCCATAAGTTATACCTTTTGCGCCACAGTTCAGCGGGTATGAAACCCAGTACCCCGCCCAACGCTTCAAGGCCGCTACCCCCCGACACCTGGGGCAAGGTGTGGCTGGTGGGTGCCGGGCCGGGCGACCCCGAACTGCTGACGCTCAAGGCGGTGTCATGCCTGCAGCGAGCTGACGTGGTGTTTGTGGACGATTTGGTCAACCCCGAGGTGTTGCGCCACACCAACGAGCGCGCCCGGGTCGTGTGGGTGGGTAAGCGCGGCGGCTGCGCCTCAACGCCGCAAGCGTTTATTGAACGCGCCATGGTTCGCGAGGCCACCCAGGGGCGCGAGGTGGTGCGGCTCAAGGGCGGTGACCCCATGATTTTTGGGCGTGGTGGCGAGGAATTGACCGCCCTGCGAGCCGCTGGGTTAGCCGCCGAGGTGGTCAATGGCATCACCAGTGGCTTGGCGGCGGTGACGGGCTTGGGCGGCGCACTGACGCACCGGGCGCACGCACAGGGCGTGTTGTTGCTCACGGGCCACAGTCACCAACCCGGGCAGGGTCAGGACTGGTGCCAAGTGGGGCAAGCCATGGCCTCGCTGCGCCTGACCTTGGTGGTGTACATGGGGGTGGGGCAACTGGCGTCGATTGCCCACGGGCTAAGCCAATCGCTGCCAGGCCACACGCCGGCGGCGTTGGTGCAGCACGCCTCGCTGCCGCAGCAAAGGCAATGGCTGACGCCGCTATGCACGTTGGCGCAAACGGCCCAAGCCGCCGGGGTACGCAGCCCAGCGGTGGTGGTGGTGGGCCACGTACTTAGCGGGCTGGCCGCGCTACACAACGAGCCGGCTAGGCGCAGCGCCTAAAAAAAGCTACAATGCGCGATTCTGCTGCAGGTTAACCCTGCGGCCCAACCCGACCACGGAAAACCACGATTGACATGACAACGGTCCGCGTAAAAGACAACGAACCCGCCGAGGTAGCGCTGCGTCGCTTCAAGCGCTCGATTGAAAAACTTGGGCTGCTCACTGAGCTGCGTGCCCGCGAGTTTTACGAAAAACCCACCACCGAGCGCAAGCGTAAAAAAGCCGCTGCGGTTAAGCGCCACCTCAAGCGTGTGCGCAGCATGCAGTTGCCCAAGCGCATGTACTGATTGCCGACGGGGCCAACGCCCCGGCGATTGCCCACACCCGCACCGGCTTGCCCTGCGGGTGTTTTGTTTTAAGGCCCCACATGAGCCCTTTGTACCAAACCATTCAAGCCGACATGAAAGACGCCATGCGCGCCAAACAGGCCCAGCGCCTTGGCACCATTCGCATGCTGCTGGCAGCGTGCAAGCAAAAAGAGGTGGATGAGCGCATTGAACTCACCGACGCGATGGTGGTTGCCTTGGTGGACAAGTTGATCAAACAGCGGCGTGACAGCGTGCAGGCTTTTACCCAAGCTGGGCGCCACGATTTAGCAACCAACGAAAACGCCGAAATTGAGGTGCTGCAGGCCTACCTGCCGGCACGGCTCTCGGCTGACGAGGTAACGCAAGCCGTGGCGCAGTTGGTGCAACGCCTAGGCGCCAGTGGCCCAGGTGACATGGGCAAGGTAATGGCCGCAGCCAAAGCCGAGTTGGCGTCAAAGGCCGACATGTCACAGGTATCGGCGGCAGTGAAAAAGGCGCTTTCGCCGGCGGGCTAGCTGCCTGCAACCTTCATGCGTTCGATCAGCACCGAACCGGTGCTTTTGGCGCCCATGGTGTACACGTCCGCGCCGATGGCTACCACCTGCATCAACATATCGCGCAAATTGCCGGCAATGGTGATTTCTTGCACGGGGTAAGCGATGTGGCCGTTTTCAACCCAGTAACCGGCCGCGCCGCGCGAGTAGTCACCCGTGATCGGGTTGACACCTTGCCCCATGAGTTCGGTCACCAGCAAGCCGCGGTGGAGCTTGCGCAGCATGCTGGGCAAATCGTCGTCGGGCTGGGTAAGGCGACTACGCCACACCAGGTTGTGGCTGCCGCCGGCGTTGCCTGTGGTGCGCAAGCCCAGCTTGCGAGCCGAATAGGTGCTTAAAAAATAGCCCTGTACCCGCCCATCGCCAATCACCTGTCGCGGCGCCACGCGCACGCCCTCGTCGTCAAAAGGCACGCTGCCTTTGCCCCGTGCCACAAAGGGGTCTTCGTCAACTTGCAAATGCGGGGCCAACACTTGCTGCCCCATCGAGTCGGGCAAAAACGTGGTGCGCCGATACAGCGAGGTGCCACTGAGCGCGTGCACCAAACTGCCCAGTAGGCCAGCTGCCAAGGGCGCCTCAAACAGCACCGGGCACTCCATGGTGGCCATTTTGGTTGCCCCAACGCGGGCCAGGGCGCGTTCGGCAGCGTATCGGCCCACCGCCTCGGGGCTGGCCAATTGCGCCGGGTTGCGCATGGAGGTGTACCAGCCGTCGCGCTGCATCGAATCGCCCTGCCCCGCAATCACCGCCACCGACAACCCATGCCGCGAGCTGGCATAGCCACCGGCAAACACGCCGGGGCCATCAAGCGCACCTTGGCGCATATGGGCCGACCAAAAATGTGAATGCTGCGCCGAGACCGAGGCGCCTTCGGAGTTCGTGACCCGCTCGCTGGTGCCCAGGGCGCTGTCTTCGGCGCGGCGAGCCAAGGCGGCGGCGTCTTCTGGACTGATGGGCCACGCGTGCATCAAGTCCAGTTCGGGCGTTTCTTGCGCGATGTCCTGCGCATCGGGCAATCCGGCTTCGGGGTCTTGCGCGGTGAAGCGGGCGATGTCGTACGCCGCTTGCACGGTTTGGCGCAGCGCGGCTTGGCTAAAGTCAGAGGTCACGGCGTGACCGCGGCGCTGGCCCAGATACACCGTCACCGCCAGCGATTTGTCTCGGTTGCGCTCCACCGTTTCAAGCTCGCGATGGCGCACCGAGACGCTCAGGCCGTAGCCCTCGGAGGCCTCCGCCGCGGCCTCAGTGGCGCCGAGGGTGCGCGCGTGTTGTAACGCATCGCGCACCAGTTGCTGAAACCGATCGGTGGGATATTCAAAAGCGGCGTCTGTCATGCACCGCTATGATACTGGGGCTCGAAGTCCCCTTGTCTACGCGGCGTTTGGCCGCCCTGCCCTTTTGCCTATGCCACGTCGCTCCAAACCGGGATATTTTGTTCAAGGCGAGTTTGTGGTGCGCGGCAGCGCCGAAGATGAAGCCTTAATTGCGCAACGCAAGGGTGACGTGCAAGTCTCGCGCACCGACCGCAAGCGAGCCAGCCAGGCACGCCAAGACGTGGGCGAGTCGCTGCTGGGGCTTAAGCCCTCGGTGTGGCAAACGCTGGGGCTGTCCGAGACCCTGATTGAAGCCCTGCAAACCATGCACAAGCTGACCGACTTTGGTGCACGCAAGCGGCAACTGCAGTTCATCGGCAAACTCATGCGTGCGCTTGACGATCCGACCATGGCGCGCATCACCGCCCACACCGAGGCACAAGCCAAAGGGCATGGCCAAGAGGTAGCCAAGCTGCACGCCGCCGAGCAATGGCGCCATAGGCTGCTGCAAGACGACCAAGCCATTACCCAATGGATGACGGCTTACCCGCAAACCGATGTACAGTGGTTACGCCAAACCGTTCGGGCGGCCAAACAACACCTGCGTCAAGGCAGCACCGGGCAAGCAACGCGCCAGGCCAAAGCGTATCGGGCGCTGTTTTCGCTGATACGCGAGCAACTGACCGAATCCGCGCCAAGCGCGCCCATTACCCCCTCTCTACCCTCTTGAGCGCACCATGGACTCTTTGCATTTGGGATTACTGAGCATCAGTGACCGGGCCGCCAGTGGCACCTACGAAGACAAAGGGCTGCCGGCTTTGCGGCAATGGCTTGAACGTGCCTTACGCAACCCAGTGCAGTTCACCACCGAGGTGGTGCCCGATGAGCGACCCACGATTGCCCACGCGTTGCGCACCATGGCCGATGGCGGCTGTCACCTGGTGTTGACCACCGGCGGCACCGGGCCAGCGCCGCGCGACGTGACGCCGGAGGCCACCATGGACGTTGCCGACCGCGTGATGCCTGGCTTTGGCGAACAAATGCGCCAAATCAGTTTGCAATTTGTACCCACGGCCATTTTGTCGCGCCAGGTGGCAGTGATTCGTGGCAACTGCCTGATTGTTAACCTGCCGGGACAGCCCAAAAGTATTGCCGAAACGCTTGAGGGTTTGCGCAACGACCAAGGCAAGGTAACGGTCCCAGGCATCTTTACGGCCGTGCCGTATTGCGTGGACTTAATTGGCGGCCCCTACATAGAAACCGACCCATTGGTGTGTGATGCGTTTCGGCCCAAGTCGGCCCGACGCGCTAGCCCGGCCTAAACCGTGGCCATCCACTGGCGCATGCGTGCGGCGTTGGGGCGGTGCCACACGCCATGCTCGGTAATAAGCGCATGCACCAAGTCGGCCGGGGTGACGTCAAACGCCGGGTTACACACCGCCACCCCATCGGGCGCCCACGAGGTGGTGCCAAAGCCGCGCACCTCGTTGGCGTGGCGCTCCTCGATGGGAATGGCCGCGCCGTTGGGCACGGCCATGTCGATGGTTGACGTGGGACAGGCAACGTAAAACGGAATACCGTGGCGATGCGCCAGCACCGCCACCATGTAGGTGCCAATTTTGTTGGCCACGTCGCCGTTGGCCGCGACACGGTCGGTGCCCACAATCACCGCGTCGATGCGCCGATGCTGCATGATGTGCCCGGCCGCGTTGTCGGTGATAAGCGTCACGTCCACGCCCTCGGTGTGCAGCTCCCATGCCGTCAGGCGTGCGCCTTGCAGCAGCGGGCGGGTTTCGTCGGCATACACCTGCACCCGCTTGCCCTGCGCCAAGGCGGTGCGAATCACCCCCAAAGCGGTGCCATGGCCGGCAGTGGCCAGCGCACCGGCGTTGCAGTGGGTAAGCACCACCGCGTCTTGCGGCAACAAGTTGGCGCCGTGTGCGCCCAGGCGCTGGTTAATGGCGACATCGTCGGCCTGCAATTGCTGTGCCGCACGCACCAGCGCTTGCGCTTGCTCAGCGGGGCCAACCCCGCTGTGTGTGGCCAACACCCGTTGCATGGCATCAAGCGCCCAAAACAAATTGACTGCCGTGGGTCGGCTCGCACGCAGCACCGCGTCGGCCCGCACCATGTGGTGCTGCCAGGTGGCGGCCTCAGCGCGCAGGTGATGGTGGGCTTCTAAGGCCATACCGTACGCTGCAGCAATGCCAATGGCGGGGGCACCACGCACCACCATGTCGCGAATGGCTTGGGCCACGTCGGCGGCGTGTTGACAACGTACGGTGGCAACGGTGTGGGGCAAGGCCCGCTGGTCAAGTAGCTCCAGGGCGGGCGAAGCGCCGTCTACCCAGCGCATAGGGGTCACGGCGGCGTTCATGGCTGAGAGCCCTTGGGCTGGGGCTGACCGTAGTGGGCAAAGCGTTCAATGACCTCGGCCATTTGCGCACCGCTGAGCCGCGTGGGTGTGCCCATGCTGCACGCCAGTTGATATTGTTGACACAACGCCTCGACCGCATGGGCGCGGTGCAGGGCTTGATTTAGGTTGGCGCCCAAGGCAATCATGCCGTGGTTGGCCAGCAAGCAGGCATGGCGCTGGTGTAGCGCACCCAGGGCAGCCTGCGACAGGGCTTGCGTGCCAAACAGCGCGTAGGGCGCGCAGCGTAGCGTGTCGCCGCCGAAGGCAGCAACCATGTAGTGAAAGGCTGGCACATCGTGGCCATGGCAAGCCACGGCGGTGGCGTGGGGCGAGTGGGTATGCACCACCGCCTGCACCTCCGGCCGTTGACGATAAATGTCAAGGTGAAAGCGCCATTCGCTCGAAGGCTGCCAGTTGCCCGTAAACCCGCCGTTCATGTCCATGGGCACCAACTGCTTGGCTTGTAAAGCACTGGCCGCCACCCCGGTGGGCGTAATGAGCCAGCCCTTGGCCAGCCTAACACTGGCGTTGCCCGTGGCCGCCACGTTAAGGCCCAGGGCTTCAAGGCGCTGCATGGCCGCGACCAACGCCTGCCGCGCCTGGGTTGGGCTTGGCGGCGTGACCTGCGTCATCAGGCGCTCACGCGCGCGAGCAACAACGCCAGGCGTTGCGCCAACTCGGCGTCCCAGGCGGGGCGCGCGGTGATGATGGCGTGGTTAAGCGATTGCCCACAGCCACAGGTTTTTTGTGGTTGGTGCAAATACGGAATCAAGGCCCGAACCAAGGCGCGGGCACGGGTACTGTTGCCCTGCAATACCTGCACCACTTGCTCCACCGTCACCGCGTCGTGCCCTTCGCGCCAGCAGTCGTAGTCCGTGGCCATGGCCACGGTGGCATAGCAAAGTTCGGCCTCGCGCGCCAATTTGGCCTCGGGCATGTTGGTCATGCCCACCACGCTGCAGCCCCATTGCCGGTAAAGGTGCGATTCGGCCTTGGTTGAGAACTGTGGGCCCTCCATGGCCAAGTAGGTGCCGCCCTGTACCACCCCGTCGCCAGCGTCATGCGCGGCTTGGCCCAACAGGCCCCGCAGCCAGCCACAGGTTGGCTCGGCCATGGAGACGTGCGCCACCAAGCCGGGGCCAAAAAAGGAACTGGCACGGCCTTGGGTTCGGTCAATAAACTGATCCACCAACACCAAGGTGCCTGGGGCGATGTCCTCGCGCAACGAACCCACGGCACTCAGCGAGACCACCGTGTGCACGCCCAACGATTTGAGCGCCCACAGGTTGGCGCGGTAGTTGACGGTACTTGGCGTGTGGGGGTGGCCCCTGCCGTGGCGCGGCAAAAAGGCCAGCGACACGCCATCGAGCGTACCCAGCAGCAACTCGTCCGAGGGCGGGCCAAAGGGCGTGTCTATGGCCACCCAGTGCGGGTTTTGTAACCCGTCCAGGTCGTACACGCCACTGCCGCCAATGATGCCCACGGTTGCCTGCGTCATGTCGCGCTCCTTTGGTGCGGTTGCTCGCCGATGCCTACTGCCCCATCATGCGGTTGAGGTTCTCCGACTCGAATCGCTCGTGCGTCGCCGCGTCTTTGGGAAGGGTGATGGGCTCGCCGCGCTGCAGTTGCTGCAGCGCTTGCCACAGCATGGCGATTTGGTGGTCTTGGGTTGCGGCATTGTCAATCAGGCCACGCATGGCCTGTGAGATCGGGTCGTCACTGGACGTTACGCCGTAGGCCGAAAACCCCATGCGCGAAGCCGCGGCCTCACGCTGGGCTTGGCTGTCACCTTGAATCACGCGTGCTGGGTTGCCCACGGCCGTGGCATGGGCGGGCACCGCTTTGACCACCACCGCGTTGGAGCCGATGCGGGCCCCCTCGCCCACGGTAAAGCCGCCCAGCACCTTGGCTCCCGCGCCCACCACCACCGCGTTGCCTAGCGTGGGGTGGCGCTTGGCGCCTTTGGTCAGCGAGGTGCCCCCCAGTGTCACGCCCTGATAAATGGTGCAGTTGTCCCCCACTTGGGCGGTTTCGCCAATCACCACGCCCATGCCGTGGTCAATAAACACGCCTTGGCCAATGGTGGCGCCGGGATGAATTTCGATACCGGTGAACCAGCGGCCCAGCCCAGACAAAAAACGTGCCGGCCAATGCATACGCCAGCGCCATAGCCGGTGCGCCACCCGGTGCAACCACAACGCGTGCAGACCGGGGTAGCAGGTGAGCACCTCAAACCAGCTGCGTGCGGCCGGGTCGCGTTCAAACACGCAACGGACGTCGTGAGCAATTCGCGAAAACATGGCCCAATTATGGCTTTTTGCTCTGCGCTAAGGCATGCACCGCGCGCGCCACCCCGCGCAGCACATGGACATCGCTGGGCGCCAGCTGCGCTTTCAGCGCCATTTGGTGTAACCGAGGCAGCAATTTTTTGGGTACGGCAGGGTCGTAAAAGCCCAGGGCGTCCAGCGCCTGCCCCCAGTGCTGGACCAAGCCCTCAATGGCCTGCCCATCGGCCACCTCGGGCGGCGCGGTTCGCGGCACCACGGCAAAGCCGCCCAGCGCCTGACGCCACTCGTACGCCACCAATTGCACGGCGGCGGCCAAATTGAGCGAGCCGTAATCGGGGTGGGTGGGAATCGACAGCGCCGCATGGCAGCGGTACACGTCGTCGTTGCGCATACCAAAGCGCTCGCTGCCAAACACCAGCGCCACCCCACTGGGGCCGGGCGGACTTTGGCGCAGCGTGTCAAAGTGCTCGCGCGGCGTCCGCGTGGGGGGGCCAAAGTCGCGCGGCGTCATCACCGTGGCGCACACGTGGTCCATGCCTTGTAGGGCCTGCGCCAAGTCTGCCACCACGCGGGCTTGCTGCAGCACGTCCAAGGCCCCGCTGGCGCGTTGGGTGGTTTCGTCGCAGGTAAGCACATCGCTGCGGCGCGGCTGCACCAGCACCAAATCGGCAAAACCCATCACCTTCATGGCGCGCGCCACGGCGCCGACGTTGCCGGCGTGACTGGGTTGAACCAGCACCACACGGGTGTGCGGCATAGCAGTCATACCAACGTGCCGCGTAAAATGCCGAATTGGCATGGCACGTCGCGCCGCCTCGGTAGCCAACGGCCTGCCGTTTTTTTCGCCACTTTGGGTTTCATACCATGTCCTCCAGCCTTCACCCCATGCTCAACGTCGCCGTTAAGGCGGCCCGCGCCGCCGGCACCATCATCAACCGCGGCGCCCTTGACATTGAGGCGGTGCGTGTATCGGCCAAGCAAACCAACGACTACGTCACCGAGGTTGACCAAGCTGCTGAGGCTGCCATTATTGAAACCCTGCTCGAGGCCTACCCCAACCACGGTATTTTGGCCGAGGAGTCGGGCAAACGCGAGGGCCAAGGCCCAGGCAGCGACCACGTATGGGTCATTGACCCGCTGGATGGGACCACCAATTTCATCCACGGCTTTCCAGTGTACGCCGTGAGCATTGCGCTGATGGTGGCTGGACGGGTGGAACAAGCCGTGGTGTACGACCCCACCCGCAACGATTTGTTTGTGGCCAGTCGAGGGCGCGGGGCCTACCTCAACGAGCGCCGTATTCGGGTCTCGCGTCGCACCCAGTTGCGCGAGGCGCTGGTAAGCACCGGTTTTCCGTTTCGTCCGGGTGACTCGCTCAAACCCTACATGGCCATGCTTGCCGAAATCACCTCAGCCTGCACCGGCGTGCGCCGCCCAGGTGCCGCGGCACTTGACTTGGCCTATGTGGCCGCCGGTTTTTGCGATGCATTTTTTGAAAAAGGCCTCTCGCCATGGGACATGGCCGCAGGCTCGCTGCTGATCACCGAGGCCGGCGGGCTGATCGGCAACTTCACGGGCGAGGCCGACTTTTTGCACCAACGCGAGTGCATGGCAGCCAATCCAAAAATTTATGGTCAATTGGTCAAAGTGCTGGGCAAGTACTCACGTTTTGCCAGTGTGCACGACAAAGCCTTGGCCGCCGAGCGCCTGCACCCCGGCGACTGAGGCCATCGAAGCTCCGTCCTTGCATGTCCGCATCCGGCACTGACCTGTCCCAACACACCCCCATGATGGCCCAATATTTGGGCCTCAAAGCGCAGCACCCCAGCATGCTCATGCTTTACCGCATGGGCGACTTTTACGAACTGTTTTACGACGACGCCGAGCGCGCCGCGCGATTGCTTGACCTCACACTCACCACCCGCGGCCAATCGGCCGGCGCCCCGGTGGTGATGGCCGGGGTCCCGGTGCACGCGCTTGAGTCGTACTTGGCGCGCCTGGTGCGCATGGGTGAATCGGTGGCCATTGCCGAGCAAGTGGGCGAGGTAGGCGCCACCAAAGGCCCCGTGGCGCGCGAGGTGGTGCGACTGGTAACGCCTGGCACCCTCACCGAGAGTGCGCTGGTGGGACAACAAGCCGACAGCGTGCTGCTGGCCTTGCACGACGCCGGGCGCGACCGCATTGGGTTGGCGTGGCTTAACCTATCGAGCGGTGAGGTGACCCTAGCGCGCAGTAGCCCAAGCGATTTGCCCCACTGGCTGGCGCAAGTGCCGGCTCAAGAGTGGCTGCTGGCTGAAGACTTGCCCGCGCACGTGCTGGCACCGTGGCACACACTGGCTGAACAAATGGGCAGCAACGGGCCACAACGCGTGACGCTTACGCGCTGCCAACCGTGGTGGTTTGGCCAAGCCGAGGGCAAACGCAAACTATGCGCGCAGTTGCAGGTGCAAAGCCTGCAGGGCTGGGCCATTGACGACGATCATGTGGCGCTGCCTGCCGCGGCCGCGTTGCTAACCTACGCCGAGCGCACGCAGGGCCAAACGCTGGCGCACGTGCAGCAGCTTAGGCTGCTGCAGGCCGAGGACAGCGTGCGCGTGCCATGGCTGACGCAGCGCAACCTCGAACTTACCCAGACCCTTCGCGGCGAGACCCAGCCCACCCTGCTGAGCCTACTGGACACCTGCAGCACCGCGCCCGGTAGCCGCTGGCTACGCCGCTGGCTGCTGGCCCCACCGCGCCAACGCGCACTGGCGCAGCAACGCCAGCAAGCCATTGGGGCGCTGCTGCAGGCCGGGGCCAACGGCTGGCCGCGCGTTGCCGAGCACCTACGGGGCAGCAACGACGGCGAACGCCTGGTCGCGCGTCTGGCACTGGGCCACATTCGTCCGCGCGAGCTCGCGGCATTGGGCCATACCCTCCAACGCAGCAACCAATTGCAACGCGCGCTAAGTCAAACCGAATGGGACGCGCCGCTGCTCAGACAGTTATCAGGCGAACTGCTGGCACCGGCGGCGGCAGTTGAGGCCATTGGTCGCACCCTAGCGAGCGAGCCCCCCGCGTTGCTACGCGAGGGTGGCGTGATCGCCCCGGGCCACGACGCCGAACTCGATGAGCTACGCGGTATTGCCCTGCATGCCGACGAATTTTTGCTTGCCTTAGAGCAGCGCGAGCGCGAACACACCGGCATCGCCAACCTCAAAGTGCAGTTCAACCGCGTGCACGGGTACTACATCGAAGTTACTCAGGGCCAGCTGGGCCGCGTGCCAGACCATTACACGCGGCGGCAAACCATGAAAAACGCCGAGCGCTTCATCACCCCCGAGCTCAAAGCGTTTGAAGACAAAGCCCTATCGGCGCAAGAACGCGCGCTGGCGCGTGAGCGCTGGTTGTACGAGCAGTTGGTGGCGTCGCTGCAGCCCCACGTGCCGGCGCTACAACGCGTGGCCCGTGCCATGGCGCAGTTAGACGTACTGGCTTGCTTAGCCGAACGTGCCGACACCTTGCACTGGAGCGCACCGCGCCTGGTGGCGCAGCCGGGCTTGGTGATTCGCGACGGCCGCCATCCGGTGGTCGAGCAACGACTGGCGGAACAAAGCGGCGGCAGTTTTACCCCCAACCACACCGAACTCACGCCCAACCAACGCTTGCATATCATCACGGGCCCCAACATGGGCGGCAAGTCCACCTACATGCGACAAGTCGCCGTGATTGCTTTACTTGCCTGCATGGGCAGTTACGTGCCAGCCAGTGCCTGCGAGGTGGGCCCGCTTGATGCCATTTACACGCGTATTGGCGCGGCCGACGATTTGGCCAATGCTCAGTCTACCTTTATGTTGGAGATGACCGAGGCAGCCCAAATCATGCACCACGCCACGGCCGAGTCGCTGGTGCTCATGGACGAGATTGGCCGCGGCACCTCGACCCACGACGGACTGGCCTTAGCCGCGGGTATTGCCACCTACATGCACGACAAATGCGCCGCGCTCACCTTGTTTGCCACGCACTACTTTGAACTCACCCAACTCACCGAGCGCCTGGCCCACGCGCGCAACCTACACGTACGCACCGGCCAAGCAGGCAAGCAAGGTATCGTGTTTTTGCATCAAATCGAAGCCGGCCCGGCCAGTCGCAGCCACGGGCTGCAGGTGGCGCGCCTGGCCGGCGTGCCGCGCTCGGTGCTGCAGCACGCGCAAAAGGTCATGACCACACTGGCCAGCGACGCCCCCACGCACACCGCACAAACCGGCTTATTTGACACACCCACCGAA
>JAYPEA010000005.1:1947-67500 GCA_038125525.1 Burkholderiaceae bacterium | reverse complement strand
CCGCGTGGCTTGTTTAGCGTTGCGGAGGCGCGCAAGATATGAACTCCCTACCTATTGGTTATCGGTTTGGCGTGGTGCTGCTGGTGTTGCTGGCGGTCTCACCGTGGTTGCCGCCGTGGTTGTTATTTATGCTCACCATTGCCTCGGCCAACGGCTTGGTGGTGTTGGGGTGTATGCTGTTTTATCGGGCCGGTTTGGTGTCTTTTGGTCAGGCGCTGTACTTTTGTACTGGCGCGTACACCACCGGCTTGGTAACCAACATGCTCGGCGTGACCGACGTGCTGCTGCTGCTGGGCTTGAGTGGTTTGGCCGGCGGCGTGTTGGCCTTTTTGGTGGGCTTTTTGCTGGCGCGGTATCGCGGCATTTTCTTTGGCTTGCTGTCCATGGCGTTTTCCATGATTTTGTACGGCGTGCTCACCAAAACCGAATCGCTGGGTTCGACCGATGGCTTTAACGTACCGGCCTTTACGCTGCTGGGCTTTGAGCCGGACCAACCGCAAGTGCGCTTTACGCTGCTGGCGGTGGCGGCCGTGGTGATTTGGCTGGTTTCGCTGGTTGCCGATCGGTTTTTGCGCAGCCCCTACGGCCCCTTGTTGGTGGCGATTCACGACAACGAGATTCGTACCGAGTACATGGGTGCATCGGCCAAAAACACGGTGCATCTGGTTTACGTGGCCGCGGGCATCATGGCGGGTATGGGCGGCTGCATTGGCGCCACGGCCGTGGGCCATATCGACCCAACCATGGCGTACTGGACCACTTCGGGTGAATTTGTGTTCATTACCATCATGGCGGGCGTGGGCTCGGTGGTGGCCCCATTTTTGGGTGCCTTGGTGTTTGGCGTCATTTACACCATCGCGTTTTCCGAGTCGCCCAACACCTGGCAAATGGTGCTGGGGGCATCGTTGATTGCGGTGATTTTGTTGCTGCCCAATGGTTTGTGGTCGTTGCTTGCCAAGCGCAAAGGAGCCCAAGCATGAGTGAGACGGTATTGCATGCCCAGGGGCTAGAGAAGCGTTTTGGCGCGGTGGTGGCGGCCTCTGATATCAACGTTGAGGTGCCGAAGGGTGCGTGTTTGGGGCTAATTGGGACCAACGGCGCGGGTAAAACCACGTTTGTCAACATGATCACGGGTTACCTTAAACCCGATGAGGGACGCATCACTTTTGGTTCGGTTGACATTACGGGCATGGCGCCGCGTGAGATCACGCGTTTGGGCGTGTGCCGGTCGTTTCAAATTCCGCAGCTCTACAACAGCATGACGGCGCTGGAGAACCTGGAGGCGGCTTTTGGCATTGTGTTGCTCAACTCAGCCAGTGGTGGCTGGTTTGTGAGTCCGCGCACCCCAGTGCCTGGATACGGCGCGCCGATACGTGAGTTGGCTGAACAGGCGCTGGAGCGCTTTGAGCTAACCGCTTACCGTGACAAGGTCACGCGGGTACTGCCCGGTGGTGTGCGCAAGGTGCTGGATATTGCCATGGCCATGGCCGTGCAGCCCACCATTTTGTTGCTCGATGAGCCAACCAGCGGGGTTTCGGCTGAAGAGAAGTTTGGCATCATGGACATGGTGATGGGCGTGGTGCGAGAGGCCGGCACCACGGTGCTCTTTGTGGAACACGACATGGAGGTGGTGGCGCGCCACGCCGACCGGGTGTTGGCGTTTTACGATGGGCGCATCATTGCCGATGGTAAGCCCGATGAGGCGCTTAACCACGAGCAGGTGCTCAAGCATATCGTGGGCAACACGCAACACGTGACGACAGGACAATAGCCATGCTGCGTATCAGTGACCTTGACGTTTCGATTCAATCCATTGACATCTTGCGCGGCGTGAACCTCACGTTGGAAAAAGGCCAAATGGCCGGACTGGTGGGGCGCAATGGGGCCGGTAAGACCACGTTCATTAAGAGCATCATGGGCTTGCTCAAAGCCAGCGCTGGCCAATTGCACTTTGATGGGCGCGACCTCAAAGGGGTGCCCGTGCACGAGCGCAATCAGTTGGGCATCGGCTACATGCCCGAAGACAGGCGCTTGATCCCCAATTTGACGGTGGAAGAAAACGTGCTGCTGCCGATGTGGGCGAGCCGGGCTCCGGACAGTGCGCAAAGGCTGCAGTACGTCTATCGCATCATCCCTGAGCTGGTTGACTTCGCACAGCGTCGCGGCTCGCAGCTGTCTGGCGGACAGCAAAAGTTGGTGGCCCTGGGCCGTGCGCTGATGACGGGGCGGCAGCTGCTGCTACTGGACGAGCCGTTTGAGGGCGTGGCGCCAGCGCTGGCGCAACGGCTGGCCGAGGTGATCAGCGGCCTTAAGTCGGAGGGCATGGCCGTGATTTTTTCGGAATCCGATTTGCAGTACTCGCAAAGCCTGGTGCAAAAAATCTTTGTGATGGATCGCGGCACGCTTACTGAGACCTCAGCCACCGCAATGGCGGGGTGAGTTAGGGCAGCCAGTTGACTTCGGTTGAGACGCCAAGCTCGGCGTAGCCGCGCTGGGCGTGCGTTTGGCGCAACGGCGCAGCCACGGGCACCGGCAGTGCCGCCCAGTTGCCGTGTGCGTGCGTGACACGGTGGCCAAACACATCGCGCGCGGCAAACTGCGGATGGACGCGGGCTTGATCGGGTGTGAGCACCGCCACCACGCAAGCGTCCACCGGTTCCAACCGTTGCAGCCAATGGGCCGCCGGGTGTTGGGCCAGGCAGTCGGCCACGGCCTGCTGTACGAGCGCGGGGTTGGCGTTGGCGTGTCGCATGGCCGAAGGCAGGTTAATGCTCTGGCAAAAGGTTTGCCAAAACTTCTCTTCTAGCGGCGCCACCGCGAGGTGTTGCCCGTCTGCGCAACGGTACACCTGATAGCGTGGGCTGCCACCGGCGGTGATGCCTTGCCCGGGCTCAGGTGCTGCGCCGGTGGCCTCAATGCTGGCCAAGGCTGCGTATTGAAACGGCCACAGGTTCTCGGCCATCGCCACATCCAGGTGGCAGCCCTTGCCGGTTCGCTCACGCTGCAGCAGCGCCAAGGCGATGTTGGCAAAGGCCGGGTACGCACCGCCGGCGATGTCAGCCACCAAGGCCGGCGGTAAGCCCGGTTGCGCCGTGTTGCCCAGTACGCCCGCGTCGGCTGCGTAATTCAAGTCGTGTGCCGCGGTGTGCGCGCGCGGCCCGGTTTGGCCATAGCCCGTAATGGCGCAATAAATTAACCGGGGATACCGGGCGCTTAGGGTGGCGTAATCCAAACCCAAGCGTGACATGACGCCAGGGCGAAATTGCTCCACCAGTACATCGGCGGTGGCGAGTAAAGGCTCGAGCTTGGCGCGTTGGGCGGGATCTTTGAGGTTTAGCACCAAGCTACGCTTGCCGCGATTGAGCAGCACAAAGTGCGCGCTGTCCGGGCCCACCACGGGGGCGTAGCGGCGCATGTCCTCGCCACCAGGCTTTTCGATTTTAATGACATCGGCGCCCGCCTCAGCCAGCAGCAAGGTGCACATGGGGCCGGGCAATAAGGTGCTGAAATCCAGCACCCGTATGCCTTGTAGGGCGCCGCCTCCGGGCTGGCCCGCTGCCATTTATGCCGCCAGGCGTTGGGGCAGTAGCCCGGCCTGCACCATGGCTTGGCGAATGCGTTGGCGCTCAGCCTCTTCAATTTTGACCAACGGCGGACGCACCACGGCGCGTGGCAGTCGGCCTTGCATCACCAGGGCTTCTTTCATGCGGTTATGCATGTCCACCCAGGGGGGGGCGTAAAACACATCGGCCGTGGCGGTGATGCGCGCGTGCAAGGCTCGCGCCGTGGCGGCGTCTTGTGCCTGCACGGCGGCAAACAGCTGCGCTTGCAGCGTGGCAATCACCGAGCCGCTGCCCGAGAGCAGGCCGTGGCAACCCATGGCCAGCGACGGGTAAAGCCACGCGCTGTGCGTGGTAAGCACGTGCACCGGCTGGGGGCGTTGCTGCAGCCGGGTGATTTGCTGTTGGTGGGTTTGTGGGTTGGCGATCCAGTCTTTAATGGCGCGCACCTGGGGTACCGCGTCGCATAGGGCTTGCAAGGTCTCCCACGGGTAACTTTGCGGCGACGCCGTGCTGTACTGAAAGCAAATGATGGGCAGACCGCTGGCGTCGGCGATGCGCCGGTAGTGATCAATCACCATGGCCGGTCGGTGCCCCATGGTGAAGGGCCCGGGCGGAAACACCAACAAGGCGTTGGCCCCGCCCTCGGTGGCCATGCGCGCCAAGCGGGCGGCCTCTAAGCTGCCTTCGGCGTAGATGCCGTTGACCAAAGGCAAATCGGTGTGGGCGCGGGCAATGGCCAGCACCTCGCGTTGCTCTTCAAACGTGCACGAGCCCACCTCGGTGGAGTGTGCGTTGATGGTCAGCGCGCTGATGCCAGGGGTAGCGCCCACGTCTTGCACGTGGTGGGCAAAAGCCTGCGTATCAATGGAAAAATCGTCGTGAAAGGGCAGCACAATCGCTGGAATCACGCCCTCGGGGACAAAGGCTGGTTGGGTCACGGGCTTGTCCTTGTGTGGCAAAAGGCCATTATTTTGACCCAGCGTCATGGCGTCAAGCGCGGCGCCGACGCCTTTGCGACGCTAGGCCATAATGCCAGCCATGAGTGGCAATACCTTTGGGCAGCTGTTTGCCGTGACCAATTTTGGCGAGTCGCACGGCCCGGCCGTGGGCTGCGTGATTGACGGCTGCCCGCCCGGGATGGCCCTGTCTGAAGACGACATTCAGCCCGACCTGGACAAGCGGCGCCCGGGTACCTCGGTTTACGTTACGCAGCGCCAAGAGGCCGACCGAGTTGAGATTCTTAGTGGCGTGTACCAAGGCCACACCACTGGCACCCCCATTGCGCTGTTGATTCGAAACACCGACCAACGCAGCAAAGACTACGCCGAAATCGCACAGCGCTTTCGGCCTGGGCACGCTGACTTTACCTACCACCACAAGTACGGGGTGCGTGACCCGCGTGGCGGTGGCCGCTCGTCCGCGAGGCTCACCGCGCCCATGGTGGCCGCGGGTGCAGTGGCCAAAAAGTGGCTGGCACAACGCCATGGTGTGCAGGTGCGTGGCTGCATGACGCAGGTGGGTGAGATGCCCGTGGGATTTGAAGATTGGTCCCACGTGGCCCATAACCCGTTTTTTGCTCCCATCGCCGACGTCTCGGCGCTAGAGGCTTACCTTGCCGGGTTGCGCAAGCAAGGCGACTCGTGTGGCGCGGCCTTGCGTGTGGTGGCGCACGGCCTGCCCGTGGGGTGGGGACAACCCTTGTTTGACAAGCTCGACGCGCGCATTGCCTACGCCATGATGGGGGTCAACGCCGTCAAGGGTGTGGAAATCGGTGCCGGCTTTGCCTGCGTGCCTCAACGCGGCAGTGTGCACGGTGACGCCATGAGCCCCGACGGCTTTGCCAGCAATCACGCTGGCGGGGTGTTGGGCGGCATCAGTTCGGGCCAGGACATTGAGGTGCGGGTGGCAGTTAAACCCACGAGTTCGATTTTGGTGCCACGCCCCAGCCTAGACACCGCGGGCCAAGCGGTTGAGGTGACAACCAAGGGCCGTCACGACCCTTGTGTGGGTTTGCGCGCCACACCGATTCTTGAGGCCATGCTGGCCTTGGTGTTGGCCGACGCGGCCTTGGCGCACCGCGCGCAATGCGGTGACGTTGAGGTGCCCGCGCCGTTTTGATGCGGCGTACAACCTGCACTTAAGAGCGGGCGCACGCCGGCGTTTAAAGAATTTAAGCGGGTGCCTGCCAAGCGCTCACGGCTTTGGTCTCTAGGTATTCCTCTAGCCCCCACACGCCGCTCTCGCGACCGTTGCCCGATTGCTTGTAGCCGCCAAAGGGTGAGCCAGAGCCCAGCGATTCGCCGTTGACCTCTACCATACCGCTGCGCAATTGACGCGACACACGCCGCACACGCTCAGCGTCTTGGGTTTGCACGTAGTTGGTCAGGCCGTACGGGGTGTCGTTGGCCATGGCAACGGCCTGCGCCTCGTCATCAAAGGGCGCCATGACCAGCACCGGGCCGAAGATTTCTTCGCGCCAAATCGTCATCTCGGGCGTCACGTCGGCAAATACCGTGGGTTGAACAAACCAGCCGCTGCTCATGCCCTCGGGACGGCCCAGGCCGCCGGCTACCAAGCGGGCGCCTTCGTCGATGCCCTTTTGAATCAGTGCCTGGATTTTGTTGAATTGCGTCTCAGAGACCACCGGGCCAATGTGTCGCCCCTCTTCGGCTGCCAGACCCACCGTGGTTTGCTGCGCCACCTTGGTGGCGGTGGCAACCGCCGCGTCGTACGCGCTGCGCTCAACCAGCATGCGGGTGGGGGCGTTGCACGACTGCCCCGAGTTGTTAAAGCAGTGGCGTACCCCTCGCGTGACGGCTTTTTCGTCGGCGTCGGCAAACACCAAGTTGGCGCCTTTGCCACCAAGCTCAAGCGATACGCGCTTGACTGTGGGGGCCGCGGCGATGGAGATGGCGGTACCGGCGCGGGTGGAGCCGGTAAAGCTCACCATGTCCACATCGGGGTGCTGCGTAAGGGCAGCACCAACCGTTGCACCGTCGCCGTTGACCAGGTTAAAAACGCCCGCGGGCAGGCCGGCAGCCTCGGCATATTCCGCCAGCAACAGCGAAGACATGGGCGAGAGCTCAGAGGGCTTGAGTACCACGGTGCAGCCCACTGCCAAGGCGGGGGCCACCTTGAGCATCACTTGGTTCATGGGCCAATTCCACGGCGTAATAAGCGCGCACACGCCAATGGGCTCGCGCAAAATCATCGTGCTGGGGGCGTGTGCGCCCAGCGGTTGCTCAAAGGCAAAAGACTTGGCCGCCCGAATGGCATTTTTGAGGTGCCCGGCGCCGGCGGCCACCTGCGCGGCGCGCGCCAGGGCAATGGGCGCACCCATCTCTTGGCTAATGGCTTGCGCCATGTCTTCGGCGCGCTCCAGGTAAATGGCCAGTAACTTGTCTAGGTAGACCAAACGCTGGGCCAATGGCATGGTTGCCCAGGCCGCAAAGGCGGCTTTGGCGGCAGCCACGGCGGCGTTGACGTCGGCTTGACCACCTAACGAAATGGTCGCAACGGTGGCCTCGGTGGATGGGTTGGTAACGGCCAAGTCGTTGGCCTGTGCTGGGTTGACCCATTGGCCGTTGATGTAAAACTGTTTGGTATTCATGTGAAATCTCCCTCGGAAAGTGGAATACAGCTGCAAAACAAGTGGCGGTCCCCATGGACGTTGTCCACCCGGCCCACCGCTGGCCACACCTTGTGTTGCTGCAAGGTTGGCAGCGCGAACGCGGCAACCTCGCGGCTGTATGGGTGGGACCAGGCCTCGGCCGTGACTTGCGCCGCGGTATGCGGCGCATGCTTGAGGGGATTATCGTCTCGTGGCCAGTCGCCCTGTTCGATGGTTTGAATCTCGCCTGCAATCGATTGCATGGCTTGGATGAAACGTTCAATTTCCACCAATGGTTCGCTCTCGGTGGGCTCCACCATTAAGGTGTTGGCCACCGGAAAAGACAGCGTGGGCGCGTGAAAGCCGTAGTCCATGAGGCGCTTGGCAATGTCCTCAGCGGTCACGCCGCAGCGTGCTTTGAGGTCGCGGCAGTCGAGAATGCACTCGTGCGCCACCCATCCGTTGGCGCCGGTGTAAAGCGTAGGAAAGTGCGGTTTGAGCCGCGCGCTGATGTAGTTGGCCGCCAAAATGGCGCACTCGGTGGCGCTTTGTAAGCCGGCGGTGCCCATCATGCGGCAGTACATCCATGAAATGGGCAGCACCGCTGCGTTGCCCAGCGGGGCGGCCGACACCGCACCCACGCCACCGGCGACCCCACCGCTGCGGTGGCCGGGTAGGTAGGGCACCAAGTCCTCAACCACGCACACCGGGCCCACACCGGGGCCGCCGCCGCCGTGCGGAATGCAAAAGGTTTTGTGCAAGTTCAGGTGGCTTACATCGCCCCCAAACGCCCCTGGCGCGGCCAGCCCCACCAAGGCGTTGAGGTTGGCGCCATCGACATAAACCCGGCCACCGTGGGCGTGCACCAGTTCGCATACCTGTTGCACGTGGCTTTCAAATACGCCATGTGTGCTGGGGTAGGTGATCATGAGGGCGGCCAAGTCATCGGCGTGCGCTTGGCATTTGGCGCGCAAATCATCGAGGTCGATGTTGCCGTGGTCGTCGCACGTGACCACCACCACCTGCATGCCCACCATTTGTGCTGAGGCCGGGTTGGTGCCGTGCGCGCTGGCCGGAATCAGGCAGACGTTGCGCTGGCCTTGCCCACGCCCGCGTTGCCAGGCTTGAATCACCAGCAGCCCGGCGTACTCGCCTTGCGAGCCAGCGTTGGGCTGGAGGCTCACGCCGGCGTAACCCGTGGCTTGGCACAACCACTGGCTGAGTTGTTCGGCCATGGCGGTGTAGCCTGCGCGTTGATCGGTAGGGGCAAACGGGTGAATGTGCGCAAATTCGGGCCAGGTGATGGGAATCATCTCGCTGGTGGCGTTGAGCTTCATGGTGCAACTGCCCAGCGGAATCATGCTGCGGTCTAGCGCGATGTCTTTGTCAGACAAGCGCCGCAGGTAACGCAGCATGGCGGTTTCGCTGCGGTGCTGTTGAAACACCGGGTGTTGCAAAAAGCCGCTGTGGCGTTGCAGCGCATCGGGCCATTGCAACCACACGCCTTTGTTGGCTTGCTCCCAGTCGATGGTGGCACCGGGCACCACCGCGTTGAGCAAGGCATTGAGGTCGGCGCGGGTGGTGGTTTCGTCTAGGGTGATGCCCAAGGCGTGCTCGGGCATGGCGCGCAGGTTGTAGCCCGCGGCCAGCGCGCGCGCCATGACGGCGCTGGCGTCGGCTGCGGTCATGGGCAGGGTTAGGGTGTCAAACCTCGCCTGGGCGGTGGGGGCAACGCCGGCGCGTTGTAGCGCATCGGCCAAGATCGCCGTGTAGCTGGCCACGCGCCGTGCGATGCGTTTGAGGCCCTCGGCACCGTGGTACACCGCATACATGCTGGCCACCACCGCGGGCAGCACCTGCGCGGTGCAAATGTTAGAGGTGGCTTTTTCGCGGCGAATGTGTTGCTCGCGCGTTTGCAGGGCCAAACGATAGGCGGGGTTGCCGTGGGCGTCCACGCTCACGCCCACCAAGCGCCCGGGCAGTGAGCGTTTGTATTCGTCGCGACAGGCGAGGTAAGCGGCGTGCGGGCCGCCGTTGCCCATGGGCATGCCAAAGCGCTGGGTGCTGCCCACCACGATGTCAGCGCCCCATTCGCCGGGCGGCGCAAGCAGCGTGAGCGCCAACAAATCGGCGGCCACCACCAACGCCGCTTGGTGTTGGTGCACCACCTCGGCCACGTCGTGCCAATCGCGCACCGCCCCGCAGGTGGCGGGGTATTGGGTAATGGCGGCAAAGTAGTCGCCCTGCGTGAGGGCTTCGTGCCATGCGCTGGCCGGCAGCACGCGCAGCGTGAGGCCCAGGGGTTCGGCACGGGTTTGCAACACCTCCAGCGTTTGCGGGTGGCAGTCTTGAGACACCAGCACGGTTTGGCTGCTGGCTTTGACGCTGCGCCGCGCCAGCGTCATTGCTTCGGCCACGGCGGTGGCTTCGTCCAGCATGGAGGCGTTGGCAATGGGCATGGCGGTAAGGTCACACACCATGGTTTGAAAGTTAATCAGCGCCTCCATGCGGCCTTGAGAAATCTCGGCCTGGTAGGGCGTGTACGCCGTGTACCACGCGGGGTTTTCTAGCACGTTGCGCAAAATCACGGTGGGCGTGAGGGTGCCGTGGTAGCCTTGTCCGATGCAACTCTTGAGCACTCGGTTGCGTGCGGCCAGCGCGCGCAGTTCGGCCAGAGCCTGCGCCTCGCTTACAGGCTGAGGCAACTGCATGGGTTGCTTGCGGGCAATGTTTGTCGGCACCACCTGTTCAACCAAGGCTTGGCGCGAAGGCAGGCCAAGTGTTTGCAGCATGTGCTGCTGGTCGGCTTCGCTTAGCCCAATGTGGCGGCTGGCGAATTCGTGGTCGGGTTCGAGTTGATGCAGGGGTTCAGCGGTGGACTTGAGCATGGGTGGCCCGCAAAAGGGTGAGAGGGTTTGGAGCTGGATTAGGCGTTTTGGGCAAAGGCTTGGTAGGCAGCCTCGTCCATGAGGCCATCGAGCTCGGCGGGTTGGCTTAGGCGCACCTTAAAAAACCAGCCTTCGTCCATGGGGTTGTTGTTGGCCAAGGCGGGGTCGGCGCGCAGCGCCTCGTTCACCTCGGTGATCTCGCCACTGACTGGCATGTAGACATCGGCGGCGGCCTTGACCGACTCCACCACACCGGCGGTGGCTTTGGCTGGCAGTGTGCTGCCCACCTCAGGTAACTCAACAAACACCACATCGCCCAAAGCGTCCTGGGCGTGATGGGTGATACCCACGGTGACGGTATCGCCGTCTTGGCGTATCCATTCGTGGTCGGTGGTGAACTTGAGCATGTGTGGTCTCCTGGGCTAGGCGGCTTAGCCGCGAAAGTAACGATGGGGAACAAACGGCATGGCCGCCACCTGCATGGGCACGGGCTTACCGCGCACCATGGCGGTGAGCGCGGTTTGGGCGCTGGCAACTTCGGGGCGCACATATGCCATGGCAATCGGTTGGTTAAGCTGGGGCGAAAGCAAGCCGCTGACCACCTGGCCGCACTCGGCGCCATCGGCCTCAAGCAGCGTACAGCCCTCGCGCACCGGTACGCGCGCCAGCCCCAGCAGCCCAACGCGGCGCCGAGTCAGCGCCTGGGTGCCGGCGAGTTGCGCCAACACGGTGTCCGCGCCGATGAATTGACCGGCGCGCTCGCCCCCCGGGCGCCTAACCTTTTGTATGGACCACACCAAGCCCGCTTCGCTTGGGGTGGTGGTGGCGTCAATGTCGTTGCCGTACAAGCACAGGCCGGCCTCAAGGCGCAACGCGTTGCGCGCGCCCAGCCCCGCCCATTGCACCGTGGGCTGCGCCAGCAAGGCTTGCGCCAGCGCTTGGGCGGCCTCGGCGGGCGCCGAGATTTCAAATCCGTCTTCGCCGGTGTAGCCACTACGCGTGACGTGCAGCGTGTGCCCTTGCCAGTCGGCGGGCGCGCCCGTCATGAATACCAAGGCTTGGCTTGGGGGCAGCAAGGGCGCCAGGGCCGCCGCCGCCTGTGGGCCTTGCAGTGCCAGCAAGGCGTGCCCAAATTGCGGTTGCAGATGCACCGCATAGGGCGCCAGCACGCGTTGCAAGTGGGCGAGGTCGGTGTGTTTACACGCGCCGTTGACCACCAGCAGCCAATCGTGGGCGCGACGCGTGACCATCAGGTCGTCGATGATGCCCCCGGCGTCGTTGAGCATTAAGGCATAGCGTTGTTGGCCCACGGCCATGCCCTGGGCATCGATGGGTAAGGCATGCTCAAGGGCTTGCGCGGCTTCGTTACCGCTGACCACGATTTGCCCCATGTGCGAGACGTCGAACAACGCCGCAGCCGCGCGGCAGTGGGCGTGCTCGGCCAGCAAGCCCGCCGGGTATTGCACAGGCATGTCGTAGCCGGCAAACGGCACCATGCGTGCCTGGGCGGCCACATGCAAATCGTGCAGTGCGGTGCGAAGTAAAGGGGCGGGGTTGGACGGGTCGTGGGTCATGCAGGGCTCGGCGTTAACCACAACAGGCCCGTGCCTGCTGGGTAACCCTGCTGTCCGCTTTACCTGAGAGATTCGCCGTCCAAGGTGGTGGCCGGCTTGCCCCTTCGGTGGAAGCCATGAGGCTGGCTTCTCTCTCCAACAGAATTGACGGCGACAGTCCTTTTGCCTGAGCGTTCGGCCTTCGGCGGCCACTCGGGGTGGCACTCTCCTGACGCGATTGGCAGTGTAGCAGCAATCGGGGGTCAGCCCAAGCCGCCGTTACATGCCGCTGTACACCGGTCCGCCGCCGCCTTCGGGGGTGACCCATACGATGTTTTGGGTGGGGTCTTTGATGTCGCAGGTTTTGCAGTGCACGCAGTTTTGTGCGTTGATTTGCAGGCGTTGCCCACCTTGGTCGTCGGCCACGTATTCGTAGACCCCAGCCGGGCAGTAGCGTGCCTCGGGCCCGGCGTAGGTGGGCAGGTTGACCTGCAGCGGTACCTCGGCGTTGCGCAGCGTGAGGTGGGCCGGCTGGTTTTCTTCGTGGTTGGTGTTGCTGATGAACACGCTGGAGAGCCGGTCGAAGGTGAGCACGCCGTCGGGCTTGGGGTAGTCGATGCGTGGACATTGCGCCGCGGGCTTGAGCGCCACGTGGTCGGGTTGGTTGCGGTGCACCGTCCACGGAAAGCGCCCGCGCAGCAACCATTGCTCGACCCCAGTCATGACGGTGCCCACAGCGCGGCCTTTTTTGAACCAGGTTTTGAAGTTACGCGCCTGGTGCAACTCGTCGCGTAGCCATGACCGCTCAAACGCCTCGGGGTAGGCGTGCAGGGCATCGTGGCTGCGCCCTTGGCCTAGGGCCTGCACCACGGCGTCGGCCGCCAGCATGCCGGTTTTGATGGCCGCGTGGCTGCCCTTGATGCGGCTGGCGTTAAGTGTGCCAGCGTCGCAGCCAAGCAGGGCGCCGCCAGCAAAGGCAAGCTTAGGTAGCGACAACAAGCCCCCGGCGGTGAGGGCGCGGGCGCCGTAGGCCAGGCGACGGCCGCCCGCAAACAGGGGGGCGATGGCGGGGTGGGTTTTGAAGCGTTGCATTTCTTCAAACGGGCTGAGCCAGGGGTTGGCGTAGTCCAACCCCACCACCATGCCCACGGCCACTTGATTGTTGGCCATGTGATACAAAAACGCGCCGCCGTAGGTGTCTGAGGCCAGCGGCCAACCCGCGCTGTGCAGCGCAAAGCCCGCGCGGTGTTGGGCGGGGTCAACCTCCCACAGTTCCTTGATGCCGATGCCGTAGCTCTGCGGGTCACGCCCTGCGTCTAGCGCAAAGTGCGCAATGAGTTGCTTGCCCAAATGACCACGCGCGCCTTCGGCAAACAAGGTGTACTTACCGTGCAGCGCCATGCCCAATTGAAACTGCTCGCTGGGTTGGCCGTCTTTGCCTACCCCCATGTTGCCCGTGGCCACGCCGGCCACGGCGCCGTCGTCTCGGTACAGCACCTCGGCGGCGGCGAATCCGGGAAAAATTTCTACCCCCAGGGCTTCGGCTTGCTCGGCCAGCCAGCGTACCAGCTGCCCCAGGCTAATGATGTAGTTGCCGTGGTTGTCAAAACATTTGGGCAGCAGCCACGACGGGGTGCGGCGCATGCCCGATTCGGTGAGAAACCAAAATTCGTCGCGCGTGACCGGCTGCGTCAGCGGCGCCCCGCTGGCGGCCCACTCGGGCAGCAGTTCGGTAAGCGCGCGCGGGTCCATGATGGCGCCCGATAAGATATGCGCGCCGGGCTCGGCGCCTTTTTCTAGCACCACCACCGAAACCTCTTGACCGCTGGCGGCGGCTTGCTGCTTGATGCGGATGGCCGCGGCTAAGCCCGCTGGCCCAGCGCCCACGATGACCACGTCATAGTCCATGGCCTCGCGCGGGCCGAATTGCTCAAGAAGGGTGGGGGGGGTGGTGGACATGGTGAACTTGGAGGGGGCTGGCTTGGGAAATACCGCGTTTCATTTTAGGATGTCGCGATGCGAATCGAACTACCCGAACGTAAGAAACTGGTATACACCTGCAACTTTCCCATGCGTTGGGGCGACATGGACGCCATGGGGCACCTGAACAACGCGTACTACTTCCGCTATTTCGAGACCGCCCGCATCGATTGGTTAACGGGCTTGGGTGTGAACACCAGCGGCCAAGGCGACGAGGGGCCCTTAATCGTCAACGCGTTTTGTAATTTTTATCGTGAGTTGAGCTACCCCTGCGAGGTGCAATTGCGCATGTACGCCAGTGATCCCGCGCGCACCACGTTTGAGTCGTGGGTCACCATGCACCGGGGCGATGACCCCGAGACCGTTTACGCCGCCGGTGGCGCCACCACCATGTGGGTGGACTACCAACAGCGCAAAGCCAAGGCGCTGCCGGATTGGCTGCGCGAATTGGTCAGCGTTTAGCCCTTGGCGGATTGACCTTTTGGCACCCGGCCGAGCAGGTAAAACTCGGGGTTGGGTTGCATGGCGCTGAAACTGGCCATCCGATTGCTAAGCCCAAAAAAAGCCGTGATGGCGGCGATGTCCCAGGCGTCTTCGTCGTCAAAGCCGTGTGCGGCCAAGGCCGCAAAATCCGCGTCGTCAACGGCGTGCGATTGCAAACAGACTTTCATGGCAAAGTCCAGCATGGCGCGCTGGCGAGGCGTGATGTCGGCCTTGCGGTAATTGGTGGCGACTTGGTCGGCGACCAAGGGTTTTTTTTCGTAAATGCGCAGCAACGCGCCATGAGCCACCACGCAGTACAGGCAGTGATTCGCTGCGCTGGTGGCCGTCACAATCATCTCGCGGTCGCCTTTGCTAAGGTTGCCGCCGTCTTTGAGCATCAATGCGTCGTGGTAGGCAAAAAAAGCGCGCCACTCGTCGGGCCGGCGCGCCAGGGCTAAGAAAACGTTAGGGATGAAGCCGCTTTTTTCTTGCACCTCCAGAATGCGTGCGCGCATGTCGTCGGGCAAATCAAGCACATCGGGCACGGGGTAACGGGCGTGAGACATGGTGAGGCTCCTGGGCCGCAGAGTGCAACAAGGTGTGCGAAACTACGACTTTACGTTGTTAACGGGAGAAAGTGTTGAACAAAGTGTATTCTGACGCAACGCAAGCCCTACGCGACTTGCTGGCCGATGACATCTTGATGGCTGTGGGTGGGTTTGGGCTGTGCGGCATTCCTGAGGCGTTGATTGACGCGGTGCGTGACTCGGGCAAGAAAGGCCTGACGGTGATCTCCAACAACGCCGGCGTGGACGGCTTTGGGTTGGGTAAACTGCTTGAGACACGTCAGGTGAAGAAGATGATTTCGTCTTACGTGGGCGAAAACAAAGAGTTTGAGCGTCAGTACTTGGCGGGCGAGCTTGAGCTGGAATTTACCCCACAAGGCACGCTGGCCGAGAAGCTGCGCGCTGGTGGCGCCGGCATTCCGGCGTTTTTTACGCGCACAGGGGTGGGTACCGTGGTGGCCGAGGGCAAAGAAGAGCGCGAGTTTGACGGCAAGCGCTACATCATGGAGCGCGCCTTGGTGCCCGATGTGTCGCTGGTCAAGGCGTGGCGCGCCGACCATTCGGGTAATTTGCAGTTTCGTTACACCGCGCGCAACTTTAACCCTGCCGCGGCCATGGCAGGCAAGGTTTGTGTGGCCGAGGTAGAGGAAGTCGTAGAGCTTGGTGCGATTCACCCGGACTCGGTGCACCTGCCCGGTGTGTACGTGCACCGCCTGGTGTGCAACCCCAACCCAGAAAAACGCATTGAAAAGCGCACCACGCGCGAGGGAGCCCACGCATGAGCTGGAGTCACGACGAGATGGCCGCACGCGCGGCGCAAGAGTTGCAAGATGGTTTTTACGTGAACCTGGGTATTGGCCTGCCCACGTTGGTGGCCAATCACGTGCCTGATCACATGGAGGTGTGGCTGCAGTCTGAGAACGGTATGCTCGGCATTGGGCCGTTTCCGACCGAAGACGAGGTGGACGCAGATTTGATTAATGCCGGCAAACAAACCGTGACCACCATTGCCGGCACGTCCATTTTTGGCAGCCACGACAGTTTTGCCATGATTCGCGGCGGCAAAATTAATTTGTCGTTTTTGGGCGCCATGCAAGTCAGCGAGCACGGCGATTTGGCCAACTGGATGATTCCAGGCAAGATGATTAAGGGCATGGGCGGCGCCATGGACTTGGTGGCTGGGGTGGGGCGCGTGGTGATTTTGATGGAGCACGTGGCGCGTAAAAAGGACGGGACCGAAGACCTCAAAATCTTGCCCCAGTGCACGCTGCCGCTCACGGGCGTGGGCGTGGTGGATCAAATCATCACCGATTTGGGGGTGATGGACGTGACGCCGGAGGGCTTAAAACTGATTGAAACCGCGCCAGGTGTGACGCGCGAATTCATACAAAGCAAAACCGGCGTGACGCTGAGGTAGCGCGCTCGTGCGCCACGCGCCGCAGGCCACCGAGATGGCGCTGCACGAGGTGCTTTACCGGCAGGGCTTTGGCTCGCGACGCGCGTGCCATGCCTTAGCCAGCAGCGGGGCCGTGCGGGTGGCCGCACAGGTGCAGCACGACCCGTTTGTTACGTTGCCCTTGGCTGGTTTGGTTTTGGAGGTAAACGGCCAGCGCTGGCCGGTGTGCCGCCACGCCACCGTGATGCTGCACAAACCCGCAGGCTACGAATGTTCGCAACGGCCAACGGCCTACCCCAGCGTGTACGCGTTGCTGCCAGTACCGCTGCGGCAGCGGCCTACCGGTGGGCAGCTTGGGGTGCAAAGCGTGGGGCGACTCGACGCCGACACCACCGGGCTGCTGCTGCTCACCGACGACGGCGCGCTGCTGCACCGCTTGGCCTCGCCCAAGCATCGCGTGCCCAAGGTATACCAGGTGTGTACCCGCGACCCTGTGACCGAAGCGCTGTGCCGCGCGTTGTGCGCTGGGGTGGTGCTACGCGGCGAGCCACGCGCGCTGCATGCCGAGGCCGCGCAGAGGACGGGGGAACATGAGTTAGCCCTGACGCTAACTCAAGGCAGGTACCACCAAGTCAAGCGCATGGTGGCTGCCCTGGGCAACCGCGTGGTGGCCTTGCACCGTTCGCAAGTGGGTGGGCTAACGCTTGAGGGGTTGGCGCCGTCGGCCTGGCGCTGGCTGAGCGATGAGGAATTGGCGCAACTGGCCTAGGCGCCGGTTGCTGGTGCGGTGGCTGCGTCTTGCACCTCGCCCCGGGCCCCCAGGGGTGCCATGGGCCACGCCAACAGCAGCCACAGCAGGGTAAAGCCGGCTAACGTAACAAACAGCCCCACCGCGCCCAACTGCCGCATCAGCAAACCGCCCACGGCGCCCCCGGCAAAGAACCCCAACGACTGCAAGGTGTTGTAAAAACCCATGGCGGCGCCACGGGCATGGGGCGGTGCGGCGCGCGAGGCAATGCTGGGCTGGCAGGCCTCGAGAATGTTGGAGCAACAAAAAAAGGCAAACAACAACATGCCAAGCGTGACGGCGCCCACCCCCGCCGAAGCGGCCCAGGCCAAGCCAAGCAAGACCAGCGCCACCACGCCAATAGCGCACAAAAATACCGCTCGGGTGTAGCCGCGCCGCTCTAAGGGAAACAGCGTGACCGCCATGACGCCAAACGATGCCGCCATGGCTGGCAGATACACCTGCCAATGTGCCGCCGGTGCGACCCCGGCTTGAACCAGCATGCCGGGCACGGCCACCCATAGCGCCAGCAACATGGCGTGCATGATGAACACCCCGGCGTTAAGGCGAAGCGTGGGCCCGTGCGTAAGCAAGGCGCGCATACCGGCGCTTGCGTGGGAGGCTTGGCGCGACGGCTCGGGCGGGACGCGTTTGAGAAGCAACCAAATACCCACCACGGCGAGCGCGGCGGTGAGCACGAACAAGCCAGGCAAACCGGCAACCGCGGCCAGCGGTGGCGCCAGCACCAAGGACAAAGCAAACATCAGCCCAATGCTGGCGCCCACCATGGCCAACGCTTTGGTGCGTACCTCGGGGCGGGTTTGGTCGGCCAGCAGCGCGCTGATAACGGCCGAGACCGCGCCCGCGCCCTGCAGCATGCGACCCACGATGAGACCAGTGACGCTTTGTGCCATGGCCGCGACCAAACTGCCCGCAATAAAAATCAATAAGCCGCCCACAATCACCCGCTTTCGGCCCCAGCGGTCAGACGCCGCACCAAAGACCAAGTGCAGGCATGCCTGGGTAAGCCCATAGGCTCCCATGGCCAGGCCCACCATGGCCGGGTCGTTGCCACCGGGGTAGTTTGCGGCTTGCAGCGCAAACACGGGCAGCACAATAAATAGGCCAAGCATGCGTAACGCATAAAGCCCGCTGAGTGAGAAGCTCGCACGCCGCTCGGCTGCCGTCATGCGATACGAATCGGAGGCAACCGCAGGAGGGGGCGTTGCCGATGTTTGGGAAACGTGGGGGGTCATGGGCGAATCATATAATGCGGCGCTTCACGCTTACCTGTTTTGGAGATTCTTATGAAGCAAACCCCACGCCGTGTGTTCATGATGCAAGTTGCCGTAGGCGGCGCCGCGCTGTGCGGCATCGGGGTGGCGCAGGCGGCACCCATGGTTTCGGAGACCGAGCCCACCGCGTTGGGTTTGGGCTACAAAGCCGACACCACCAAGGTAGACAACACCAAGTACGCCAAGCATCAAGCCACGCAAAAATGCGCAAACTGCCAGTTGTATCAGGGCGCTGCGGGCAGCAAAGCGGGCGCTTGCCCGTTGTTTCCGGGCAAACAAGTGACGGCCAATGGCTGGTGCAGTGCGTGGGTGAAAAAAGCCTAAAGCGCGCGCAAGCCACGCCCCGTGTGGCTGCAGGACATTAAGCAAACGGGGCGTTGGCGTTGACCACCGCGGCATTGAGCGCCGCGGCGAAAGTCACCCATAGCCAGTAGGGCACCAAGCACCACGCCGCGCGGCGGTGGTTTTGCCGTGTGACCCACCACAGGTGCAGCACCGAGGCCCACAGCACCCCCACCTCGGCCAGCGCCCAATCGGGTCGTTGGGCATAAAAAAACAAGGCACTCCACGCCACGTTGGCCACGCTGTTCATGGCGTAGGCGCGCAACACGCCGCGCTGCGCCGCCATGTTTGGCGCACCACGCCACGCGTGCACGCCAGCCACCACGCACAGGGCAAAAATGGTGGTCCAAACGGGGCCAAACCAGGCGTCGGCTGGTTTCCACGGCGGCTGTTGCAAACCGGCGTACCAAGCGTCTAGGGTAGTGAGCGCCCCGCCCAAGGCGGCCACGCCCAGCGCCCAGGCGGCACCCAGCCACCAGTGGCGTGCTGGGTGCGTCATACGCGGGCCAAACCAAGCAGGTGGGCCAAGTCTTTAAAGAAGATTTTGATGTGCGCCATGGGTTGGCGGCGCACCAAGCGTTTGTTCATGTAGGCGTCAAAGGTAATTTGCTGCACGTCATGATCTTCGCAAATTTTGACAAACCTTTCTCGGCGTGCGTTGTTGCGGTACCAAAACGCTTGCATGATACCCAGCACCCAGAAAATTTTGCCGTGGGCGCGCATGAACTTTTTACGTGCCTGGCGCAGTGCGGCAGGGTTGCCGCCACGCACGTACGCATGGGCAGCCTCGGCGGCCAATTGGCCGCCCAGCATGGCGTAGTAAATGCCTTCGCCAGAGGCCGGCGCCACCACACCGGCGGCGTCGCCGGCGAGCACCACGTCGCGGCCATTGTCCCATCGGGGCAACGGCTTCATGGGAATGGGTGCACCCTCACGGCGCACAGTGGTGGCGTGTTGCAGGCCGTTTTGGGCGCGTAGCGTGGCCACTGCGTCGCGCAGCGAAAACCCTTTGTTGGCGCTGCCGGTGCCCACGCTCATGGTGTGGCCGTGCGGAAACACCCAGCCGTAAAAGTCCGGCGAGATATGGCCTTGGTACACCACGTCGCAGCGTTCGGGGTGGTAGCCAGCGGGCGCTTGGCTGGGGGTGCGCAGGATTTCGTGATACGCAAACACGCAGGGCATACGCTCGGCGTGGGCGATATTTTGTTTGGCCACGGCCGAGCGTGCGCCATCGGCACCAACCACAACGCGGGTTTGCGCCTCACCCATGCTGCCATCGGCCAAGCGGTAGCGCACCACCGGTTGACCGGGCGTGCTGCGGTCAATGCCAACAAAGGTGCCGGTGGCGCGCTGCGCGCCCGCCTGGGCAGCACGCTGGCGCAGCCATTCGTCAAAGTGTTCGCGATCGACCATGCCAACAAAGCCGTTGTCTATAGGAATATCCACGTGCTTGCGGCTGGGTGCAACCATGCGGGCGCAGCGTGCACGCGCCACCAGCATGTGCTCGGGTATCGCGAAGTCGCGGATTAAACGCGGCGGAATGGCACCGCCGCAGGGTTTGATGCGTCCACCTCGGTCCAGCAGCAAAACGCGGTGACCGGCTTGGGCAAGTGTTTGTGCGGCGGTGGCGCCGGCGGGGCCGCCGCCGACAACCACGGCGTCAAAAATGGGGCGCTCGGGGTTCATGCATGGTCTCCTTGTGCCGGCAAGGCGGGGTGGTGGGGGTAAGCGCGGGTGGCCGGGGCAGCAGCAGGGCCGGAGGTGATGTGCATGGCCAACCACGCCGATAGGGCAAAAAGCATGGCCTCCATCGCGAACACGCTGGCGTACGCGGTGCCAGGGTCGGCCCACAAGGCCCGCGCCAAATCGGCCGCGCCGGTTCCCACCAGCCCGCCCAGGGCAAAGGCCATGGCTTGTGCGGCGCCCCACAACCCCATGCGCGTGCCCTCGCGGGCGCGGCGGCCTTGGTCGGCAAGCATCATCATGGAGCCAATGGCCCCAATCGAGAATGCGCCGTTGGCCACGCCCAAAGCAAACACGGTGGGGCGTAAAGGCCAGGCTGGGCCCACCGCACCGGCGGCCACCAACGCCAGCAACGCCAACGCCGAGGCCGCGCAGCCCAGTAGCGTCCAGCCGCGCAGCGAGGCCATGGCAGGCCCGAAGCGGTGTTGTCGGTGGCGTGCGCCCCAGGCTGTGGCCAGCGCCACGGCAACCATGCCGAGCAACACGCCGCCGTGCTGCACCCCGGCGAGTTGGGTGGACTGACCGGGCGTCATGCCAAAGGCGGCGCCGGCAAAGGGCTCCAAAATCAAGTCTTGCGAGCTGTAGGCCAGCATAGAGACAAAGACGAAAATGGTGAAGTGACGCGCCTGGGGCTCACGCCAGACTTGGGCCAGTGCCCCGCCGAAAGCGTGCCACGACAGGCCGGTTTCGGTCTCGGTTGCCGTTGCCGGCGCCGCTGGCGTGGACGTGATGCCGCGCTCCAATCCGACCAAGGCCACGACGGCCAGCAGCCACGCCAGCGCCGAGACTGTGCTGGCCACCGCGAGCAAGCGTGCCGGGCTGTAGGGGTCGAGAAAATGGCCGGCAAGGCCAGCCGTTACAGCAAATCCGGCGATCATCATCATCCATACCACGGCAGCGGCTGCACCGCGCCGCGCGGGGGCCACGTGCTTGGCCAGTAAGGCCAGCAATGAGGTGCCGGCGGCTGAGACGCCCAGCCCGATCAACGCAAAGGCGATGGCCGCCAGCGCCATGCCGGCACCGGGCCGCGTGGTCATCCATACCACCGAGGCCGCGGCCAGCGCGCCTCCGGCCGCTAGGCACGTCATGCCGCCCACGATCCACGGCGTGCGGCGCTGCCACACGTCCGAGCCGTAACCCATGGTGGGGCGTGACAACTGCACCACGTAATGCAAGGCCACCAATGCGCCGGGCAGCAAGGCCGGTAGGGCCAGCTCGATCACCATCACCCGGTTCAGGGTGGAGGTGGTAAGCACCACCACGGCGCCCAAGGCCATTTGCACCAGGCCCAGGCGCACAATGCCCCACCAGCTCAGCATGGGGCGCTCATCCGTGAACCCCGCGCAGGGCAAAGGCGCTGACCATCATGCCGGCCACGAACAAGGGTACCCCCACGCCGCTGTACCAGCGCGCGCGCGTCATGACGTGCTGCAAAAACCGCCACATCAGTGCGATCTGCGCCGCAATCAAAGCCGTCACGGCCAGCGCGTGGCCGCTTTGGCCCCAGTGCAGCAGCAGTGCCACCACCGCCACTTGGGGCACGAGCATAAAGGCACAGGCCACACGCGCGGCGCGCTGTGGCCCCAATTGCACCGGCAGCGAGCGCACGCCCATGCGCCGATCACCCTCGATTGCCTTGAAATCGTTCAACGTCATGATGCCGTGCGTGCCGGCGCTGTACAGCGCCGCCAGCAGCAGCGAGCGGCTCTCAGGCCACACGCCGCCGGCCATGATGGCCGCGCCGGTGAGCCAGGCAATTCCTTCGTAGCTGAGGCCGCACGCGGCGTTGCCCCACCAGCCGTTGGCTTTTAGGCGCAGTGGCGGCGCGCTGTAAGCCCAGGCCAGCAACAGCGCCAACACCGTGGCCAGCAGGCCCACGGGGCCTAGGGTGCTGCCCACGCCCAAGGACAGAGCGGTCCACAGCAGCGCCAGGTATAGCCCCCAGCGGCCGGGCATACGGCCCGAGGGAATGGGGCGCTGCGGTTCGTTGATGGCGTCGACGTGCCGATCAAACCAGTCGTTTACGGCCTGACTGGTGGCGCATACCAGGGGCCCAGCCAACAGCACTCCCAGCACCAAAATGTGCCAGCGCTCGGCCATCGGCGCCGCTGAGGCAACCACACCGCAGGCAAAGGCCCACATGGGAGGAAACCAAGTGACGGGTTTAAGAAGCTCGGTTACAGCCGACAGTGACGGAATCGCCATGCCCGCATTGTGTGGCGCGGGCCAGGGTGTGTCAATTTATATTTACACTCAAAAAATCAACTAGGTTTGACTTTCAGTCTTCACGGTGGTGTCGTCCACGCCGTCGCCCAGTTGAAAGCGGCGCAGCTTGATGTAGAGGCTTTGTCGGGACAGGCCGAGCATTTCGGCCGCTGAGGCGCGGTTGTCGCCGGTGAGCTCGAGCGCGGCCTGAATGCACAACTGCTCGATGAGGTCGGTGGTTTCACGCACGATGTCTTTGAGCGGCAGGCGCCCCACGAGTTCGGTCATTTCGCTGGCGGTGCGCGGCAATTCTTTCGGGGTTTCGTCCAGGCGGCGGCTGACGTCGCGCAGCACAAAGCCATAGCGAGCCGGGCGGTTCTCGCCAATGGCGGCTGCGGAGATTTCTACCTCTGTGCTGGTGCCCAGGGCGCCATGCAGTTCGGTGGCAAACAAGCGCACGCTGCCGTGTTGTTTGAGGTTGGACAGCAGCACGCTTTGATCGACTTCTTGCCGCCCCAGCCAGGTCTCAAGCGAGGTACCCAGCACCTGCTCGGGGCTGGTGCACTGCACGGCGCGTAAAAAACTGGGGTTGGCGTGCTCGATGATGCCCAACGGGTTGGTGATCAGCAGCGCATCGGGCGCGCTGGTGGCCATGGGCGCCCAGGTTTGGTCGGTTTCGCCGGTGGCGGTGGGGTGGCCAGATAAGCGCAGCAGCCATTGGCTGCTGGCGCCCACGTCAGCGCGCTGCAAGGCGGCTTGCCACACGTTGCCGTGGTGATCGAGATTAAAGTGCGCCACGCGTGGGCCGGCGCCTGATTGCAACTGCGCGGCGTGTTGCATAAGGGTTTGCCGGGCCGCTGGGCCCAGCTGCCCCAGCAGCGTCCAGCCCGATTGCTCAAGGGTGGGGCCCAGCAGCTGGTGCGCTGCGGTGTTGGCTTGCACCAGGCTCCATTGGTCGGCCTCGAGCACCAGCAGCGCCTCGCCGCTGAGCTCAATCATGGCTTGGGCGCGGGTTTGAATGGCTTGCGCCTGCCAGTGGTCGCGCTCCATTTGGGTTTGCGCGGCCACCAGCCGTTGCTGCATGCGTGTGGTGTCGCGCAGGTCTCGCCCAATGGCGGCAAACTGCGCGGCGTGCTCGCGATCGCCTAACGGCACCACGCGGTAGGCAACTGGCAGGTCGCTGCCCATGGGACTGGGGTGGTTGACTTGCCGCGACTGCGCGGGTTGGCCGCGTTGGGCGTCTTGCAGCATGGCTTGAATTTTGGGCACGCTCTCACCGGTGACGGTGCGCTCCCAGGGCTGGCCTATCCAGTCGCTTAAGTTCCAACTGGCCAGGTCTTCACGGCTGCAGGCGAGGTCGAGAATGTCACCGTTGGCGGCGAGCAGCAGCACCAAGTCGCCGCTGGCGGCAAGCAACGAAGCCGCCGAGGACGCGTGCAAGCCGCCCAAGTGGCGTTCAGCCAGACTGAAGTTCAAACTGGGTTGGGGTTGTCGCGCGGTCATGTCTGGCAAAACAATTAACTTTTGACAATTCGGTTAGGTGGGAGGTATTGTGCCGCCAAACGCGGGACGTCGGGTGCGGCTTCGACTACGGCGTCCAGCCCCAGAGTGGTTGCGGGTGTTTGGCTGGCGTTTAGGCCGGCGCCGCCGGCGAGCAGGGCCACGCTGGGGTTGGCACTGGCCCGGCGCAGGGCACGGGTGAGTTCGGCCAAAGCGGCGGCGCTGCCGGTGTGGCCCACGCTCAAGGCCGCCACGTGCACGTGGTGTTGTTTGATCCACACCACAGCCTCGGCCTGACTGGCAAACTGCTGGCGTTGCACCAGCCAGCCGGCTTGCAGCAAAAACTCGGCCACCATGGCCAAGCCAAAGGTGTGTTGCTCGCCCGGTAAGGGACACAGCAGCACCTGACCCACAGCGGCGGTGCCAGCAGCGGGGCGGCTTAGCGGGTGCTCGCGCAGCAGCTGGTGCAGTTGGCCCATGCCCCACGTCACCTCAACAAAGTCGCAGGCGTCACTCTCCCAGTGTCGCCCCAGTACGCGAGCAGCTGGCGCCAACAGGTGCAGGTAGAGGTCTTCTGTGCTGACGCCCGCGCTTAGCTGCCCGCGCATCAGTTGGCGGGCGGGCTCGATGGATTCACCCAAGATGTGCTGGGCCAGAGCCAACACCGAGGACTCGCTGGGTAGGACGCGGGCCTTGTCACCATTGGCCGCCCGCCCCAGCAACGCCGGCACCACGCGGTGCGTGATGGCTTGACGCAGTAACTCCCTAGGGACGTGGGATTGCCCGCTGCCCGCATCGTGCGATGGTCGTGAGGTGGGCATGTGGTTGCCTTGGTTGGTTTGGTGGCTGGTGCAGCACCAGGGAGTGTTGACGTTCTACTCCTGTGTCGTTTAAGCGTCAAGTTAAATATGCATTATGTAATACCAATAAACTACAAAAAAGCCAATGGAGCCGATTCACAATATGTAAATAATAATTGACGTCATAAAAAGTTGACACAATCGCTGGACCCGACTAAATTGGCGTCATGACTTGGCCCTCTCGCACCGCTGACGTTGCCTTGCCGGGCAGCCCAACTGGTCCACCGCCGCGTGCGGCGCTTTACACGCCTGAGCAGCGCGCACGGCGCGATGGCACGCGCTGGACGTTGGTTCAGGGGGTGCTTGCGCCGCTGCAGTTTGTGGTGTTTTTGGTCAGTGTGGTGCTGGTGGCGCGGTTTTTATTGAGCGGCGAGGGCTACGCCGCGGCCAACGCGTCGGTGTGGGTGAAGACGGCGGTGTTGTACCTGATCATGCTCACCGGCAGCGTGTGGGAGAAGGTGGTGTTTGGGCAGTATTTGTTTGCTGCGCCGTTTTTTTGGGAAGACGTGGTCAGCATGTTGGTGTTGGCGTTGCATGCGGCCTATGTGGTGGCGGTATGGCAGGCTTGGGGCGACGCGCGGCTGCAGATGACGTTGGCGCTTGCCGCGTACGCCGCATACGTGGTGAATGCCGCACAGTTTTTGTTTAAGTTGCGCGCCGCGCGCCATCAGGAGGCCGCATGGCAGGGGTGATTCCGATTGAGCCGCAGGGCTGCGCCTCACACGAGGTGCTGCGTGAGCGCGGTCAGCGTGAGGTGTTTTGCGGCCTCACCGGTATTGTGTGGATGCACCGCAAGATGCAGGACGCGTTTTTCTTGGTGGTGGGCTCGCGCACGTGCGCGCACTTGATTCAATCGGCCGCCGGGGTAATGATTTTTGCCGAGCCTCGCTTTGCCACGGCCATCATTGATGAGCGCGACTTGGCCGGATTGGCCGATGCCAACGCCGAGCTCGACCGGGTGGTGGCGCAGTTGTTGCAACGCCGCCCTGATATCCGCACCCTGTTTTTGGTTGGGTCGTGCCCGTCTGAGGTGATTAAGCTGGATTTGGCGCGCGCCGCGCAGCGCTTGGATGCGCAGCACTTTCCTCAGGTGCGGGTGTTGAATTATTCGGGCAGCGGAATTGAGACCACCTTCACCCAAGGCGAGGATGCGTGTCTGGCCGCGCTGGTGCCCCACATGCCGCAAGCCAAGCCCGCAAGTGCGCCGCAGTTGCTGGTGGTAGGCACCTTAGCCGATGTGGTGGAGGACCAACTGCAGCGCTTGTTACACGCCATGGGCATTGACGACGTGGCGTTTTTGCCCGCTCGGCACAGCCGCTCGCTGCCTGCGGTGGGCGAGAACACGCGCATGCTGCTGGCACAGCCCTATTTGGCCGATACCGCGCGGGCCCTTCAAGCGCGCGGTGCGGTGCACGTACCAGCGCCTTATCCGCTGGGCGCGGTGGGCACCACCGCGTGGCTGGGTGCAGCAGGCGATGCCTTTGGCGTGACGCGGGCGCACTTGCTCAGCGTCACCGAGGCCGCGCGTCAGCGCGCCTCACGGGCACTGGCCAAGCAGCGCGAGGTGCTGCAAGGCAAGTCGGTGTTCTTCTTTCCTGATTCGCAGTTGGAGATTCCGCTGGCGCGGTTTGTCTCGCAAGAGTTGGGCATGCGTCTGACCGAGGTGGGTACGCCGTATTTGCATCGCGCGCACATGGCGAGCGAACTGGAGCAACTGCCGCAAGACGTGCGGTTGAGCGAGGGCCAAGACGTGGAGCGTCAGTTAGACCGTGTGTACGCGCAGCGCCCGGACTTGGTGGTGTGTGGCCTGGGGTTGGCCAACCCGCTGGAGGCGCGTGGCTTGACCACCAAGTGGTCGATTGAGTTGGTGTTTACGCCGATTCAAGGCTACGACCAGGCCGGTGATTTGGCCGAATTGTTTGCCCGTCCCCTAAACCGCCGCATGCGGCTTGCCGCCTAAACCCCATGCAGTTGACGCTTTGGACATACGAAGGCCCGCCCCACGTGGGTGCCATGCGCGTGGCCACGGCCATGCGCGATGTGCACTACGTGTTGCACGCACCGCAAGGTGACACCTACGCCGATTTGTTATTTACCATGATTGAGCGGTTGCCGCGGCGCCCACCGGTGACGTACACCACCTTTCAAGCGCGCGATTTGGGGAGCGATACCGCGCAGCTATTTAAAGATGCAGTGCGCGACGCGCACGCACGCTTTGCGCCACAGGCGATGATGGTGGGGGCCTCGTGCACGGCTGAGTTGATTCAAGACGACCCGGGCGGCCTGGCGCAGGCGCTGCAGTTGCCCATACCGGTGGTGCCGCTGGAGTTGCCGGCGTATCAGCGCAAAGAAAACTGGGGCGCGGCCGAGACGCTTTACCGCATGGTGCGCGCCATGGCCGAACCGGTAACGGTAGACCGCGCCAGTGTGGCCAAGGCCACTTGTAACCTGCTGGGGCCGACGGCCCTCGGTTTTAGGCATCGCGACGATGTCAAAGAAATCACCCAGTTGCTGCAGCGCTTGGGTATTACCGTGCTTACCGTGGCGCCGTGGGAGGCCACGCCCAACGACTTGGCGCGCTTGCCGCAGGCCAACTTCAACGTGGTGATGTACCCCGAGTTGGCCGGTACCACGGCACAATGGCTATGGCGCCGCTTTGGGCAGCCTTACACCCGCACCGTGCCGATTGGGCGTGGCGCCACCGCCGACTTTGTGCGCGAGGTCGCCGCCTTGGCCGAGGTGGACGCCCAGCCCGTGTTGGACGGCTTGGCCGAGCGCGCACGGTGGTACGCGGCGTCGGTGGACAGCACCTACCTAACCGGCAAACGCGTGTTTGTGTTTGGCGACGCCACACACGCCATGGCCGCGGCGCGGGTGGCCACCGAGGAGATGGGCTTTGAGGTGGTGGGGCTGGGCACCTACAGCCGCGAGCAAGCCAGGGACGTGCGCGAGGCCGCCTCGCGCCTGGGTTTGCAGGCACTGATTACGGACGATTACTTGGAGGTGGAAGCCGCCATCGCCGAGCTGCAGCCCGAGTTGGTGCTGGGCACCCAAATGGAGCGGCATATCGCCAAGCGTTTGGGGTTGCCGTGTGCGGTGATTTCGGCGCCGGTGCACGTGCAGGATTTTCCGGCTCGCTACGCCCCGCAAATGGGTGAAGAGGGCGCCAACGTGCTGTTTGACACCTGGGTACACCCGCTGATGATGGGCCTAGAAGAGCATCTGATTGGTATGTTTCGCGGTGACCATGAGTTTCACGAGGACGCCGCGCCTTCACACCTTGGGCATGGCGCGCGCGCCGCCCAAGCACCGGTGCCGGCCAGCGCCGAGGGCAGCATATGGGGGGACGACGCAGAACGCGAGCTGCGTAAGGTGCCGTTTTTTGTGCGCGGCAAAGCCCGACGCAACACCGAGCGCTTTGCGCGCGAGCATGGGCTTAATCGCATCACCGTTGAGACGCTATACGATGCCAAAGCGCACTACAGCCGCTGAGCATCGGGGCCCGGTGCGCGTGGTGCTTGTCACCATGGACGCGCATTTGGCCAGTGCCGCGCAGCGCGCGCAGCAGCAAATTCAGCGCGCTGCGCCGGGCGTTACGCTGGAGGTGCATGCCGCGGCGCTTTGGGGTGATGATCAAGCGCGCTTGCATGCGTGTGAGGCGGCCATTGCCCAAGCGGACATCGTGCTGGTGACGATGTTGTTTATGGAAGACCACTTTCGGCCATTGCTGGGCGCTTTGCACGCGCGGCGCGCGCATTGCGATGCCATGGTGTGCTTGATGTCGGCCACCGAGGTGACGCAACTCACGCGCATGGGGCGGCTGGACATGCAGTCACCGGCCACGGGTCCGCTGGCTTTGCTGCGGCGTTTGCGTGGCGCGGCCAAGGCCAGGCAAGACGGCAAAGCCGCCGTGGCCGGCACCACCGGGGCCAAGCAGCTGCGTATGTTGCGCCGGCTGCCCAAGTTGTTGCGGTTTATACCCGGCACGGCGCAAGACTTGCGTTTGTATTTTCAAGCCATGCAGTATTGGCTTGCCGGCTCAGAAGACAACGTGGCTGGGTTGGTGCTGAGTTTGGTGGACCGTTACGCGCAAGGCCCGCGCGCGGGCTGGCAAGGCGCGCTCAAGGTGGCCGCGCCGCGCGAGTACCCCGACGTGGGCTTGTATCACCCGCGCTTACCGCAGGCCTCGCGCTTGACCGAGCGGGTGGATGACTTGCCCCGGGTGCGGCAGCCCAAGGGAGCCGTGGGGGTGTTGCTGCTGCGCTCGTATGTGCTGGCGGGCAACACCGCACACTACGACGGTGTGATTGGCGCGCTTGAGGCCCAAGGCTACGCCGTAATACCGGCGTTTGCCGCAGGGCTGGATTTTCGGCCGGTGGCCGAGCGCTACTGGTTAAAAGATGGCAAAGCGTGCATCGACGCCTTGGTGTCTTTGACCGGGTTTAGCTTGGTGGGTGGGCCGGCATTTAACGACGCGCGCGCCGCACAGCACACGCTGGCGTTGCTGGATGTGCCTTACTTGGCGGCCGCGCCGCTGGAGTTTCAAACCTTGGATGCTTGGCGCCAAAGCGACCGCGGCATGTTGCCGGTGGAGTCCACCATCATGGTGGCACTGCCCGAATTGGACGGCGCCACGGGCAGCATGGTGTACGGCGGGCGCAGCGGCGATGGCCGCGACATGCAAGCCGCTGCCGACCGCACCGCGCTGTTGGCCGCGCGCGTGGCGCGTTGGGTTAAGTTACGCGCCAAGCCGCGCGACCAACGGCGCTTGGCGGTGGTGTTGTTTTGTTTTCCGCCCAACGCCGGCAACGTGGGCACCGCGGCGATGTTGGCGGTGTTTGAGTCGCTGCACAACACGCTGCGGGCGCTGGCTGAGCAAGGCTACCGCGTTACGGTGCCGCCCACGGTAGAGGCGTTACGCGAGGCCATTACGCAGGGTAATGCTTCGCGTTACGGCACGCCGGCCAACGTCCACGCCTTGGTTAGCGCCGATGACCACGTGCGCCGCGAGCCGCACCTGGCCGCGATTGAGGCTCAGTGGGGGCCGGCACCGGGACGGGTACAAACGAACGGCCAGCAACTGTTTGTGCTGGGCGCGCAGTTTGGTGAGGTGTTTGTGGGCGTGCAGCCTGGGTTTGGCTACGAAGGCGACCCCATGCGCTTGCTGTTTGAAAAAGGCTTTGCGCCGACCCACGCGTTTAGCGCGTTTTACCGGTGGTTGCGCGAAGACTTTGCCGCCGATGCGGTGCTGCACTTTGGCACCCACGGCGCGCTGGAATTTATGCCGGGTAAGCAAGTGGGTTTGAGCGAGGCGTGCTGGCCCGAGCGCTTGCTTGGTGATTTGCCCAACGTGTACCTTTACGCTGGCAACAACCCAAGCGAGGGCGCCCTGGCCAAGCGGCGCGCAGCCGCCACCTTGGTAACACACGCCACACCGCCGCTGGCGCATGTGCAGGCGTATCAGGCTTGGGGCGAATTGCGTGAGGCGTTGACGCAATGGCACGAGTTATCGGCAACGGCCACCGCCGCGCGCACCGAGGCGCTGCAAGGCATGCGGGAGCTGGCGCAGCGGTTGGATTTAACCCAAGACATCGAAGACCCCGACGCGTGCGTCAGCCACTGGCAAGCCGAACTGGACGCACTGACCAACAGCTTGATGCCCTGCGGCCTGCACGTGGTGGGGCAAGCGCCCACGCCTGAGCAACGCGTGGCGTGGCTGCAAGCCTGCGGCGAGGCTTGGCACCAGGTGCAGTGGCCGCACGCGGCGCTGCAGGCGTTGGTACACAACCCCAGCGAGAGCCACTGGCAGCAATGGCTGGCGCCTGAGACCGAGCAGGCGCAAGCCAGTTGGGAGGCACTACAGCGCGCCAACGAGGCGTGGTGCGGTGGACATGAATTGCAGGGCTTGCTGCAGGCCTTGGATGGCCGCTACGTGATGCCCGCGCCCGGCGGCGATGTGCTGCGCAACCCCGAGGTGTTGCCCACTGGGCGCAACATGCACGGCTTTGACCCCTTTGGGCTGCCCAGTGCCCACGCCCAGCGCAGCGGCCAACGCCAGGCCGAACGTTTGCTTGCGCGCTACCGGGCCGACCACGGCGCGTGGCCGCAATCGGTGGCCATGGTGCTGTGGGGCACCGACAACCTAAAAACCGGTGGCGATGCGATTGCCCAGGCCTTGCACCTGATGGGTGCGGCGCCTCGTTTTGACAGCTACGGCCGCTTGGCCGGTGCCACCTTGGTGCCGCTCGAGCAGTTGGGGCGGCCGCGTATTGACGTGGTGCTTACGCTATCGGGCATCTTTCGCGACTTGTTGCCTTTGCAAATTCGCTTGCTTGCTGAGGCCGCCTACTTGGCTGCCGAGGCCGATGAGCCCGAGGACATGAACTGGATTCGCAAGCACGTGTTGGCGTGCCAGCGCGCCCACGGTTGCGACTTGGAGAGCGCGGCGCTGCGCGTCTTTAGCAACGCCGAGGGCACCTACGGTGCCAACGTCAACTTACTGATCGACAGCGGGCAATGGGACCAGGCCGACGAATTGGCCGACACCTTCAGTCAACGCAAGGGCTTTGCCTACGGTCGCGCCGGGCAGCCGCAAGCGCAGCAGGCGTTGCTTCGGCAAGCGCTGTCGCACGTGGCGCTGAGTTATCAAAACTTAGAGTCGGTTGAACTGGGGGTGACCTCGGTGGACACCTACTTTGACAGCTTGGGCGGCATGACGCGCGCCGTGGCCCAGGCCCAAGGCGTGGGCAGCGAAAACATGCCGGTATACATTGGTGACCAAACGCGCGACGACGACGCCCACGCCCAGGTGCGCAGCCTACGTGAACAAGTGGCGCTTGAGACGCGCGGGCGCATGCTCAACCCCACCTGGGCCGACACCATGCTGCGTCATGGTTACGAAGGGGTGCAGCAAATTGAGGCCCACCTCACCCACACCATGGGCTGGTCGGCCACCACCGGGCAAGTTGAGCCGTGGGTGTATCAGCGTTTGAGCGAGACCTACATGCTCGACGAGGCCATGCGCCAGCGCCTGGCCGCGCTCAACCCCACCGCATCGGCGCGCATGGCCAATCGGCTACTCGAAGCATCCGAGCGCAACTTTTGGCAGCCCAGCGCCGAGCACCTCGAGGCGTTGCGACGCGCCAGCGACGCGCTGGAAGACAGTCTTGAAGGCATACAACAAGGAGCGGCGGCATGAACACCGTGGCAGTACCCGTGACATCGATTGGTCGAGGCGCCCGCCCTGGCGAAGACGGCGAGGGCAGCGTGCAGGTGTCGTTGGACCCCAGCGTGAAGATAGGCAACGCCAAGGTGTTTGCCATCTACGGCAAGGGGGGCATTGGCAAAAGCACCACCTCGTCTAACCTTTCGGCAGCGTTTTCGCACATGGGCAAGCGGGTGTTGCAAATTGGCTGCGACCCCAAGCACGACTCCACCTTTACCTTAACCAAGCGCATGCTGCCCACGGTAATTGACGTGCTGGAGACGGTGGACTTTCACCCCGAAGAATTGCGCGTTGAAGACTTTGTGTTTGAGGGCTACAACGGCGTGATGTGCGTGGAGGCCGGCGGGCCACCAGCGGGCACGGGCTGCGGTGGCTACGTGGTGGGGCAGACCGTGAAGTTGCTCAAAGAGCACCACTTGCTCGAGGACACCGACGTGGTGATTTTTGACGTGCTGGGCGACGTGGTGTGTGGCGGTTTTGCTGCGCCGCTGCAACACGCTGACCGCGCCTTAATCGTTACGGCTAACGATTTCGACTCCATTTTTGCCATGAACCGCATCGTGCAGGCCATTGGTGCCAAGGCGCGTAATTACAACGTACGCTTAGGCGGCGTCATTGCCAACCGCAGCGCAGGCACCGACCAAATTGACAAGTACAACCAACAAATTGGGTTGCAGTTGGCCGCACATTTTCCCGACCTGGATGCGATTCGCCGCAGCCGCCTGAAAAAGTCCACCCTATTTGAAATGGACGAAGGCCCCGAGCTCGAGGCGGTGCGCCAAGAGTACATGCGCTTAGCCGCGGCGTTGTGGGCGGGCACCGACCCCATGAGCGCCGTGCCCATGAAAGACCGCGACATTTTTGACCTGCTGGGTTTTGATTGATGCCTGATACCGCGTACTTACAGCGCCGCGCGCAAATCGAACACTACTTTGACCGCACCGCGGCCAAGGCGTGGGAGCGGCTGACCTCGGACGCGCCGCTGGGGCGCATTCGAGCCTCGGTGCGCGCCGGGCGCGATGCCATGCGCGCGACCTTGCTGCAGTGGTTGCCGCTTGATTTGCACGGCGCGCGGGTGCTGGACGCCGGTTGCGGCACCGGCGTGCTGGCGCAGGCTTTGGCCGAGCGTGGTGCCGAGGTGGTGGCGGTGGATTTGTCGCCCACCCTCATTGAGTTGGCCAAACAGCGCCAGTCGGCCGCTGGTGTGCACTTTATGGCCGGTGACATGTTGGACGAGGCCTTGGGCCGGTTTGACTACGTGGTGGCCATGGACTCATTGATTCACTACGAGCCGCAGCAGTTGGCCGATGCGCTGCAGCGCTTAGCCCCGCGCGTGGCGCGTGCGGTGCTGTTGACCTTTGCCCCGCGCACACCCGTGTTGGCGCTGATGCACGGGGTGGGGCGATGGTTTCCGCGCGGCGATCGCTCGCCGGCGCTGCAACCCATGGCACAAGATAGGCTGCGGCCATTGATTTCTCAGGCCTTGGGTGTGGCGTGGCAAGAGGGCCGTACCCAACGCGTGGCGCACGGGTTTTACACCTCGCAAGCGTGGGAGTGGTGCCAATGAAGGCGTGGCGTATGCAGCCACCCCCGTGGGCGCAGGCCTGGATGGCACGTTACGTGCCATTTGCCGACGCCGCTTCGGCCGAGCTGCCGCTGAGGCGGCTTTGGCGTTTGTCGTTGTTTCAAGTGGCCATTGGCTTGGCGACCGCGCTGTTGGTGGGCACGCTCAACCGGGTGATGATTGTGGAGTTGGGTGTACCGGCTTGGTGGGTGGCGTTGTCGGTGGCGTTGCCGCTGGTGTTTGCCCCCATGCGCGCCATGATTGGCTACCGCAGCGACACCCATCCCTCGGCCCTGGGCTTGCGTCGCTTGCCGTATTTGTGGATGGGCAATTTGTTGATGTTTGGTGGCTTGGCCATCATGCCCTTTGCTTTGCTGCTGTTGGCTGACCCGCCACCGGGAACGCTGTGGTTGGGCCGTGTGGGTGCTGGCTTGGCCTTTGTGCTCGCCGGTGCGGGCATTCAAATCACCCAAACCGCGGGCATGGCGTTGGCCTCGGATTTGGCTACCCCCGAGACGCGTCCGCGTGTGGTGGCGTTTTTGTACACGGCGTTGCTGGTGGGGCTGCTGGTAGGGGCCGCTGGCTTGGGGTGGATGCTGGCGGAGTTTTCGCCTAAGCGTTTGATTCAGGTGGTGCAAGGTTGCGCGGTGGCGGTGATGGTGCTTAACCTTACGGCATTGTGGCGCCAAGAGGCGCGCGGCACGCGCCGAGGGGCGCGGCCTGTGGGTGGGTTTGGCGCGCAGTGGCGCGCCCTAATGGCCATGCCCGGCATGCGGCGCTTTTTATGGACGGTGGGGCTAGGCACCTGCGCTTTTAGCATGCAAGACATTGTGCTCGAGCCCTATGGCGGCGAGGTGCTGGGTTTGGCCGTGGGACACACCAGTGCCTTGACGGCGCTCAGCGCCATGGGTGCGATGCTGGCGTTTGCGTGGTCGGCGCACCAGGTGGCGCGCGGCACCGACACCTGCCGCCTGGGCGCCCGCGGGGTGCTGCTTGGTTTACCAGCCTTTGCCTTGGTGGTGTTTGCCGCCCCGTTGCAGGCGCCGTGGTTGTTTCAGGCCGGGGCGTTTTTGATTGGCATGGCCGGCGGTTTGTTTGCCGTGGGCATGTTGCTCACGGCCATGGAGTTTGTGCAAGGTGGTGCCAGCGGCTTGGTGCTGGGCGCCTGGGGCGCGGTGCAAGCCAGCGCCGCAGGCGTGGCGATGGCGCTGGGCGGGGCACTGCGCGACGGCGTGGGCTACTTGGCCATGGCCGGGCACCTCGGTGTACCACTGCAGTCGCCCGTCACGGGCTACAGCTTTGTGTTTCATGTCGAGATTTATTTGCTCTTTGTGGTGCTCATTGCGTTGGGGCCACTGGTGCGGCGTCGCCGCGGGCTTATGCCCTCGGCGTCAAGGTTTGGTCTGGCTGAAATGCCAGGTTAAGGGTGTGTGTTGTTTTTAGAAGGAGAAACGGTGATGGGAACAGGAGCAATCACGCAGTACGTTGATGTGGCCCAGATCGTGTTGTACATGTTCTGGATATTTTTTGCCGGGTTAATTTATTACCTTATCCGTGAGGGGCATCGCGAGGGCTACCCCATGGATTCGGGGCGAGAGAACGGGCCGGTGATCACGGGCTGGCCCATGCCCGAGCCCAAAACCTATCGCTTGGCCAATGGCCGCGAGGTGCAAGCGCCCGACTTCAATCGGGCCGACGGCAGCTACCAGGCGCAGCCAGTCACGGGGCTTAACGGCGCACCGCTTGAGCCTGTGGGTAACCCACTAACCGCTGGCGTTGGCCCCGGGGCCTGGGCCGCCCGTGCCGACGAGGTGGACCGTACCTTGCACGGCGAGGCCAAGATTGTGCCGCTACGTCGCGCACCCGATCACGGCGTGGCCAGCAAAGACGTGGACCCGCGCGGTATGACGGTGCACGACGCGCAGGGTCAGGTGGCCGGCACCGTGCATGACCTGTGGGTGGATCGCATGGAGATGATGTTCCGTTATCTCGAGGTGAGCACATCGGGTGGGCGTCAGGTGTTGGTGCCCATGACCTTTGCGCGTATCACCCGGCAGGGGATCACGGTGCACGCACTGTTGGCCGACCAGTTTGAAGGTGTGCCGGCCACGCGCAGCCCCGAAGAGATTACCCTGCTCGAGGAAGAAAAAATCACCGCTTACTTTGGTGCCGGCACCTTGTACGCCACTCCCGAGCGGCAAGAACCGCTGCTATGAGCACGGTGCACGAGCACGAGTTTGAAGCCGCGCCGGGCTTGCCCGAGCCGCTGCCCGCTGATGAGCGCGTGCTGTGGCAAGGCGCGCCTGAGTGGCGCACCCTAGCCACTCAGGTGTTTCATGTGCGTGGCGTGGCGCTGTACTTGGTGGCGATGTTGGCCTTACAGGCCAGCGCCGGTGTCGCTACCACCACCGCGGCGTACTGGCAAGGGCTGGCCGTCAGTGGCGTGCTTGCGCTCGTGGCGTGGGGTGTGTTGTGCTGGTGGGCGTGGTTGAGTGCGCGTACCACGCTGTACACCCTAACCAATAAGCGCGTGGTCATGCGCATTGGCATTGTGCTTACGCTCACGCTCAACCTGCCGCTGCGTCGCTTAGCCGGCGCAGCGGTGCGCCATGGCGCACACGGCGTGGGCGACGTGTCGCTGGCCTTGGCCGGTGACGACCGTATGGGCTGGCTGCATTTGTGGCCGCATGCGCGTCCGTGGCGACTCAAGCAGCCCCAGCCCAGTTTGCGCGGCGTGGCCGATGTGCAGCGCGTCAGCCAACTGCTACAGCAGGCGTGGCGCGTGGCCAACCCGGACGTGGTGGCGTCCATGGGGGAGCAGCCCGAGGCCTCACGCAGCGGCGACGCGCAGCAGCCTACGGTGGTGATGTCGTGAACCCCATGCGCACGCGCCGCGGTCCGCCTTGGCGGATGTTGACTGTGGTTGTGGCGTTGTTGGCGCTGACCCTTTGGGTGGCCGCTGGTGCCTCGCAAGATACCGCGCCGGCGCAGTGGCAACGGCCGGTGATGTTTGACCAAGCCGCTGACGGCAGCGTGTTGGCGATTGAGCCTGGCACCGGCGAAGTGCTGCGGCGCTGGCAAGGCGAGCAGGGCTTTGTACGCGGTGTGATTCGCACCATGGCGCGCGCGCGCGCAGCGCACGGCCTGCCGCCCGGTGGCCCCTACCAGCTGGTGGGGCGCCAGGGTAGCCGCTTGCAACTGGCTGATGACGCAACCGACACCCGCATTGACTTAGAGAGTTTTGGTCCGAGTAATTGGGCCGAGTTTGCCGCCCTAGCACCCAACCCCGACGGAGACCTGCGATGAGCCATGCACCGATGACGCTGGACGATGACCCCTTGGCGCACTTAATGGCGCGGGTAGAGAGCGCCGCCGATGCGCAAGCCAAGGCCTTGCACGACACGGTGATTGCCCCGCGCTTTTACACCACCGATTACGCCGCGATGGATCAACTTGACGTCGAGCCGGTGCGTGCTGAGTGGGACGTCATGATGGCCGAGTACGAAGGCGACAACAACCATGATCACTTTCAGCGCGACGCGGGTTTTGCCCACGAAGCCAAGCAGCAGGTCGCGCAGTTGCCGCCGGCGCTGCGGCAAGAGTTTTTGGACTTTTTAATCGGCTCACTCACCTCGGAATTCTCAGGCTGCATTTTGTACAACGAGGTGCGCAAGCACGTGACCAACCCCGATATTAAGAAGCTCATGACCTTTATGGCGCGTGACGAGTCCCGTCACGCCGGGTTTATCAACCAGTCGTTACGCGACTTTGACTTGGGTGTCGATTTGGGTCAGCTCAAGCGCACCAAGCGGTATACGTTTTTTAAGCCCAAGTTTATTTTTTATGCCACGTATTTGTCTGAAAAAATCGGTTACGCGCGTTACATCACCATTTACCGGCAGTTGCAGCGCCACCCGGACAAGCGCTTTCACCCGATATTTAAATGGTTTGAGCGCTGGTGCAACGACGAGTTTCGGCACGGCGAGTCGTTTGCCCTCATCATGCGCGCCAACCCCAAGTTGCTGCGTGGCCACAACCTGTGGTGGATTCGGTTTTTTATTTTGGCGGTGTACGCCACCATGTACGTGCGCGACCATCAGCGCCCGGCGATGCATCAGGCCATGGGTTTGGCGCCCACCGAATTCGATTACACCGTGTTTCGCATCACCTCGGACATTGCCAAGCAGGTGTTTCCGGTGGAAATTGACACCGACCATCCGGCGTTTCGGCGTGGCATGACGCGCTTGGTTGAAATAAACAACCGCATGGCTGTGGCCCGTGCGCAAGGCGGTGTGGTGGGTAAGCTGCGCCAGGGCTGGTGTGCCGTTCAAGCCGCTGCGGTTTTTGCTCGGGTGTATTGCTTGCCGGTGAAATCGCAACGCTTGCCGGCACATGTACGGGTGCAACCTACATGGTGAACGCATGAGCGGTGCCGTGTGGCAATCGCCCTGGCTGGCCTTACTGTTCGCGGTGGCGAGCTGGTGGCTGGGCACAGGCGTGATTTTGTGGCTGGTGCGACGCGCCCAGCCCACCTTTGGTCGCAGCAATTTATGGCTTACGGCGCTGGCCTTGGCCTCGCTGGTGCTGGCCTGGCACTCCATGCAAGCGGTGGGCACGGCCCACGCTTACCTTGGTTTTGGCGCCGCCATGGTGATGTGGGCATGGCACGAGTTGATGTTTTTAACCGGCTGGCTCACCGGCCCGCGCCGCCAGCCGCAAGAGCGCCACGCCGCGGGGTGGCAGCGTTGGCGCCAGGGCGTGGCGGCCGTGGCGTGGCACGAAGTGGCGCTGGTGCTTAACTTTGCCGTGCTGATGGTACTGCAGCAGGGCTTGCCCAATCACACCGCGCTGTGCACCTTTGCGGTGTTGTGGTGCATGCGTTTTAGCGCCAAGATCAATTTGTTTTTAGGCGTGCCGCAAGTGGGTGCACAGTTTTTGCCGCCGCACTTGGTGTACTTGGGTAGTTACTTTCGCAGCAGCCCGCCGAGTTGGTTTTTTTATGTTTCGGTGGGCTTGGCTGGGGCCACCTTGGCGTGGCTCATATGGCAGGCGCAGGCTGCGGCCATTGAGGTTACGCCGGGCTGGACGCTGTTGGCGTCGTTGCTTGGGTTGGCGATTGTGGAGCACGTGTTGATGGTGCTGGCCGCACCGGTGCAGCGGCTGTGGGGTTGGGCCATGGGGCGCACGCAGCCGCTGGCCGTAGCCAAGGCGGAGGGCGGATGAACGCTTACTACACCGATGAGTCGCGCGCAGGTGGCGAGCGCACGCCGGTGCCGCGTGCACTGGTGATTGGCAGCGGCTTTGGCGGTTTGGCTGCGGCCATACGGCTTAGCGTCATGGGCTACGAGGTGCAGGTACTCGAGCAACTCGACGGCCCCGGCGGACGTGCCTACGTGTTTGCCCAAGACGGCTACACCTTTGACGCCGGCCCCACCATCATCACCGCGCCGTTTTTGCTCGAAGAGTTGTGGCGCTTGTGCGGCCGACGCTTGCAAGACGACGTGGACTTGCGTTTGATGGACCCGTTTTACCGTATTCGTTTTGACGACGGGCGGGTATTTGACTACAACGCCAACGACGAGCAAATGGAGCGGCAAATTGCCACGTTTGACAAGCGCGACGTCAAGGGGTTTCGGCGTTTGATTGAGGTGGCCGAGCGTTGCCGGCGTATTGGTTTTGAGGGCATGGGGTCGATTGCGTTTGACCGCGTGATTGACTTGGTTAAGGCCTTACCCGGCTTTGCACGCATGCAGGCGTGGCGCACCATCTATGGGGTGGTGGCCAAGCACCTGCGGCACCCGCAGTTACGCATTGCGTTTAGCTTTCATACCCTGCTCATTGGCGGCAACCCGTTTTCTGTCACCAGCGCGTATGCGCTGATTCACTCGCTTGAGCGGCGCTGGGGCGTGCACTCTGTTATGGGCGGCACCGGCGCCTTGGTGCGCGGTATGGTGAACTTGCTGCAGCAGCGCGGCGTGCCGATTCGCTACCACGCGCGGGTGGCCGAAATCACGGTGCAGGACGGTCGCGCCACGGGGGTACGGCTGGCCAATGGCGAGCGGCTTAGCGCCGATATTGTGGTGAGCAACGCCGACTCGGCCTGGACGTACAAGCACCTGGTTCGACCCGAACACCGGCGCCACTGGAGCGACAGCCGCATCGAGCGCGGGCGTTACTCGATGGGCTTGTTTGTTTGGTACTTTGGTTGCGACCGCCGCTACGAAGATGTGCCACACCACATGCTGGTGTTGGGGCCGCGTTATCGCGGGCTGCTGCGCGATATTTTTAAGCGCAAGCACTTGGCTGACGATTTCAGCCTGTACCTGCACCGCCCAACCGCCACCGACCCCTCACTGGCGCCACCGGGGTGCGACACGTTTTACGCGTTGTCGCCGGTGCCACACCTAGACAGCGGCACCGACTGGCGCACCCATGCCGAGACATATCGGCAAGCGATTCAGGCGCGACTCGAGGCCACCGTGTTGCCCGGCTTGGGCGCTCGGCTCACCACCTCGCGCCTCATGACGCCGCTGGACTTTCAAGACCGCTTGGCCAGCTACAAAGGCGCGGGGTTTGGCCTTGAGCCGCTGCTGTTGCAAAGTGCGTGGTTTAGGCCGCACAACCGCAGCGAGGACGTGCAAGGACTGTACTTGGTTGGCGCGGCCACGCATCCCGGGGCCGGGGTGCCGGGGGTGTTAATGTCCGCTAAAGCCCTGCAAACCGTGGTGCCCACGGTACAGGCTTGGCAACAGGCGCAAGCGCGGGCTACCGCATGATGGCCCCCGAGTTACAGGCCTGCCTCGAGCTCATGCGCGGGGGCTCCAAAACCTTTTTTGCCGCCAGCCGTTGGTTGCCGCCGCGGGTGCGCAGCGCGGCGGTGGTGTTGTACGCGTTTTGCCGCGTGGCCGATGATTTGGTAGACGAGGGCGAAGACTGCCGCTTGGCGCTGACGCTGTTGCAGCAAAGGCTGGATGCCATTTACGCGCAAACGCCGCGCCACTTTGTGGAGGACCAGGCGCTGGCGTTGGTGGTCAAGCACCACGACTTGCCGCGTGCGTGGCTCGATGCCTTACTCGAGGGCTTTGCCTGGGACGCCGCTGGCCGACGCTACGACACGCTGCACGATGTGCACGCCTACGCCGCGCGTGTGGCCGGCAGTGTGGGCACCATGATGGCGTGGCTGATGGGCGCGCGCAGCCAAGCCACGCTGGCACGCGCCGCTGAGCTGGGCCTGGCCATGCAGCTCACCAACATCGCGCGCGATGTCGGCGAAGACGCCGCACGCGGGCGCGTGTACTTGCCCGAGCAGTGGCTAGCCCAAGAGGGGCTGTGCGCCACCGACGTGCTGGCCAGCACGCATACCTCGGCGCCGTTGCAGCGCGTCACCGCGCGCTTGCTCGACGAAGCCAACCGACTTTATGCCCGCGCCAGCAGCGGCATTGCGGCGCTGCCGCCGGACTGCCGGCAAGCCATTTGGGCAGCGCGCTGGGTGTACGCCGAAATCGGCGCCGAAGTCAGGCGCCACGGCTTGGATTCGGTCTCGCGCCGCGCCGTGGTGCCGCGCGCGCGCAAAGCCTGGCTGCTTACCCGCGCGTGGATTGACGCGCAAAGCACTTCAAGCGCGGCAGTTGAGCCCCCCCAGGCGCCGGCGGCGGTGCAGTTTTTGCTGGACACGGTTCCACCCAATTTGCCCGATGCGCTGCCAGCGGGCTTGCGTATCAAGCGCAACCCCGAGCAGCGTGTGGCGTGGATGCTTGAGTTGTTTGAGCGCTTGGCTCACGAGCGGCGCGGCATGCGCCAAGGCAGCATGGCCTGCACCACCGATGAGCGCAGCCGCGGCACATACAGCGTTTCGTGAAAACTCGTGACCGGCTCGCCCAGCAGTTGGCTTTGCACCACCGCGCGTTGATAAAACGGCGTGTCCTCCAGTTGGTCGCGTACCGTCACCGCTGAATCGCTGCGCAAGCGCCGCTCAATCCACCAGGCGGTGCGCCGCATGCGCTGCTGCGGCGGTGGCGCAAAGGGCTCCACCTGCCCGTTGGGCAAAAACCGCAGCGCCAATACGTTGCCATCGGCCAGCCAGGGTTCGGTGTCGTAAATCACTGCGCTGCTGCCGTCGCGCAGCTGGCAGCGTGACCAGTCCCAAGCCTCAAAGCCCTGCGTAATCGGCTCGTCGCCCTCGTTGCTGTCAAGGTAGCCTTGCCCTTGCCAGCGCAGCGCTGGCTGCTCAAGCGCCACCTCCACGCGGGCGCTGGGCGCCAAGGGGCCCCAGCGGTGCGCGCCGCGTACGTCTAGGGGTGTGCTCAGCGTAAACAACTGCTTGGGGTACACCCGTACTTGGCCGCGCACCGGCCACGGCAGCGGCACGGCACGCTCGTTGATGTCAATCGACAAATGGTCGCCGTGCCATTGCAGCGCACTGGGGCCCAACTCAAAGCGCGTGGCGTCGCGCCCGCACCAGCGCGCGCCGCGCTCGGTCATGGTCCAGCGGCGCGCCGGGCCGTACAGCGACACATTGAGGCAGCAGTAATCGTTGGCATCGGGCCGCGCGCCGCGGCGTTGCGCCCACGCGTAGTAGGGCGAAAACACGCTGCCCACAAAGGCAATGATGCTCAGGCCGTAGCCGCCGCAGTCGCTTAGTGCGTCAAGGTACCACCAGAGGTAGCCACCGGATGGAACCGCTTGGTCAAAGCGGGGCTGGCCATCAGGGCCGCGGCCGCCTGTCGTCCCGACAGCGCCGCCATGGGCACCCCCGGGCCCGGGTGCACGCTGCCCCCGGCTAAAAACAACCCCTCGATCGGACTGCTCGCCCCCGGGCGGCTGAACGCCGCCATCCATCCATGCGTGGCCTGGCCGTACAGGGCGCCGCCCGAGGCCGCAAAGCGTTGGTGAAAGGTCACCGGTGTGCAGCGCTGCATTTGGTGTGGCTGCGGCTGCCAGCGCAGGCCACAGCGTTGCAGCAGTTTCATGGTGTGGTCTTCGCATGTTTGCCAGTCCTCCTCCTGCCAGCCGGGCCAGTCGCCGCGCGCCGGTGCATTAACCAGGCACAGCGCGCGTTCGGCTTGGCTTGGGGCTGGGTCGTTGCCCACGCCACGGTCTTGGGCACACAGGTAGACCGTAGGTTTGGGCGGCAGCGTCCCAGCGCCAAAAATCGCCTCAAATTCGCTGGCGTAGTCGTCGTCAAAAAAAACGTTGTGCCTGTCCAGCACCACGCCGGCCGTGGCGGTGTGTACCGCCCACGTCACGGCCGAGAGCGAGCGCGGTGGTGGCGTGCGCTCCACCGCGGCGCGCGCGGGCTCGCCCAACAAGCCCTGGCGTAGGGCATTGGGGTCGCCGTTAAACACCACAGCGTCGGCCTCAAGGCGGGTGCCGTCTTGCAGTCGTACGCCGCTGACGCGTCCACCCGTAAGCTCAATGCGTTGCACCGCCGTGGCGCAGCGCAAATCCACGCCTTGGCTGGTGGCCAAGGTGGCTAGGGCCTCGGCCAGCGCGGCCATGCCGCCTTGCACGGCCCACACGCCTTGCATTTCCACTTCGGCAATCAGCATCAGCGTGGCCGGCGCCTGCCACGGAGACGAGCCACAGTACGTGGCGTAGCGGCCAAACAATTGCTGCAGTTTGGGGTGGTGCAGCTGACGCTGCAAGCTGCTCATGAGGCTGCGCATGGGGCCAATGCGGGTGAGGCTGGCTAGGCCTTGCCAGCCCATGGCCTGCGTCAGTTGCGCCATGCTGGGTGCGGCTGCGCGTATGTATGGCCCTTCGAGTGCGCGGTACACCTGTGCGGCCTGGCGGCAAAACGCGGCAAAGCGGCGCGCCTCAGCGGCACCCGCAAAGCGGCCCACGGCGTCCTCGCTGGCACGACGATCGGCAAACAAATCCAGTGTGCTGCCGTCGCCCCAAAAGTGCCGCGCCAGCACCGGTAGCGGCTGCAGCGTCACGGCGTCGCCCAAGCGCTGGCCACAGCGCGTAAACAACGCGTCAAACACCCAGCGCATGGTCATCACGGTGGGGCCGGCGTCAATCGCCGCACCATCCACGTGCAGCGTGCGCATTTTGCCGCCCACGGTGGGCGCCGATTCGCACAGCGTGACTCGCATGCCCGCGTGCGCCAGCTCGGCCGCGCAGCTTAGGCCAGCCACGCCCGCGCCCACCACCACCACGCGCGTCTCAGGCATGGGCTGGGGCAGGGTGGCGCCATACGCCGCGCTGGCTCAGCAAGCCCAGCCGCACGAACAGCGACTCAGAGAAAAAGTCGTTTTTGTACGCGGCGGCCGCCGCGCGCTGGTGCGCGCCGTCTTGCGCGTAGTCCTCCATGGCTTGGGTATCACGCCACAGGCTAAACGTACACTGCCGCACCAGCGGCGCCTCGCCCAGCCCCATGGCCAACAAGCAGCCGTTGCTGCCTTGCAAGTCAGACTGCGCCGCCGGCGCATGACGCCAAAACGCCATCGCCTTGGCTGGCCTGATGCTGGCGCGGGTGAGCACCGCCAGCGGCATTTTTTGTCGCGTCAGCGGCTGGGCAAAACTTTGCGCGGGCGAAGGCAGCCAGTTGTGCCCGTCCCAGCTACCGCGGGCCGATTGAATCGTCATGATGCCAGCCCACCATTGGCGCGCCCGCTGCCGGTAGGCTTGCGCCAATTCACTGTCGAGCAACGCGTCGGCGCTGGCCTGGTTGGGCACCAACGCCAGCACGCCTTGATGGCTGGCGCTGGGGCGAAGGGTGAAGCCGCCGTCGTGACCGCTGCCCATGACCTTGGCAAAGCTTGCCCCGGCTTGCTCGCGCCACACACCGCCGCCTCGTATGAGGCGCCGCCAGCCCCAGCTTTGGTGATCGGGATGAAAATCAACCAAAAGCACCACCACCACCCCCGACAGTGCGCCGTCGCCGGGCGCCGTGGGGGAGGGGTGGGCGGTCAATTTACTTGGCCCCGCTGGCCAGCGAGGGGTAGTCTTTAAGCATAGAGGCGCCCAACAACGGCTTGTTCACGCCCTGATGGCAGGTGGCGCAATTGACCTTGGCCAAGTCGCCCAACACGCCCTTGCGGTTGGCCGGAAACACCTCGGTGAGCGGCGCGATGTATTGATTGTTCACGTCGCGCGCCATGCGAATGCCGTGCCAAGCCTTCACGCGTTGTGGCGCGGCGTCCTCCCAGCTCGAAAACGCTCGCGTGTTGTGGCAGTACGTGCAGTTCACCCCCAGCGAGGCCGACATGTGCACCATCAACCCATACGTCCACTCGGTTTGCTTAATTGAGCTGCGGTTGCCCGTGGGCAAGGCGGTGGTGCCATTCACGCGAATGGCATGATCGCCCAGCAAAAACGGCGTAAACGGGTCGTTGGGCAACGAGGCCAACTTGACGCTGGCTGCCGGACTGTTTTGCCCAGCTTTGTCGCCAATAAAGTTTGCGCCTTTGGGCTCTTGGTCGGCTTTAAACCAAACCTGAGACGGCACCGCCTGGCCCCGGTGACAGGTGTAGCACGTCACCCCGGTGTCGGCCACGTGGGTCTTCCAGTTGGCGTTGATGTTTTGCGTCATCTCAATCATGCGCCGCGACACCACCTTGGTGTACTTGCTGTCCTCGGCCAAATTGGCCGGGTTGTGGCAGTAGTTACAGCCCTCTTGTGGTGCAATCCAGCTGGTAATGGCCACCATTAAGCGGGTGAACTGGCCCACGCTCAAGTCGCCCAGCACTTGCACGTTTTGGTAAATCTGCGAGGCCTTGGGCCCCTCAGCCGGAGCCTGCGGCGTGGCCATGGGCACAGCGTTTAAGGCAACCTTGTCCTCCAGCGCGCGTGGGTTGACCACTTGCACCATGCCCGTGCCACGAAAGCCGTTTTGTTCGCTTTGCATGGGGGGGCGCTCGCAGGCGGCAAGTGTGACCAGTGAGGCCAACGCCGCGAGCTTGGCACCACGCGCCAACCAATGTGTGGATGATTGCAACATGTTCAGCCTCCTGAGCTAAGCGCGGGGTCGACCGCAGCGGGGTACATATCGGGGTAGGGTGGTGCCACGCCGTGCTTGAGTGCCCACAAATACCAGTTGTCCACCACCGTGCCAGTGAGCAAAATGCCAATGCCGCCGGTAATGGGGCACAACACCGCAAACCACCACGCCCAGCGGTGAATCGACTCCATGGTGGCGTTAAAGCCCATCGTCCAGCGCCAAAACAGCCCAGCGCGCTCGCTGGCCGTGCCGCGGTCAATAATTTGCTCAATCTCGCGCTCCCCACCAAAGCGGGTCACAGCCAAAATGGTGGCGCCGTGCATGGCAAACAACAGCGTGGCGCCGTACAAAAAGGCAATCGACAAGGCGTGGAACGGGTTGTAGAACAAGTTACCGTAGCGCAGCGAGAACGCGGCGGTCCAGTCGAGGTGCGGGAAGATGCCATAAGGCACGCCCTCGCTCCACGAGCCCATCAAAATCGGGCGAAACAAGCCCAGGCACAGGTACAGCCACAGCGCCGCGGCAAACGCCCACGCCACGTGCGTGCCCATGCCCAAGGCGCGGGCGCGGCGGTAGGTGCGGGCCCACCAAAACGCCAGCGACGCCGTGAGGAACAAGCCCACAATCAAATGCCAGCCGCCTTGGTTGAGCGGTGGAATCTCTAGGCCGTATATCGGTGGTGGTGGCTCAAGCGACAACCAAAACAGTTGCCGCACAAACTGAATCGGGTCCCAGCCCACCGAGGCCAACATATTCAAGCCGATTAAGGTAAAGGCAAACAGACCAAGAATTAACGAGGCCAGCCCCAGGCCGCCCAAGTAAATCGGCCCGATTTGGGCGTTGCCTAGCTTACCCAGCCAGTACGAAACCCACGGTTGGTTGCCGGTACGCGCGCTGTTGCCTGGGCCCAGCGGCACGCCACTGTGCACCGGCCCAGTGGCCTGCACGGTGGTGAACAAATTTTGGTATTGCGCCATGATGTGCTCTCCTACAGGCTTAGCTCAAAGGCCATTGCGACCAGATGGGCAGGTTAAGCCACCAGCTCCACCACTCGGGCCAACCCAGGCTCCAAAACGGTCCGCTGATGACGATACAAAGCGCGCTAAACAACACCGCCGCCAGCGCCAAAAACAAGCCCAAGCGGTGAATGCCCAACGTGCCAATCGAGTAGCCAATGAAGTCACGGAAGAACGTGTCCTCGTGCTCAGGGGTTTTGACCTCGGTGCCTGGGGCTGGGTTGGTGGCCGACAAAATCAGCGACCCGTGCAGCGACAGCGCAAACACCGTGGCAAAGAAAAAACTTACCGCCAGCATGTGTGCGGGGTTGTAATGAAAGTGCAGGTACTGGTAGCCCACGTTGGAGACCCAGTCCAAGTGACTGAAAATGCCGTACGGAAAGCCGTGGCCCCAAGCGCCCATGAGTACCGGGCGCACCACCACCAACGTCACATAGGCCAAAATTGCCACACCAAAGGCAAACGGCACGTGGTAACCCATGCCCAACTTGCGACAAATTTCTACCTCGCGCAGCAACCACGAGACAAACGCGCCAATGGCGCACACCGTAATCAGCTGCCACAGGCCGCCTTCCATCAGCGGAGCCAGCGCCAAGCCGTAAGACAAATCGGGCGGCGCAATATTGATTTGCCAAAGATTCCACGTAGGCCCTTGCGAGGCGCCCCACAAAATCAGCGCGGTTCCCAAGAACGCGAAGAACGCCGTGGTCACGCCAAAGAAGCCGACGTAAAACGGGCCGACCCAGAAGTCAAACAGGTCCCCGCCCAACAGCGTGCCACCGCGTACTCGGTATTTCTTTTCAAAGCTGAGCATGGCCATTGCGAGGCCCTCCTGCATCGAGTGAATAACTTATTCTGAGCAGGCGCTGCACACAACCTAAGGCTGAGCGCAACGCCTGCGTTTGCATCGTTCCTAAGCCTTGCGGGCCGGAGTGACCGCGGGCAACGGGCTGTACTGCGCCGATGCTGCCGCCGACTTCTTCGGGCCGTCTAGCCAATTGAACTTGTTGGTGCTCAGCAAGATGAGATGAATCATCGCTGCCAGACCGAACAGGAAGATGCCCTGCACGACCATGGCCCTGAGCGGGTCGTAAAGACGCCAGATTCTCCACATAGTGGTTTCTCCTAAATGATGTGGGACATGAAGGTGTAGACCGCCGCCTTGACGCCGCCCAACATGCCGTGGGCATGCTCGGCACCCGGTAACCAGTCCTTCCAGTGCATGCCGGCGAGTTGACCGAGCAAAGCAACCGAGAGCACCAGCACAAAGCAGGGCGCAAAAATCAACCACGACGCCAACTTGTCGTTTGCGCGTGGTGGCTTGTGCGAAACCAAAGACGTAGCAGGCATGGTTTAACCTCCTTGCAACACGAAGCTACTTAGAACCAGGGTTTCCAGGCCCAGACCAGCAGGTGCGCGATCACGGCAACAGCCGTAAACGCCACGGTCCCCTGTATCCAGTACTGGTGGAACTCCTGAGCCTCATCGTCGGTCAGGCCGGAAATTGAAGTCCGAGTTGACATACGAACGCTCCTTCTCAAATGGCCTTGCGGCCGTTGCTGCGCACGGCCCGCGCAGCTTGGGCAGTTCTGGCCGAGCACCAGAACGTCGGGGGGTGCCACCGCGCCGCAGTCGGCACGGTAAACACCAATGGGGTGAATCGCCACGTGGTCATGCCGGCTCGCCTAGCCCCAGCGTGTGGCTGGCTTGATCCACGTGATTGGCCTGCACCGCCTCGTTACCTTGGGCGCGGGCGCGCTGCTCGGCGTCGTCGCGCAGTCGCTTGGCCGTTGAAATTTGCACCAGCACCGGCTGCTTGGCCACCAGTCGTGCCAGCAGCGCTTGAGCGCCTTGATCCCAGGCCAGCGGCGCTTGGCCGTCGCGCGCTGGCGTGGCTTGGGCTTGGGCATCCATGGCGGTGCCCAGCGGCAGAATGTGAAACAAGGCGTCAAACAGCGCGTTGCACACCTCTTGCACCACATAGGTGGCGCCGGCGTAGCCCATAAACGGGGTGCCGGTGGCGCGCCGAATAATGGCCCCGGGAAACGACGCAGCGATGAAGGTGGCGCGCATGGCCCCGCCTTGCGCGGCCTCGGCTAGGTACATGCGCTCGTTGACACTACCAAACATAATCAACGGGGTTTGCTTGTGCACCAGTTCGCGCACCGCCGCGTTGTCGGTTTTGGCCCCCGCATGGCGTGACACCGCAAAGCGACACGGCAGACCCAAGTCGTCTTGTAGTAAGGCGCGCAGGCCGCGTGTGTAAGTGTCGCTGGCGACCACGGCAAAGCTGGCGGTGGCAAAAAAGTCTTGTGTGACCGAGCGCCACAAGTCCCACAGCGGCTTGAGCGTGGTGTGGCGCTCGCGTTCTATAAACGGCTCGGGGTCAAGCCCCAGCAGCTCACCCAGTTTGCGCAAAAACGCTGTGGTGTTGTGCAGCCCCATGGGTGCTTGCAGGTAAGGCCGCTCCAGCGCCTCGCACAGCAAGCGGCCAAACTCGCGGTACATGCAAATGTTCACATCAGCTTGACTCAGTTGGGCCACGTCTTCTAGGTGGCTGCCCAGTGGGAACACCATGTTGACCTCGGCACCGAGGCCCTCAACCAAGCGGCACACCTCGGCCACGTCCGAGGCACTGTTAAACACGCCGTAGCTCGGCCCAATGATGTTCACGCGTGGTTTGTCACCGGCTTGTCGCACCCGCGGGCTGGGGGTTTTTTCGCCGTACTGTTGCCACAACCAAAGCAGGGCGCGGTTGGCGCATTGCCACTGGTCTTCGTCAATGGTGCGCGGCAAAAATCGCATCAGCCCAGTGCCCTCGGGGGTCACGCCGCCGCCAATCATCTCGGCAATCGAGCCGGTCACCACCACGGCTGGAAGGTCGGGGTCCAGCGTGGCATGGGCGCGTTTCATGGCACCCTCGGTGCCTTCGCGGCCAAGCTCTTCTTCGGCCAAGCCGGTTACCACAATCGGTAACTCGTGCGGCGGCAAGCCATCGGTGTAGTGCAGCACCGAGGTCACGGGCAAGTTCTCGCAACCCACCGGACCATCGATGACCACTTGCAAGCCCTTGATTGCGGTGAACACGTACACCGCGCCCCAGTAGCCGCCTGCTCGGTCGTGGTCCAGCACCAGCATCAGACCATCTCCTCGGCTTTGCGCCGCTTGGCGGCTTTGTCGCGCAGGCGGCGTTGCTCTTTGCGAAAGCTCGCGTGCTCGGTAGGGGGCTCGCGCCATACACCGGCACGATCGCCTTGACCCACGTCACCAAAAAAGGCGTGCATGGTGTCAAAGCGGGCCTGGTTGGCCATGGCCGCTTGCATCACTTGCACCAGCGAGCCCGCACCCGCTGCGCCCATCAGTGGCCTTGCCGAAATGAGGTTGGTGAAGTACAGCGAGGGGATGCGCGCCTCTTTGGCCGCTTGCACCACCGGCGTGGTGCCAATGGCCAGTTGCGGGGCAAAGGCGTGCATGGCTTGCAGGTCTTGCTCAAGCGAGGCGCGAAACTGTACGTGCACCCCGTGCGCTTGCAGCCATGCGGCGTCTTGGGCGTTGTGCGGCGTGGCTGGGCAGGCGCTGCCCACGTAGCGCAAGTCGGCGCCCAGCTCCACCAGCAGCCGGCCCACCAGCAGCTCCGAGCCTTCGTAGCCGCTGAGCGTGATGCGCCCATCAAGCTTGGCGCCTTGATCCATCGCTTGCTTCCACGCCTGGTGCGCTTGATTTTTTGCAGTGGCCACGCGATCGCTGGCAATGCCCAGCGTGTCGCCCAGTTGCCCCAACCAGTCTTGCGTGGCCGAGTGGCCCACCGGGGCCGAGCCAATTACCGGGCGTCCAGCGTGTTCAAACTCACGCACGCTGGCGGTGTAAAAGGGGTGAATCGCCGCCACCGCCGCGCCGTCGAGCGCGGCATACAACTCGCGCCATTCGCGCGTGGGCACGGTGGCGCCCACGGCCAGTTGCATGGGTGCAATCATTTGGCCCACCAGCATGGGGTCGGCCGGAAACATCTCGCCCAACAAAGTAAGGGTGGGCAGGGCGGCGCGGCCTTGTTGTGGCGCGGGCACCGGCCCGGCCAGTACCTCTTGGCGTGCCACGCGTAGCATGGCCGCGGCCAACACGTCTTTGGCCTCGGCGTGGGTGGGCACGCCAAAGCCGGGTACGTCAATGCCAATGATGCGCACGCCGTCGATGTGGCTGGGTAGCAGCTTAAGCGGCACACCACTGGCGGTGGGCACGCATAAGTTAATCACCACAATCGCGTCCAACTCAGTGGGGTTGGCTTGGGCGTACACCGCTTCGCGAATGTCCTCAAACAGTTTGCCCGTCACCAGCGTTTCGCTGTTGAACGGCACGTAGCCCACGCTGCGCCGCGCGCCGTAAAAGTGCGAGGTAAACGTTAGGCCATACACACAACAGGCCGAGCCCGAGAGCACGGTGGCGGTGCGCTTCATGCGCAGTCCCACGCGCAACGAGCCAAACGCCGGACACATGCTCTGTGGCTGGTCGTGTGGGCCCATGGGGTAGTCTTTGGCGTACTGCGCCAAGTCGGGGTTGTGTGCTTGTGCGGCTTGTTGTGCCGCGGCGCGCGCGCTGGCGTCACCGTGGCAACCCAAGGCTTGCGCTTGGTCGCTGGGGGTGATGGCAATGGTGCGCGCGGCCATGGGGTTTAGGCCGCCTGTTGTTCGTAAATCACTTCAAGCGAGGGCTTGGCAACCACTGCCTGGCCCAGCATGTCTTCTTCGGTGGCGGGTTGCAGCACCACGTCGCGGCCTACGCTGTCGCCGCTAAACAAGCCAAGCAGTTCGTCCTGCGATAAGGGCGAGGGCCGCTGGGGTGGGGCCTCGGCCACCTGCGTGGCCAAGCCGGCAAACAAATCGCCCCACTCGCCGTCGGGGCGACCAATGATTTCGTAGCTGGCGCTCTTGCGCCTAATGTCTTCGTGTGCCGGAATCGAGGCCAGCACCGGAATCCCTGCGGCGTTGGCAAACGCTTGCGCCTCGCCGGTGCCGTCGTCTTTGTTAATCACCAAGCCGGCCACGCCCACGTTGCCGCCGAGCTTACGAAAATACTCCACTGCCGAGCACACGTTGTTGGCCACGTACAGCGACTGCAAATCGTTGCTGCCCACCACAATCACTTTTTGGCACATGTCGCGCGCAATGGGCAGGCCAAAGCCGCCGCACACCACGTCGCCCAAAAAGTCCAGCAGCACGTAGTCAAAGCCCCAGTCGTGAAAGCCGAGCTTCTCTAACGTTTCAAAGCCGTGAATGATGCCGCGTCCGCCGCAGCCGCGGCCCACTTCGGGGCCGCCCAGTTCCATGGCGTACACGCCGTCACGTTTAAAGCACACGTCGCCAATGGCCACCGGCTCACCGGCGAGTTTTTTGCGCGATGAGGTCTCGATGATGGTGGGGCAGGCCTTGCCGCCAAACAGCAAACTGGTGGTGTCGCTTTTGGGGTCGCAGCCAATCAGCAGCACTTTTTTGCCTTGCTGCGCCATCATGTAGCTTAGGTTGGCCAGCGTAAAGCTCTTGCCTATGCCGCCTTTGCCGTAGATGGCAATGATTTGTGTTTCTTTGGTAACGGCCGTGGCTTGTACCGGGTCGGGTGCTTGCGCGGCTTCACGGCGTAAGCGTTCAACAAACTGCACCGGCTGTTGTGGGGTGGGGCTCATGTGTTGCTCCAGTCAAGGGCCATCTTCAGGCAGTCGGCGTCCGAAAACGCGGTGGCATAGGCTTGTTGGGCCTGCGCAGGCGTGGCGTGATGCGTCACCAAACCGCTAAGGTCAAGGCGGCGCTCTTGCAGCAATTGCGACACGGCGCGCATGTCCGAGCGGCTCCACTCGGCAGCCACGCGCACGCGGGCTTCGCGCATGAACGCGGGCGCAAAATCAAACGCCAGCGGCGCGTGATAAAACCCCGCCAGCACCACCTCGCCACCATGTGCTAAGCGCGCGATCAAGCGATTGAGCATGGCGTGGTCGCCGCTGACGTCGTAAATGCTCGCGTAGTCGTGGCGGTCGTCGTCGTTGGGGTGGCATACGCGGTAGCCTTGGGCGCCGCCCATGCGCGCGGTTTGGGTCTCCCACACCGTGGGTGCTGGGGCACCAGCGGCCACCGTCAGGCGCGCGAGCAACCGGCCCATTACGCCGTGCCCCACAATCAACTGGGGCGGGGCCGCCGGCGTTTCTTTACCGCCGCGCGAAACGCTGTGGTACGCCGTAGCTGCCAGCGCCAGCAGCAGCGCATCGGCGCCCATGGCTGGGGGCACGGCCACCAGCTTGTCGGCTGGGGCCACCAAGGTGCCGCCGGCGCCGCCAAACAGGTTGTGTACGTCGGCAAAGCTGCGCGAGCCTGGTACAAACACCGTTTGACCCACCGCCACCTGGCCCGCTTTATCGGCTTGAGTCACCACGCCGACGCTCTCGTAACCCGGCACCAAGGGGTAGCCCATCCCCGGAAAGGGCGGCATGCTGCCATCCCAGAGCAGGCGTTCGGTGCCCGTGCTGATGCCGCTGTGTTGCACCTGAATCACCGCATCGCTGGGCTCCGTGGGGCGTAGCGCCAACCGCTGCACCGATAGGGTGCAGGGTTGTTGGAAAACAATGGCTGGGGCGAGCATCATATGTATTTATTTGTTGACATTATGAAGTGTCAATTAAAATTTACCATAGGGTTTACCCTTATTTCGGCCGTTTTGTTTGGATTTTGTCTAGGGGCTTTCGGCCAATCACCACGCCTCCGTGCATCGGAAGTGGCGTAGGGAGGCTTTCAATGTGAACAAAACCTGCTTCAGACATCAGCAGCGCAATGCGATTGGCCGTGCGCAGGCGCCCTTGCCCCATGGCCAACAGGTAAAAGTGGTAGTAGGGGTCAACGCGCGCGGCGCCGCCGGGCTGCTCGGCCATGGGTTCGGCCAGCAGCAGCGTGCCGCCGGCGGGCAGGGCGCGCCAGCAGGCTTGCATCAGTTGGCGCACCACCTCGTCGGGGTGGTCGTGTGCCACGCGCAGCAGCGTAATCAGGTCGGCCCCTACGGGCAGGTTGTCGTGGGCAAAGTGCAGGCCGTGGCATTGCACGCGGCCCTTCAAACCCACGCTATTTAGGCGTTGTTCGGCCAACTCCGCCACCGGTGGCAAGTCCACCAGCGTCAGCTGCAAACTCGGCACGCGTTGGGCTAAGGTGGCCACCCAAGCGCCTTGTCCACCGCCCACGTCCATCACGTGTTGGTGCTGAGCAAACGGGTACACCTGCAGCAGTTGCTCTCGCAAAAAGCTTTGCGAACTGGCCATTAGCCCCGAGTAAGCGGCCACGCCTTGGGCTGACCACTGGTTTGGCGCGGCCGATGGCGCGTCCTGGCCGTCGCTGCCATCGGTATAAAGCCAAAACCGATGCATGGCGCTGGTATGGGGTTGGCGCATCAGCGCCACGGGGTGTTGCATGTCCGCGTACAGCAACGCGTTGTGCTGCACCATGTCGCGTATGCCGGCGTGGGTTAGCAGCGGCGTGGCCAAGGGGCCAAGGGTGTAGCGCTGGCCACGGCGGCGTAGCAAGCCCAGCTGCACCGCGCTGTCGAGCAGGGCAGTCATGGCCTCGAGCGGTATGTCGTGCGTTTTGGCTAGCGCTTCGGCACCCTGCGCACCGCTGCGTTGCAGGCGCACCAGCAGGTCAAGCTCCAGGCACGCCAGCAGCACCTGCGTGTGCACAAAGCCCGCCATCACGTCAAACAGTTGATGCGCCCGGCGCCGTACCAGCCAGCGCGTCAGCACGCTACGGCTGGCCCATTGGTGCAGCCGCGGGTTGACCAGCCAGTCGCCCCGCGCTTGCTGCAGCCGTTGCCACCAGCTCAACGCCGCGCCGCCGGCAGAGGCATGAACTTGTTGCATCGGCCTACGCGGTGGCGCGAGGGTTGGGGTGGCGCCAGGCAATCGACAGCTGTGGCACCAAGCGCAATGCCTCGTGCCGCACCAGCTCGCGCATGGCGCTTTGCTGCGGGCAGGCGGGCACGGCGGCCACGGCGTCTTGCATGAGCGATTCAAAGCGCTTAAGCGCCCCCGACAAGCCCAGCGTTTGCATCGCGTTGGGCCGGTCGTGGGCTTGGTCTTGGCCCACCGGTTTGCCCAACTCGGCCGCGTCGCCCACCACGTCGCGAATGTCGTCGGCCACCTGATACGCCTCGCCCAGCTGCTCACCCAGCGCTTGCCAGGGCTCGGGCGGGGCGCCGGCGGCTTGCGCGCCCAACGTGGTGGCGGCCACAAATAGCGCCCCGGTTTTGGCGCGCTGGTACTGAGACAAATCCACTTCCGTTTCGCACTCCCAGGCCTGACCAGCCACCACACCCGCGGGCGAGCCGGCCGCTTGCGCCAGCGTGCGTTGCATGGCCAAGGCGCGCTCGGCATGGCCAACATCGGGGTCAGTAAGCACCTCAAAAGCCAGCACAATCAAGGCATCCCCTGTGAGCAGGGCCAGCGGCTCACCGTATTGGCGCTGCACGCTGGGGCGGCCGCGTCGGGTGTCGGCGTCATCAAAGCAGGGCATGTCGTCGTGCACCAACGAGGCGCAGTGCAACAGCTCGACCCCCACCGCGCCGCCCAAGGCCAAGCCCGGGGCATCGCAGGCGCAGGCCTGCGCCACCGCCAAGCAAAGCTGGGGCCGTATGCGCGCCCCGCCGGGAAACACCGCATGCCGCATGGCCTGCAGCAACTTGGGTGGCGCCCCGTGGTGGGGTGCTGGGGCCAGCTGGCGCGCCAGCGCCTGCTCAATCCGTTTGCGCATGTCCATGGGGCCCCCGATCGGTACAGTTGTAAAAAGAGTGTGACATCACGTAGTGTCAATTTAACACGACACCTTAGAATGTCAAGTCGTTCGCTTGTGTCATTTATATGAATGTGCTACAAGTGTCACTATTAGTTGACACTGACCGGTGATTCCATGCTCGCTTTAATTGATGTGGGTCTGCAACGCGGCCACCGCTGGTTGGTGCGTGGCCTGGGCTTGCAGGTGCTGGGCGGGCAAACCTGGCAGATTGAAGGGGCCAACGGCGCGGGCAAAACCACGTTGCTGCGCTCCTTGGCGGGTTTGTTTCCGCTGGGTCAGGGGCACATGCTGTGGCATGGCCAGCCGTTGTTGGGTGACAACTGGCGCGCCATGCGCGAGCACATGGCGTGGATTGGGCCGGTGCCGGCACAAAAAGCTAATCTTGATGCGCGTGCCAATTTGACCCTGGGTTGCGCGCTGGCTGGGCAAGCGGTTAACCGGCAGGCCATGGACGCCACCTTGGACGCCTGCGGCCTGAGCGCCGTGGCCGGCCGGCCGGTAGGACGCTTGTCGCAGGGGCAACGCCGCTTGGCGGCGCTGGCCCGGTTGGGCTTACCCGGGGCGCCAGCGCTGTGGCTGCTGGACGAGCCCTTTGTCGCGCTGGACGAGCGCGCCACCGGTTGGTTGCAACAACTCATGCAGCGCCACGTGCACGGTGGTGGGGCCGTGGTGTTTACTGCGCATGGGCAAACCGGCCACGCCTACGCCGGGCTGAGGCGGTTGGCACTATGACGGCGTCGGTGGCCTGGGGCGCGGCCCCCGCACGCGAGTTAGCCAGCGCCTGGGTAAGCCTGGGCGTGGTGTTGCGCGCCACGGTGGCCAGCCAGTGGCGCCAACGCGCCGATTTGGCCGCGGCGTGGTGTTTTTTCTTGGTGGTGGCGGCGTTGTTTCCGCTGGCCGTGGGGCCTGAGCCGCAGCTGCTGCAGCGCATGGGCCCGGGCGTGATTTGGGTGGCCGCCGTGTTGGCCACGCTGGGCACGTTGCCGCGCTGGTTTCACGACGATTGGCAAGACGGCACCTTGGAGCAAATGGTGTTGTCGCCGCACCCGTTGGCGTTGTTGATGTTGGTTAAGGTGGCCACGCACGGCGCGTTGGCTTTGCTGCCGCTGGTGGCGCTCAGCCCGTTGTTGGCTGTGCCGTATGGGCTTTCGGCCTCGGCCCTGGTGGTGTTGGTGGCGGGCTTGTTGTTGGGGCTGCCGGTGTTGTGTTTGCTGGGCGCGGTGGCCGCCGCGCTGGTGCTGGGCGTACGCAGTGGCGCGGTGTTGTTGGCCTTGTTGGTGCTGCCGCTTACGGTGCCTTTGTTGGTGCTGGGTGCGGGCGCCGTGGGGCAGCCACCCGAGGTGGTGGCGGCGCACTTGTCGCTGCTGGCGGCCATGGCGTTGTTGGCTGTGGTGGGCTTGCCGTGGGCGGTGGCCAGCGCGGTACGCATGGCGGTGGAGGGCTAGGCATGGGCACCCGTATCAACTGGTTTTATTTTGCTGCGCCGTCGCGCTGCTACCGCTTGGCGCAAACCTTGCAGCCGTGGTTGCTGGGCGCTGCCGTGGTGCTGGGTGCCTGGGGCTTTTACCTGGGCTTGTGGCAAGCGCCAACCGACGCGCAACAAGGCGAGGTGTACCGCATTGTGTTTGTGCACGTGCCCGCGGCGTGGATGTCCATGGTGATTTACCTGGCCATGGCGGGCTGGGCAGCGGCGGGTTTGATTTGGCAGTCGCGCCTGTCGCACATGATGGCGCAGGCCTTGGCGCCCACTGGCGCGCTCATGACCTTTGTGGCGCTATGGACCGGCGCGCTGTGGGGCCAACCCACCTGGGGCACCTGGTGGGTGTGGGACGCGCGCCTAACCTCTGAGTTGTTGCTGTTGTTTTTGTACCTGGGCTACATGGCGCTGCACGCCAGCATCGAAGACGCGCACCGCGCCGACCGCGCGGCGAGTTTGTTGGCCATTGTGGGTGCCATCAATGTGCCGGTGATTTACTTTTCGGTGGTGTGGTGGAACACCTTGCACCAGGGCGCCTCGATTGGGCCCAGCGGTTCACGCATGGCCGAGCCCATGTTGCACGCCATGCTCATCATGGTGGCTGCGGCGTGGTGTTACACGCTGGCGGCGGTGTTGGCGAGGTTGCGATTGATTTTGTTGCGCCGCGAGCGGCACACCACATGGGCGCAGCGCGCGCTGAACGAACAGGAGAGTCAAGCATGAGCACGCTGGAAGTGTGGTTCAGCATGGGCGGGCGGGGTTGGTACGTGTGGGGCGCCGTGGGCGTGACGCTGCTGGTGCTGCTGGCCGAATGGATGGTGCTGGCGTGGCAGCGGCGCGCGCTGCAGCGCCCGGCGCAAGACCAAGCCTGGGACATCGGGCTGGAGTCGTCATGACGGCCAAGCGTTGGCGCATGCTGTGGTTGGGCGCGGCGTTGTTGGCACTGGGCGGGGCAGCCACCTTGGTGTTGCGCGCCTTTGAGAGCAACTTGGTGTTTTTTTATAGCCCCACGCAAGTGGCCGCGCAGCAAGCGCCCACCACACGCGCCTTTCGTGTTGGCGGGTTGGTGCAGCAAGGCAGCGTGCAGCGTGCGGGCTCGGGCTCGGGCTTACAGGTGAGTTTTGTGGTTACCGACGGCGCGCACCACGTGCCGGTGCGTTACGCCGGTATGTTGCCCGACTTGTTTCGCGAGGGCAAAGGCGTGGTGGCGCAAGGCACGTTGGCTGCCGATGGCTGGTTTGTGGCGCAGCAAGTGCTGGCCAAGCACGACGAAAACTACATGCCGCCCGAAGCCGCTGCGGCGCTGCAAGCCGCGGGTGCAGCCACGCGCACGCAGGTGGCGTCGCAGCCGTGATTGTTGAGCTTGGCCATCTGGCCCTCAGCGTGGCACTGGCTGCCAGCGTGGCGCTGGCCGTGCTTGGCTTGGGTGGTGCGGCGCGCGGCGATGCGGCGTGGATGCGCTTTGCCCCGCGTCTGGTGGCAGTGCAAGCGGCCACGGTCACGCTGGCGTTTGGCGCGCTCACCTGGGCGTTTGTGCACACCGACTTCTCGGTTGCGCTGGTGGCCGGTTACGCCCACTCGGCGCTGCCCCTGGTGTACCGCTACACCGCGGTGTGGGGCAACCACGAGGGCTCCATGCTGCTGTGGGTGTGGGTGCTGGCTGGTTGGACGTTGGCCGTGGCATGGCGCACGCGCAGCGCTTGCGCCGTGCAGCGCGCCCGCGTGCTGGGCGTAATGGGGCTTATTGGCGTGGGCTTTTTGGCGTTTTTGCTGTTCACGTCCAATCCGTTTTTGCGCGCCTGGCCGGTGCCGGCCGACGGGCAAGGCATGAATCCCTTGCTGCAAGACCCCGGCATGGTGTGGCATCCGCCGCTGCTGTACATGGGTTACGTGGGTTTGGTGGTGGCCTTTGCCTATACCGTGGCCGGGCTGCTGCAAGGCGAGTTGGGCTCGGCCTGGGCGCGCGCCATACGCCCGTGGACGCTGGTGGCTTGGGCGTTTTTAACCGTGGGCATTGCCTTGGGCAGTTTTTGGGCGTACTACGAACTGGGCTGGGGTGGTTGGTGGTTTTGGGACCCGGTAGAAAACGCCTCGTTCATGCCCTGGTTGGTGGCCACGGCGTTGTTGCACAGCGCGGCCATGGCCGATGCGCGCGGCAGCTTCAGGCTATGGACGGCGCTGCTGGCGCTGCTGGGCTTTGCGCTGGCGTTGCTTGGCACGTTCATCGTGCGCTCGGGTGTGCTCAGCTCGGTGCACGCGTTCGCCTCAGACCCCGGGCGCGGTTTGTTTATTTTGGTTTTTTTGGCGCTGGTGGTGGGCGGTGCGCTAGCGCTTTACGCTTGGCGTGCGCCCACGGTGGGCGTGGGGGCAAGCTTTCAAGGCTGGTCGCGCGAGGGTTTGTTGTTTGGCCAAACCTTGCTGCTCATGGTGGCCGCGGCCAGTGTGCTGCTGGGCACGCTATACCCCATGCTGCTTGATGCCATGGGGCTCGGTAAGTTGTCGGTGGGGCCGCCGTACTTTGAAGCCGTGTTTGTGCCCTTGATGCTGCTGGTGATGTTGCTGATGGTGCCCGGCCCGGTGCTGGCTTGGCGCCGCGCCGCTGGCAGGGCGCCTTGGCGCGCGTGGATGCTGGTGGCCGGGTTGGCCGTGGGCGCGGCCACGGCGGTGGTGTGGTGGGTGCCGGGCGCGTCGTGGGCCACGTGGGGCGGGTTGGCCTTGGCCGCGTGGCTCACGTTTGGCGTGGCGCAGCACATGGTGCAGTGGTGGCGCCAGCGTTTGCCCGCCTCGGCGCGCTGGCGGGCGCTGCGCGGCGCCAAAGGCGGCATGTGGTTGGCGCACTTGGGTGTTGCGGTGTTCGCCCTTGGCGTGGCGGCGGTCTCCACCTGGGGGCACGAGCAAGACGTGCGGCTGCGCCCGGGCCAGGCGATTGCCGTGGGCAACGTTGAGTTGCGCTTTGACGGCGTCACCATGGCGCCCGGGCCCAACTACTTTGCGGTACGCGCCCGTCTGCCCATGCAGCAACACGGCCAAACGGTCACCACGCTTGAGCCCGAGCGACGCTTGTACCTGGCCAACGGCCAAACCATGACCGAGGTGGCGATTGACCGCAGCCTGTGGCGCGACGTTTACGTGGCCCTGGGCGAATCGCTGGGCAACGACGCCTTTGCCTTTCGCGTGCACCACAAGCCGCTGGTGAACTGGATATGGCTGGGCTGCTTGATGATGGCCTTGGGCGGCCTCATGGCGGCGTTTGACCGGCGCGCGGCGCTGCCGCCGGCGCAGGCCGCATGACACGGGCACCGCGCCGCCTGGGGCCTTGGCTGGCGCTGGCGGGCTTTGCCTTGCTGTGCGTGGCCTTGGGCGTGGGGCTTAGGCTGAACCCGCGCGAGGTGCCCTCGCCACTCATCGGCCAACCCTTGCCGGCGTTTGCGCTGCCTGCGTTGGGTAAGCCCGCCGCGGCGGTTAGCTCACAGGCCTGGCGCGGCCAGTGGTGGGTGCTTAACGTGTGGGCCTCGTGGTGCACGCCGTGCGCGGTTGAGCATCCGGTGTTGCTGCAGTTGGCGCAAAGCCAGCGCGTTACGTTGGTGGGGCTGAACTACAAAGACGCCAGCCCCGCCGCGCAACAATGGCTGGCGCAGCGCGGCAACCCGTACCACACCGTATGGCACGACGTGGACGGCCGCGTGGGCATAGACTTAGGCGTGTACGGCGTGCCCGAGACCTACGTGATTGACCCGCAAGGCCGCGTGCGGCACAAACACACCGGTGTGGTCACGCCGCAATGGGTGCAATCCACGCTGTTGCCCTTGTTGGCGCAACGCCATGGCTAGGCCGCGTCTTATGCGCGGGTTGGGCGTACGGGCCGTGGTGTTGAGCTTGGCCATGGGGTACGCCGATTTGGCGCGTGCCAACCCCACGCTAGAGGACCAGGTGCAACGCGTGGCCAGCGAGCTGCGTTGCCTGGTGTGCCAAAACGACACCATTGCCGCCTCGCAAGCGCCGTTGGCCGTGGACTTGCGCAACCAGGTTAGGCGCATGCTGGCCCAAGGCCAAAGCGAGGCGCAGGTGCTTGAGTACATGACGCAACGCTACGGCGACTTCGTGCGCTACCGCCCGCCGCTCAAGCCCAGCACGTGGCCGCTGTGGTTTTTGCCAGCCGCGCTGTTGCTGATCGCGGCGCTGGGCTGGTGGCGCGTCACGCGGGCCAAGCCGCAGCCGGGTAAGTCATGACTGAGCGCGGTTTACGCTGGACGGTGTGGCTGGGCGTGGCCGCGCTGGCCGTTGCCGTTTACGCCGTGCTTGGGCAGCCGGCGTGGTTGCTGGCCGGCGGCCCGCCTGTTGCCACGCCCGCTCAACCGGCGCCAGCAGCGGCCGAGGCTGCGCCACCCAACGACGTAACCCAAACCCCGTTGGTGCAAGCCATGGTGCAACGCCTAGAGGCCAAGCTGCAAGGCCCAGACGGTCAAACCAACGCCCAAGGCTGGCATATGCTGGCCAAATCGTACGCCGCCATGCAGCGCTGGGCCGACGCCGCCGAAGCCTTGGCCAAGGCCGTGGCCATCGATGCCAGCCAAGCCGACTGGTGGGTAATGCGTGCCGACGTAACCGCCATGGCGCGCGGCGGCTCGCTCGCGGGCGAACCCGCGCGGTGGCTTGAGCGCGCGCTGCAACTCAGCCCCGATCACGCGCAGGCTTTGGTGTTGGCGGGGATGGCCGCGCTTGAGCAGCAGCAAACCCAGCAGGCCCGAGCCCACTGGCAGCGCGCGCTGCAGCAGCTACCGGCCGATGCGCCGCTGGCGCAAACCGTGCAGCAACGTCTGGCCCAGCTGCCGCGCTAAGCGCCGCGGGCGTTGGCGTGCTGCCACCCCTGCCGCCCCTGCCACACCTCCCATAGGCTTTGCGCCACTTGCTCGGGCGCCTCTTCGGGTGCCAAGTGCCCCAGCGTGGGCCACTCGTGTACGCCCGCGCGCACGGCGGGTGTTACGTGTTGTGCGGCGCGGTGCGACTGACTCGGGCGCACGGTGGTGTCGCGGCTGCCGTGCAGCAAACACAGCGGCGTGGCCAGGTGGGGCAGGTCGTGTTGCAGGGCGGGCAAGTCCCACTCGGCCATCATGCGCAGCGTGGCTTGCGCGTGCTCGGGCCTTGCCACCAGCCGCTGCCACAAGGCCAACGATTCGTCGCTCAAGGTTGAGCCGGTGCTGTCCACCAGGCTTTGCAGCACGGCGGGCTTGTTGGCCCAACCCGCAAACCATTTGGGCACCGGCCCCAGGCTGGCCAGGCCGCGCGCCAATGGGCCAAACCATTTGCCTGGCAACCCTTGCCAGGGCAGCAGCGCCGCGCCAATGCCCACCAGCAGCCGGGTGTTGGGCAGTTGCCCGTTTAGCGCCATGCGCACCGCCACGGCGCAGCCGGCCGAGTGGCCCACCACCATGTCGGGCGTGTAAGGCCAATCCGCCAGCAGCGCGGCCACACCCTGCGCCATGCCGTGCAGGCTCATGCCTTGTGGGTTAGCCGGTGCCGCGCTAAAGCCGTGACCGGGTAAGTCCAGCGCCAGCACCTCGGCGTGTTGCGCCAACCACGGCGCCACGCCACGCCAGCAATGGGTACTGCCGCCGGTGCCGTGCAGCAGCAACACGCGCGTTGGTGTGGGTGGGTTGGGCGTGGGCCGATTGGGCTCGGGCCAGTGCTGCACGTGCCAAGCCATGCCGCCTGCAGCCACAAAGCGGCTGCGCGCGTGGTGTGGCCAGGTGGGGCCCTCGGTGCGCCAGTGGGGCGGGGCAGCGGCCTCTTGCATGGCCAATTAGCCGCTGGCGTGTTGCACGGCTTGCGCCATGCGCTCGGCGGTGGCGTGCGGCATGGGCAGGTAGCGCGCGCCCATGGCTGCGGCCAGTTGGACGGCGTCGGCTTGGGGGCGTACGGCGGTGTCCAGCCACAGCACGGACACACCGTCCGTGGCAAAGGCGCGTGCGGCGGCCAGGGCGTCGGCGCTGGCTTGTTCGCGCCCAGGGCTGCCGTCGCGGGCCACATTGGCACGGCCATCGGTCAGCATCACCACCACTGGGCGTTGTTGCTCGCGCCGTATGGCGGTCGCCACGGCTTGCGCGTGCTCAATGGCGCTGGCCAAGGGCGTGCCGCCGCCACCGGGTAGGGCGGCCAAGCTGCGTTTGGCGCGCGCCAGCGCGCGGGTTGGGGGCAGCAAGGTTTGTGCGCTGGCGCCGCCAAAGGCCAGCAGCGCCACGCGGTCGCGGCGCACGTAGCACTCGGCCAGCAGCAGTTCCACCGCGCCCTTGGCCTCGGCCAAGCGGTGCAGCGCGGCCGAGCCCGAGGCATCCACCACAAACACCGTGGTGGTTTGGCCGCGCGGCTTGTGGCGCCACACGCGCAGGTCGTCACGCACCACGTGCAGGCCGCGCGCGGCGTCACCCGCTTCTCGTCGTCTCAGGGTTTGCCACGGCGCCGCAGCGCGTAAGGTCTCGAGCACGTGCAGCCGAGCCTTGGCGTGGGGTGTGCCACGGCGTGCACCCACAGGCCGGCCACGCCCGCTGGCGCCGCTGGTTGGTTGCTGCCGTGCGCTGCCTGCGGCCACGCCGCGCAGCATGCCTTGTTGCAGCATGGCCAGCAGCCCCGGCGGAATCGCCGCCTGCGCCGCGGCCAACACCTGTGGTGGCAGCGCCTCGGTTGGGCCCGTTTGGGTGAGGTCGTTGTTGTTAGCAGGATCGGTGGGTTGGCTGGGGGGTGGTGGGGCCTGTTGCGCCTCGGGCTCGGCGGGTGCCTCGGGCAGTTGCGTGGCACGCGGCGCCAGCACCCACACCATGGCCAGCGTCAGCGCGGCTTGGTCAACCGCGGGCTGCCCTTGCAGCGCGGCCACCATGCGCGCCACGCGCAGCAGCTGCAAGGGGGCGCGCAGGCTGGGCACGCCCAGCGCCGTGGCCAAGGCGCAGGCGTCGTGGCGCACGGCGTCCTCCACGTGCACCTTGGTCCACGTGCGGCGCGCGCGTTGCACGTCGATTGCGGTCCATGCCGGGGCCTCTTGCGCCATGCCGTGCAGCGTCACGTGCAGCGCCAACCGGTCGCGCAGCGCGTGGACCACTTGTTGTTCGGGTTCGTCGTCGTGGTGTTCGTCCAGCAGCAGCAGCGCGGTGGGCGCGTGGTCGTCCAGGGCGGTGGCTAGCCACGCCGCGCGGTCGCGGGGCATGCGCTCGGCCATGGGGCACAGCAGCAGTTGGGCGGTGGTGGCTTGCAGCACACCAACGTGTTGCACCCGGCGCCCGCTTTGTAGGGTGGCGGCCACGTCCAGGCCACCCAGCAGGGCGTCGCGGTCGGCGTGGTGCGGCACGCGCCGCCACACCGTCTCTGGTGGCAGGTGCGCGCGCAGCTGTGCCAGCCAGGCGTCGCGCACGGGCGAGGCGGGCGCGTGCAACACGGCCCCACCCAAGGCCAGCGGGTCTACTGCCAGCAGCATGGCCGCGGCGTGCGCCGCGGGGTTAAGCGCCCCGGTCAGTGGCGGCGCGTCGGCGTTGGTCAAGTTAGGCTTCACCCCAGCACTCGGCCACGGCGCGCGCCACCCGCGTGCCGCTGCCGGTGTCGTCCAGCGGGTTGCGGCGCAGGCGGTGGCGTAAGGCAGGCGCGGCCACGTCGCGCAAGTGGCTGTCGCGTACCGTTTTGCTGCCTTGCCACGCGGCCAAGGCGCGTGCGGCACGCACCAGGGTCAGGTCACCGCGCAGGCCATCGGTGCCCAGCACGGTGCAAAGCGCCGCGGCCCGCTCCAGCGCGGCGTCGGGCACCACCACCTTGGCCAATCGTTTTTGCGCTTTTTGCAGTTGCTGGCGCAGTTGTTGGGTGGCGTCTTGCCAGGCCGTGCAAAACCCCTCGGGGTCTTGCTCAAACGCGTCGCGGCGCTTCACCACCTCCACCCGGGTCGGCAAGTCGGTGGGGGTGCGCACTTCCACGGCCAGGCCAAAGCGGTCCAGCAGCTGCGGGCGCAGCTCGCCCTCTTCGGGGTTGCCGCTGCCTACCAGCACAAACTTGGCCGGGTGGCGTACGCTTAAGCCCTCGCGCTCCACCACGTTCTCGCCCGAGGCGGCCACGTCAATCAACAAGTCCACCAGGTGGTCTTCCAGCAGGTTCACCTCGTCGATGTACAAAAACCCGCGGTTGGCGCGGGCCAGCAGGCCGGGCTCAAAGGCCTTCACACCGCTGCCCAACGCGCGCTCCAAGTCCAACGCCCCCACAATGCGGTCTTCGGTGGCGCCCAGCGGCAAATCCACCACCGGCACGGGGGCCTGCACCGGCCGTTTGGCCTTTGTGCCCGCAGCGCGCAGCGTGCGGCAGTCGGGGCAGGCCTGCGGTGGGCTAAGCGGGCTGCAGCCGTAGCGGCAACCCGGCACCACGGCCTGCGTGGGCAGCAAGGCAGCCAAGCCGCGCACCGCCGTGCTTTTGCCGGTGCCGCGGTCGCCCAGTACCAGCACACCGCCCAAGCCAGGGTCGATGGCGGTGAGTTGCATGGCCAACCGCATCTCGTCTTGCCCCACCAAGGCGGCAAACGGGTAAGTCCATTGTGTCATCGCTTTAGTATGTCACAAACAGTTGACACAAACCTAACGTTTTGAGGCCTGCGGGTGCGCCCTGGCGCCCAGCACCACGGCCATCGCGGCCAGCGTTAGGCCCAAGGCGGCCAGGTCCACCCAAACCAAGGTTTCACCCAAAAACCACACGCCGCCCAGTACGCCAAACACCGGCACCA